>JAVBUG010000018.1:0-22926 GCA_031555515.1 Microbacterium sp. | reverse complement strand
TCGAGCTGCGCCTGCTCTGTCTGAGTGCTCATGGAATCTCTTTCTGTGGGGACGTGGGTGAGGGTCAGCGGCGGCGGGCGCTCGGCGGCGCATCGACGCCGAGGGTCTCACCGCGGAAGAAGGCCGGACGCTTGATCGCCTGCCAGATCATGATCACGATGCCGATCACGATGATGCCGACGCCGAGGACGAACACGAGGCCCACTCCGCCGATGTTCGAACCGCTGCCGTAGGCCGGGTCCATCGAGTCGATGAGGGTCGTGACGAACAGCACCGCGAGGATCGCGCCGCCGACGAGCGGGAACAGGAACGTGAAGAAGAAGCTCCGCGCCGAGTCGAACCACTGCTTGCGGAAGTACCAGACGCACGCGAACGCGGTGAGGCCGTAGTAGAAGCAGATCATCATGCCGAGCGACAGGATCGTGTCGGTGAGGACGTTCTCGCTGATCACGCGCATGACGGCGTAGAACACCGACGCGACGATCGCCGACACCACGGTGGCGTAACCGGGCGTGAAGAACCGCGGACTCACGCGGGCGAACTTCGACGGCAGGGCGCCGTAGTGCCCCATCGCGAGCAGCGTGCGGGCAGGGCCTACGGCTGTCGACTGCAGCGACGCGGCCGAGCTCGACAGCACCGCGAGCGACACCAGGAACGCGAGCGGGCCGAGGATCGGATCCGACAGCGCGAAGAAGACGTTCGCCGAGATGTCCTCGTTCGCCAGCCCCAGCGGACCGTCGCCGACACCCGCGAACATGATCAGGCCGATCGAGAGCAGGAGGTACAGCGAGACGACGATCACGACGGTGAGCATGGCCGCGCGACCGGGGGTCTTGGCGGGGTTCTTCGTCTCCTCGTTCATCGTGAGGACGACGTCCCAGCCCCAGAAGATGAAGATCGACAGCGACAGGCCCGCGGCGAACGCGCTGAAGGTCGGCACCTCGAACGGGTTGAACCACGACCACGAGAACGCCGTCGGGTCGGGAGCATCGCCCGACACCGCCTTGACGATGGCCACGACGGCGAACAGCAGGAGCACGGCCACCTGGAACGTCACCAGGATGTACTGGAACTTCTGCGTGGTCTGCATGTCGCGGTACGAGATGAGCGTCGCGCCCAGCATGAACAGCAGGCACACCACGACGTTGATGAACGGGTTGAAGGCGAGCTCCGCGATCTCGGGGTTGTTGCTCAGCTGCGAGATCAAGAGGAACAGGAACTCCACGGCGATGCCGGCGAGGTTCGACAGCACGATGACGGTGGCCGCGACGAGCCCCCAGCCGGTCATCCAGCCGCTCCACGGGCCGAAGGCCCGCACGCCCCACGTGAACGAGGTGCCGGAGTCGGGCATCGCGCGGTTGAGCTCGCGATAGCCGAACGCGGTCAGCAGCATCGGGATGAATCCGACCAGGATGATCGCGGGCACCTGCGTGCCGACAACCGACACTGTCGGGCCGAGGGACGCCGTGAGCGTGTAGGCCGGCGCGATGGTCGAGACGCCGATGACGACGGCGCCGAGGACGCCGACCGCGCCGGCGCTCAGGCCCTTCTTCGACAGCTCACCGGCATGAGCGCCGGAGGACGGGGCCAGCGGCGCTGTGCCGCGGCTCTCGGAAACGCTCATCAGCGTGCGCCTTTCTTGCCGCGCGTGCGGGGCACCACGACCATGGGTACGGGAAGCTCGTGCAGCATCTTCGCCGCCGTCGAGCCGAGGAAGAGACGCCGGCGGCGGGCCAGCCGGCTCGAGCCGACCACCGCGAGTTCGCCGGGTTCCCAGGTCAGGTGCGAGACCGCGTCCTCCACGCTGTCGCCGAGGCCGACGACGGCGTCGGTCTCGATGTCCTTCGGGAGGGCGGCCCGCACGTGCACGAACACGTCGTCCGCGTGGCGGGCGCCGAACTCCATCGCCTCGAGGCTCGGCGGCATGTCCACCGCCGCGAGCGAGAGCAGCCGCAGCCCCGCCCCGGTCGCGGCGGCGAGGGCGACGCTCTCCTCCATCAGGACGTCGGCGCCGGGACGCGTGCCGATCGCGGCGGTGATCCGCGTGATGCCCGTCGACGGCGCCAGACGTCGCGAGCCCTCGGGAGCCAGCACGGCGGGGACGTCCGACGAGTGCAGCAGCTCGTTCGCGACGGTGCCCAGGCGATGGCGGCCACGGAGTCCGCCGTTGGCGGCGCCGACGACGATGTGCGACGCCTCCAGCTCGTGCGCGGCGGCGATCAGGCCCTCGGCGAAGGAGTCGCCGAACCGCACGTGCGACGCGTGGGCCACAGCATCCGGAATCTTCGCGGCCGCCTCGGCGAGCCAGGCTTCGGCCTGCGTCACGAGGAAGCGGTCGTAGCCGGCGTCGGGCGGGGTGATGACGCTGCGGTCCTCAGCGGGGAGCACCAGTACGAGGTCGAGCGGGGCGTCCATGGCCGCCGCGAGGCGCGCGCCGAGGGCGACGGCGTCGGCGCCGGCATCGGTCGCGGTGTACCCGACGACGATGCGGGACGTCATCCTCGAGCCGCCTCGACGATGTTCGCAGCGACCAGTCGGCCCATGCGGATCGCGCCGTCGACGTGCTGGTAGCCGGCGCCGGCCATGTCGCTGCACGCGAAGTGGATCGGGCCGACGGGGGTGCGCAGGTCCGCGCCGTAGCGGGCGAGACCGCCGAGGTCGAAGCTCGCGGCGTACGCGCCGCGGGTCCACTCCTCCGCGCCCCAGTCGCTCTCGAAGTACACGAGCGGGGTCTTGGCCTCGGGGCCGTAGTAGTGCGACAGCGACTCGAGGATGCGCGCCTTGCGCTCCTCCGCCGGCACGCGGAACAGGTCGTCGGCGTTGCGGTCCGACACGAAGCCGACCAGGGTGCCGCGCTCGTCGTCGTGGTTGGTGTTGTCGTATGCCTCGTGCGAGATCTCGTACGGGCTGAAAGCGGTGCCCGACAGGCCCTGCTCGCGCCAGAACGGGCGGTCGTAGACCGCGTGCACCTTGATGACGAAGCCCATCGAGATGTGCTGATGCATCTGCTGCTTGAGGCGCGGCAGCGGCGGGGCGAACTCGATCCAGGGGTAAAGGATCGGCGCGTGGGCGAGGATGACGAACCGGGCGCGCACCTCGAGCCCGTTGTCGGTGACGACGCGCACGCCCTCGTCCGACCAGTGCACCTCGGTCACGGGCTGGTCCAGGATGACGTCGTCGCCCAGGCGCTCAGCGAGGAGCAGGGGCACCTGCTGCAGGCCGCCGACGACGCGCTCATCGAGGATGAAGTCCGCGTCGACCAGGTGCGAGAAGCTGCCGGCGCTGGCCGCCATGAGGAGGGCCTGCAGCGCCGAGAACGCGTAGGCGGGCTTGGTGAGCATCGCACCCGCGATGAAGAGGGCGATGTTGTCGCGCGCCTCCTGGTCGTCGGTCTGCTCCTCGAGCCACGCCTCGAACGAGATGCGGTCGAGGGCCTCGGCGTCGGGGTGCTCCCACGGCTTGTCGGGGTCGACCTGCGCGACGAGGCCGTCGAGCACCTCGATGAGACGCACGATCTCCTTCTCGGTCTCCGGCGCGACGGGGAAGATCTCGCCCGTGAAGCGGGTGAGCTCGCCGTCCTGGCCGATGTAGACCGAGTCGCCCTCGCGGTAGCGGCTGTACGTCTCGAGCCCCAGCTCGGCGATGGTCTCCTTGAGCGCGTCCTGGTCGGGCGACACCCACTGCCCGCCGATCTCGAGCATCGCGCCGTCGACGACGTCGGTCCACAGGCGCCCGCCCACGCGGTCGCGCGCCTCGAGCACGACGACCGAGAGGCCCGCCTTCTTCAGTTCGTTGGCAGCGGTCGTGCCGGCGGCGCCGGCGCCGACGATGACGACGTCACGGGTCAGCTCGGTCATTCGGACTCCTTCGTCAAGCAGGGATCGTTCGTCTTCCGTGAAGACAGGGAGACGGATGCTGCGACCGCCGCGCATGCGGACGGTCGCAGCATCCGTGATCAAGAAGCCGCGAGTGCTGCGGCGACGACGTCCATGCCCTCGTGGAGCAGGTCGTCGCTGATCGACAGCGGCGGGAGGAAGCGGATCACGTTCCCGTAGGTGCCGCAGGTGAGCACGATGACGCCCTGTGCGATGGACGCCTTCGCGACCGCGGCGGTGAGCGCGGCGTCCGGCTCTCCCGTCGCGGGGTCCACGAACTCGGCGGCGATCATGGCGCCGTGTCCGCGCACGTCGCCGACGCGGCGGTCGGCGGCCTGCAGGTCCTCGAGGCGGCCCTTCAGAAGGGTCTCGATCTCGCGGGCGCGCTCGAGCATCCCGTCGTTCTCGAACACGTCGATCGCGGCGAGCGCCGCGGCGCAGGCGATCGGGTTGCCGCCGTAGGTGCCGCCGAGGCCGCCCGCGTGCGAGGCGTCCATGATCTCGGCCCGGCCCGTCACGGCCGCGAGCGGGAGACCGCCGGCAATGCCCTTGGCGGTCGTGATGAGGTCGGGGACGATGCCGAAGACCTCGCTCGCGAACATGCGGCCGGTGCGGGCGAAGCCCGTCTGGATCTCGTCGGCGATGAAGACGACGTTGTTCGCCCGGCACCACTCGACGAGCGCGGGAAGGTAGCCGTCGGCCGGGACGATGAAGCCGCCCTCGCCCTGAATGGGCTCGATGATGATCGCCGCGAGGTTTTCGGCACCGACCTGCTTCTCGATCATCGAGATGGCCTTCCTCGCCGCCTCGGCGCCGGTGAGGCCGTCGCGGTACGGGTACGACAGCGGGGCGCGGTAGATCTCCGACGCGAACGGGCCGAACCCGCTCTTGTAGGGCATCGACTTCGCGGTGAGCGCCATCGTGAGGTTGGTGCGGCCGTGGTAGCCGTGGTCGAACGCGACGACGGCCTGCTTGCCGGTGAACTTGCGGGCGATCTTGACCGCGTTCTCCACTGCTTCGGCGCCCGAGTTGAACAGCGCGCTCTTCTTGGCGTGGTCGCCCGGCGTGATGCGGTTGAGTGCCTCGGCGACCGAGACGTACGAGTCGTACGGCGCGATCATGAAGCACGTGTGGGTGAACTGCGCGACCTGCTCCTGCACGGCCGCGACGACCTTGGGGTGCGCGTTGCCGATCGTCGTGACCGCGATGCCCGAGCCCAGGTCGATGAGCGAGTTGCCGTCGGCGTCGACGATGACGCCTCCGCCCGCCGCCACGGCCTGCACGGGCGCGGTGTGTCCGACCCCCGCGGCGACGGCGTCGGCCTTGCGGTCGAGGAGCTCCTGCGAGCGGGGACCGGGGATGCTGGTGACCAGGCGGCGCTCCTGCGGAAGCGTCGGACCGCCGAGGGGCGTTGCGGTGATGATGTCGGCTGCGCTGCTCATGCTGGGGAGCGTATTTCGTGGCCGGGAGAGCCCGCACCCGCCCGGGTGTACATTCTGCCCGGCCTGCTGTACGAGCCGTACACTCGGAGCATCATGGACGCCGACGCCCCCACTCTTCGCGCCCTCCTCGCGCGGCGGGATCTCAAGCTTTCGCTCGCCGGCGACGACCTCGACCCGCAGGCGCTGGACCGCGGCATCCGCTGGGTGCACAGCTCCGACCTCGCCGACCCGACGCCGTTCCTGTCGGAGGGCCTCGTGCTGCTCACGACCGGCACGCAGTTCCCGCAGGGCGACGACGCCGATGCGGCGGCGGTCTACCGCTCGTACGTCCATCGCCTGGCGACCCGGGGCGTGGTGGGCCTCGGCTTCGGCACCGAGGTCGTGCGCGCCGGCATCCCGCCCGCCCTCGTCGACGCGTGCAGGGACGAGCGGATGCCGCTGTTCGAGGTGCCGTACCGCACGCCCTTCATCGCCGTGGCCCGAGCCAATGCCGAGGCGATCGCCGCCGAGGCGTACGCCCGGCGCAGCTGGGCGCTCGCCGCGCAGCGCGCGATCGCGCTGGCAGCGCTGCGGCCCGACGGCCTCGGCGCGACCGTGGCCGAGCTCGCGAAACAGCTCGACACCTGGGTCGGCATGTTCGATGCGGCGGGTGAGCTCGCGCGTGAGCATCCCGTCGGCGGCCTGGGGGCCGAGACTGCCGCGGCGCTCCAGCGCGAGGTGACCGGCGTGCTGCATCGCGGCGCACGCGCGGGATCGTCGCTGCATATCGGCGAGACGCCGTTCTCGATGCAGACCCTCGGCCGCGGCGGACACCTGCGCGGCGTCATCGCGATCGCCGCCGGAGACCTCGACCAGGAGGGCCGCGTCGTCGTCACTGCGGTCATCGCGATGGCCGGCCTCGCGCTCGAGCAGCAGCAGGGCCTCGGCCGCGCGCGCTCGGCGCTGCGCGCCGGCCTCGTGCAGTCGCTGCTCACCGGCGACCCCGCCCTCGCGCGCCGCACCTCGCGGGAGCTCTGGGGACCACTTCCCTCCGCCCCTGTCGTCGTCGGACTGACGGATGCCGCGTCCGCACGCGTCGACGGCATCGCCGAGCTGCTCGAGCTCTGGGCCGACGAGCGCCGCGGCGCGCTGTTCTTCGGCCGCGGGGAGGACGGGCTCGTGCTCGTCGTGCCCGCGGACGACCGCTCGAGCGTCTCCGACCTCGTGGAGCGGTTCGACGTGCGCGTCGGCCTGTCGGATCCGACCGGCTACGACGGGTTCGCCGCCGCGCTCGGGCAGGCGCGCGTCGCCCGGGATCGCGGCATCCATCCGGTGACCGAGTTCGCCGAAGTCGCCCGCGCCGGCGTCCTTTCGGCGCTCACCGATGAGGCGCGTGCGCTGGCGCGCGCCGAGCTCGCCCCGCTGTCCGACCACGACGCCGCGCAGGGCACGCACCTGGTCGAGACGCTCAAGGTGTGGCTCGACGAGGACTGCTCGCATGAGGCTTCTGCGCAGGCGCTCGGCGTGCACCGCCACACCGTGCGCACCCGGCTCGCTCTCATCGAGCGCGTGCTCGGCCGCGACCTCTCGTCGTTCGCGACCCGCGCCGAGCTGTGGGCGGCGCTGCGCGCCCTCGACTCGTCGCCCTGACCTCCCGCACGCACCGTCGGGCCCCCTGCCCCGGGTCGCGCTGCCCGCCCGGCCCGGCGTGCCCGCACCCTCTCGATTCCTCGATGAACTTCCGGCTCACACGACCCACCCGGACCCCGCCCAGACCCCCGCGCGGTCGAAATCGGCATATGCGGCCGAACCCGCAGCCGCGGCGCGCCGGCCGAGTCCGCGCGGTCGAAATCGGCAACCGCTACCGTCCCGTCGAGGCGCGCATGCCGATTTCGGGCGCGCGAGCGCGACCACGACCGTCGGCTCATCGTCCGTCGGCCGCGACAGTCGGTCGCGCCGCGGCCGGGTCTCGCGACACATCGCCTCGGCGCGTTGATGCCTCGACCCGGCAGGATGGGCGCATGACCGAGCCCGCGGTGCCCAACGGCGACGTGTCGTGGTGGTGGCAGAGCCTCGGCGGCGCGCCGACGCCGCGCGCTCCCCTGCCGGGCGACATCGACGTCGACGTGGCCATCGTGGGCGGCGGCTACACCGGCCTCTGGACCGCGTACTACCTCAAGCGCGCCCAGCCCGACCTGCGGATCGTCGTGCTCGAGCAGCGCTTCGCCGGGTTCGGGGCCTCCGGCCGCAACGGCGGGTGGCTCACCAACACGGTCACCGCCGGGCGCGAGCGATACGTCGAATCGCACGGCCGCGAGGCGGCGATCGCCCAGCAGCGCGCGCTGAACGACGCGGTCGACGAGGTCATCGCCGTCGCCACGCGTGAGGGCATCGACGCGGACATCGTCAAGGGCGGCGAGTACGGCGTCGCCCGCACCCCTGCCCAGCTCGCACGCCTGCGCGCGAGCGTCGCGACCGAACAGGCCTGGCCGCACACGGACGTGGAGATGATGGATGCTGCGGCCGCAGCATCCCGGCTCCGCATCGCCGGAACGCTCGGCGCCGCGTGGCACCCGCACTGCGCGCGGGTGCACCCGGTGAAGCTCGTGCGGGGCATCGCCGAGGCCGTCGAGCGACTCGGCGTGCCGATCCACGAGCAGACCCACGTGCGCGAGATCGCGCCGGGCCGCGCCCTCACCGAGCGCGGCACGGTGCGTGCGACGCACGTGCTGCGAGCCACCGAAGGGTTCACGGCCGACCTCCGCGGCGAGCACCGCGCGTGGCTGCCGATGAACTCGTCGATGATCGTGACCGAGCCGCTGCCCGCGTCGTTCTGGGACGCCGTCGGCTGGGACGGCCGCGAGACGCTCGGCGATTTCGCGCACGTGTACATGTACGCCCAGCGCACCGCCGACGACCGCATCGCCTTCGGCGGACGAGGCGTGCCGTACCGCTACGGCTCGCGCGTCGACGCCGACGGCACGACCCAGGAGCGCACGATCGCGTCGCTCGCGCGGCTGCTGCGCGAGTTCTTCCCGGATGCCGCGGGCGTGCCGATCGCGCATGCCTGGGCCGGCGTGCTCGGGGTGGCGCGCGACTGGGCCGCGACCGTCGTGCACGACCGGGCGACGGGTCTCGGCTGGGCAGGCGGCTACGTCGGCACCGGCGTCACCGCGACCAACCTCGCCGGCCGTACGCTGGCCGACCTCGTTCTCGAGCGCGACACCGACCTCACGCGACTCCCCTGGGTGGGGCACCGGGCGAAGCGCTGGGAGGTCGAGCCGCTGCGGTGGACCGCCGTGAACGCGATCTACACCGCGTATCGGATGGCCGACCGGGCCGAGGCATCCGGTTCCTCCGCCCGCACCGCGTGGCCCGCCCACGTGGCGGACTTCGTCGCCGGGCGCCACTGACTCCGCCGGCCGGTGCGGCAGAATGCGGGAATGGACGACTCCGGCCACCGGGCCCGCGGGGCGATCGACCCCGAACTGCGGGCCGCTCTGGCGGTGGTCGGCGGCGTGTTCCCGCCGACGGTGACCCCCGACCTCATTCCGTTCATGCGGCGCTCGTACGCGTCACCGCCCCGCGCCGAGCTCTTCGCGGGACGCGACATCGACGTCGCCGACATCTCGGTGCCTGGGTGGGGCACGGACCTCGACGCATCGATCGTGCGACCCCGCACGGGCGGCACAGGTGCGGGCATCCTGCTGCTCCACTCGGGCGGCATGATGTTCGGCGACCGTTTCAGCGGGGCCGACCACGCACTGGGCTGGGTGGAGGACTTCGGCGCCGTGCTGCTGACCATCGACTACCGGCTCGCACCCGAGCATCCCGACCCGACGCCCGTCGAAGACTGCTACGCCGCGTTCGAGTGGCTCGCCGATCAGGCGCCCGCGCTCGGGGTGCGGCGCGACCGCATCGTGGTCGCGGGAGCCAGCGCCGGCGGCGGGCTCGCCGCCGGCGTCGCCCTCGCCGCCCGCGACCGCGGCGGGCCGCCGATCCGCGCCCAGCTCCTGGACTACCCCATGCTCGATGATCGCGGCATCACGGCATCCACCCGGCAGTTCGACGGCATCGGCGTGTGGGACCGGATCAGCAACGAGACAGGCTGGCGCGCACTCCTCGGCGAGCGCGTCGGCGGACCCGACGTGACCCCGTACGCCGCCCCGGCTCGAGCCGAGGACCTGCGCGGCCTGCCGCCGGCGTTCATCGACGTCGGGTCGGCCGAGATCTTCCGCGACGAAGCCGTGGACTTCGCACGGCGGCTGTGGGAGGCGGGCGTGGACGCCGAGCTGCACGTGTGGCCCGGCGCCTTCCACGCCTGCGACATCTTCGCCGCGCACACGTCGATCGCCCGCGCCATGATCGCGACCCGCAACGAGTGGCTCCGGCGGACGCTGGCGGACTGACCCCTCGCGCGCGAGACTTGTCCAAAGGAGGCGGGGCCCATGCAGGAACTGCTCGGACGCCTGCGTTCGCTGGACCCGACGGCGAGCCAGGGACTGCGCGTCATCGCGTGCTTCGACGAGCTCATGGCCGGACGCGTCGGCACCGACGGCCTGCTCAGCGCCGCGGCCGCCCTCGCCGGCCGCCCCGTGGCGCTGCGGCGCACCCGGGCGTCCGCCGTGGTCCGCGTCGACCCGGCCGGTCGACGCCTGGCGCCGGTCCCGCCGCCGCCCGTGGTTGCAGCATCCGATGACCTCGCCGTCTGGATCGAGCGCGACGGCGAGCCGGCGGGAGCCAACGACGCCATCATCCTCGAGCGCCTCGCGCTCGCCCTCCACGTGCGCTACGACGAGGGGAATGCGCCCGCACCCCGCGATCTCGCGCTGCTGTTCGACGGTGGCTCCGACATCGCGACGAGACGGGATGCCGCGACCCGCCGCGGCCTCGCCGCAGGGTCGTCGTTCCGCGCGGTCGCCGCGCCGCTGTTCGCGGTGTGGCGGCGGCACCCCGCCGGGCCCGAGGATGTGGTGTCGACCGACTTCGGTCCGGTGCACGCGGCCGTCGTGCCCGCCGAGTCGGACGTGTCGGCGACGCCCCTCGGCATCGGGATCGCCGTCGAGCGCGACGAGCTGGCGCTCTCGTTCCGCACCGCGGTGCTCGCGCTCCGGCTCGCCGACTCGGCCGCTGACGGCATCTCGCGCGCCGACGACCTGGGGGTGCTCGCCGAGACCCTCGCCGATCAGCCGATCCGTCCGCGCATGGACGCCGACGAGTCGGCGGTGGCACGCCTGGCGCAGCTCCCCTGGGCGCTGCCGACGCTCGACGCGCTCATGCGCTCGACCTCGGTCCGCGATGCGGCGCGCATCGCCGGCATCCACCACAGCACGATGGCATCGCGCGTCGAGGTGATCGGCTCGGAGTTCGGGTTCCCGCCGCTCGACGGGTGGGGGCGCACCCGCGTCGCCGTCGCGCTGCTGCGCTGGCGCGTGCGCACATCGCACGTGCTGGAGCTCCCCGCTCCCGCACCGGCCTGAGGCCGCACCCGCCCTCGAGGACGGGCGCCCGCCGAATGGCGGGTCGCAGACGCGATTCCGCGCCGGGATGCCGGTACCCGCGCGGTCCCGTGCCACGGGATGCTGAACGCGACCGCATCCCGACCACGATGGAGTGAGCGATGATCGACAACCCGTACTACACCGACGCCGTCCACAAGGACTACGAGCTCATCTCGGTCGGACGACTCGAGCTCGAAGACGGCGGCGTGATCGACGACCTCCAGCTCGCGGTGCGAACGTGGGGGACCCTCAATGAGGCGAAGGACAACGCGATCCTGATCCCCACCTGGTACTCGGGAACCCACCAGATCTGGGCGGACGCGTACGTCGGCCCCGGTCACGCCCTCGATCCGGAGACCTACTTCATCGTGTGCGTCAACCAGATCGGCAACGGGCTGTCGACCTCACCGCACAACACCGACGACGCGTCGATCTCGATGTCGCTCTTCCCGCACGTGCGGATCGGCGACGACGTCGTCGCGCAGGAACGGCTGCTGCGCGAGCATTTCGGCATCGAGCGGCTCGCCCTCGTGGTCGGCGGGTCGATGGGCGCGCAGCAGACGTACGAGTGGGCCGTGCGGTTCCCCGGCAAGGTGCTCCGGGCGGCGCCCATCGCCGGCACCGCGAGGAACACTCCCCACGACTTCCTCTTCACCGAGACGCTCAACGAGCAGATCTGGTCCGACCCGGGCTGGCACTACGGCGAATACGGCAGCCACGCCGAGGTGGTCGACGGGCTCACCCGCCACGCGCACCTGTGGGGCACCATGGGGTTCTCGACGGAGTTCTGGAAGCAGGAGAAGTGGGCCGCTCTCGGCTTCGCGTCGAAGGAGGAATTCCTCACCGGATTCCTCGAGCCGTACTTCACCGCGATGGACCCCAACGACCTGCTGACGATGGCATGGAAGTGGCAGCGGGGCGACGTCTCCCGGCACACCGGCGGCGACCTCGCCGCCGCCCTGGGCCGGATCACCGCGAAGACCTTCGTCATGCCGATCGACGAGGACATGTTCTTCCCCGTCCGCGACTGCGCCGCCGAGCAGGCCCTCATCCCGGGCAGCGAGCTGCGCGTCGTCAACGACGTGCACGGCCACCTGGGACTGTTCGCCGTCGACCCCGGCTACATTCCGCAGATCGACCGCCACCTCGCCGAGCTGCTGGCGACGCCGGTCGAGACCTCACACTCCGAGCCGGCACTGACCGCCGCAGCCTGAGGATTCCAGACTCGCCCCCGGGCGCGCGGTCCCACAGCGCGCCCGGGGGCGACACCATGCGCCGCCCCGACAGGGCGCCACGGGGTCGGCTCAGCGCGGGGCGTGGGCCTCGAGGAACTCGTAGACGTCGGTCGTGTCGACGCCGGGGAACGAGCCTGTCGGCAGGGTCGCCAGCAGGGTGCGCGGCGTGCGGACGTTCGGCCACGACTGCTCGCGCCACGACGCCTCGAGCTCGGCCGGCGCGCGGCGGCAGCAGACCTCGACGGAGTGCTTCGAGACGCCGCGGTTCGGGGTGTCACGACCCAGGAACCACTTCGTGTCGTCGAACCGCACGCCGACGCTGATCGAGTGGGCGCCCTCGCTCGAGAGCTCCACGCGGGCCGTGCACCAGTAGGTGCCGTTGCCGGTGTCGGTGTACTGGTAGTACGGGTTGAAGTGGTCGTCGACGTCGAAGACGACGCGCGAGGTCCACTTGCGGCAGCACATCTGCCCCTCGATGGCGCCGAGCCGGTCGGTCGGGAAGTTCACGTCGTCGTTCTCGTAGACCTTCGTGATGACGCCCGACTCGTGCACCTTCAGGAAGTGCACCGGCAGGCCCAGGTGCACGGTCGTGAGGTTGGTGAAGCGGTGCGCGGCGGTCTCGTACGACACCGAGTACGCGTCGCGGAGGTCCTCGATCGAGATCGAGCGGTCCTTCTTCGCCTCCTGCAGGAACGGCACGGCGTGCGCCTCGGGGATGAGGAGGGCGCCGGTGAGGTAGTTCGTCTCGACCCGCTGGCGCAGGAAGTCCGCATACGACGTCGGCTCGCGGTGCCCGAGGATCCGGCTCGACAGCGCCTGAAGCACCGCCGTGCGCGGGTCGCCCTTGGTGGCGAGCCGGCTCGACAGGTACAGTCGGCCGTTCTTGATGTCGGCGACCGACCGCGTCGTCTGCGGCAGGTCGGGCACGTAGTGCAGCGTGAAGCCGAGGTGCGCGGCGATGTCGGAGGCCGTGCGCTGGGTCAACGGGCCGCCGGGGTGGTCGACCGCATCGAGGATGCCGCGAGCCTGCTGCTCGAGCTCGGCGAAGTAGTTGTTCTGCGTGCGCATCAGCTTGCGCAGCGCCACGTTCGCGCGTCGCGCCTCCTCGGGCGTGGCGGCACGCTCGTCGCGCAGCCGTTCGATCTCGCCCTGCAGCGCCAGCATCGCCTTGAGCGCCTCGGTCGGCACCGTCTTGCCGATCCGGAACGGCGGGATGCCGAGCGCCTGGAACGTCTGGCCGCGCATCGCCCGTTCGAGCGAGATCTCGAGGGTGGCGCGCTCGTCGAGCGGCTCGGACTCGAGGATCGCGTCGATCGATGAGCCCAGCGCGCGTGCGATCGCCTGCAGCAGCGTGAGCTTCGGCTCGCGCCGGCCGTTCTCGATCATCGACAGCTGGCTCGGCGCGCGGTCGACCGCGGCGGCGAGCTCTTCGAGCGTCATGCCGCGGTCGGTGCGCAGCTGCCGGATGCGGCGGCCGATGGTGAGGGGATCCACCTCATCATCGTCGGGGACTTCACCGCGCACATCGGAGGTCAACGTCGTCGTCATGCGGCGATTCTGTCACGAAAGCAGAAATACCGGAAAACTTCACACCTGGATTCGTCCGGTCAACCCACGAACTTCACCGCAGAGTGGTCTCACGACGAACCACCGATCCAGCCAGACGCGGATCACGGATGCTTCGACCCGGCCGACACCGCTCGGTCGAGGCATCCCCCCACGAACTCCACACCTCGCTCACCTGTCGCGATGTGCCACTCGACCCGGCACTTCGTGACAGGTGAGCAGACCCACACAGGAAGGCAGGACCATGACACCTGCGACCGCCACCCCGATGCGTACCCGCACCGGCCCCATCCCCACCCAGACCCACGAGCCCTCGATCGAGATCGCGGGACGCCTCGGCCCCCGCTACGGCGAGGTCCTGACGCCCGAGGCGCTCGCGTTCCTCACCGAGCTGCACCACCGCTTCGGCGCCCGCCGCCACGACCGGCTCGCCGACCGCATGCGCCGCCGCTTCGAGATCGGCAACGGCCACGACCCGCAGTTCCGCGACGACACCCGCCACATCCGCGAGGACGCGGAGTGGACCGTCGCCGGCGCCGGCCCCGGCCTCGAGGACCGCCGCGTCGAGATCACGGGCCCGACCGACCCCAAGATGACGATCAACGCGCTGAACTCCGGCGCCAAGGTGTGGCTCGCCGACCAGGAGGATGCCACCAGCCCGACCTGGAAGAACGTCATCGAGGGCCAGCTGAGCCTGCGCGACGCGATCCGCGGCGAGCTGTCGTTCACGAGCCCCGAGGGCAAGCGCTACGAGGTGACGGCGACCGAGACGCCGACCATCGTGATGCGTCCGCGCGGGTGGCACCTGCCCGAGCAGCACATCCGCTTCACCGACCGCACCGGCCGCACGATGGCCGCGTCGGGCTCGCTCGTCGACTTCGGCCTGTACTTCTTCCACAACGCGAAGCAGCTGATCGCGAACGGCCGCGGCCCCTACTTCTACATCGCCAAGCTCGAGTCGAGCGAAGAGGCGAAGCTGTGGGACGACGTCTTCACGTTCAGCGAGCAGTACGTGGGCATCCCCCACGGCACCATCCGCGCGACCGTGCTGATCGAGACGCTGCCGGCCGCGTTCGAGATGGAGGAGATCCTCTTCGAGCTGCGCGACCACATCGCGGGCCTGAACGCCGGTCGCTGGGACTACATCTTCTCGATCATCAAGAACTACCGCGGCCGCGGCGCGCGCTTCGTGCTCCCCGACCGCAGCGAGGTCACGATGACCGTTCCGTTCATGCGGGCCTACACCGAGCTGCTCGTGAAGACGTGCCACAAGCGCGGCGCCTTCGCGATCGGCGGCATGAGCGCCTTCATCCCCAACCGCCGCGACCCCGAGGTCACCGAGCGCGCGTTCGAGAAGGTGGCAGCCGACAAGAAGCGCGAGGCCGGCGACGGCTTCGACGGCACGTGGGTCGCGCACCCCGACCTCATCCCGGTGGCCCGCGCCGAGTTCGACGCGGTGCTGGGCGACCGCCCGAACCAGCTCGACCGACAGCGTCCCGAGGTCGAAGTGGCGGCAGCCGACTTGATCGACGTCCACATCGGGCGCCCGATCACGACGGCCGGCGTGCACGGCAACGTGTCGGTGGCGATCCGCTACATCGAGGCGTGGCTGCGGGGCCTGGGCGCCGTCGCGATCGACAACCTCATGGAGGATGCCGCGACCGCCGAGATCAGCCGCAGCCAGGTGTGGCAGTGGATCCACCAGGACCGCACCACCGAGGACGGCACACCCATCACGCGGGAGTCGATCGAGGAGCTCGTGACGCAGGTGCTGGCCGAGGCGGACCGGCGCGAGGGCGACCGGTTCGACGACGCCGCCGACATCTTCCGTGAGGTCGCGCTCGGCCAGGACTTCCCGGCGTTCCTGACACTCCCCGCCTACGCGAAGTACCTCGTCGAGACCGACTGATCCCCCGTTCCCCGAGACGAACAAGGAGACGAAATGACTGCCTACCAGGACGACATCGAAGCCATCCGGGCGCTCAAGGAGCAGCACGGCGCGAGCTGGGATGCCATCGACCCCGAGTCTGCCGCCCGCATGCGGGCCCAGAACCGCTTCCGCACCGGACTCGAGATCGCCCAGTACACGGCCGACATCATGCGCCGCGACATGGCCGAGTACGACGCCGACTCGTCGGTCTACACCCAGTCGCTCGGCGTCTGGCACGGCTTCATCGGGCAGCAGAAGCTCATCTCGATCAAGAAGCACCTGAAGTCCACGAACAAGCGCTACCTGTACCTCTCGGGGTGGATGGTCGCCGCGCTCCGCTCGGAGTTCGGGCCGCTTCCCGATCAGTCGATGCACGAGAAGACGGCGGTGCCGGCCCTCATCGAGGAGCTCTACACGTTCCTCCGTCAGGCAGACGCCCGCGAGCTCGACCTGCTGTTCACGCAGCTCGACGATGCCCGCGCCGCCGGCGACGACACCGCGGTCGAGTTCATCCAGTCGCAGATCGACACCTACGAGACCCACGTGGTGCCGATCATCGCCGACATCGACGCCGGCTTCGGCAACCCCGAGGCCACGTACCTCCTGGCGAAGAAGATGATCGAGGCGGGCGCGTGCGCCATCCAGATCGAGAACCAGGTGTCGGACGAGAAGCAGTGCGGCCACCAGGACGGCAAGGTCACCGTGCCGCACGAGGACTTCATCGCGAAGCTCAACGCGGTGCGCTACGCCTTCCTCGAGCTCGGGATCGAGAACGGCATCATCGTGGCCCGCACCGACTCGCTCGGCGCCGGCCTCACGCAGAAGCTCGCCGTCACGCACGAGGCGGGTGACCTCGGCGACCAGTACAACTCGTTCCTCGACGTCGAGGAGATCTCGGACGCCGACCTCGGCAACGGCGACGTCGTCATCAAGCGCGACGGCAAGCTGCTGCGTCCGAAGCGTCTCGCCAGCAACCTGTACCAGTTCCGCTCCGGGACCGGCGAGGAGCGGGTCGTGCTCGACTGCATCACGTCGCTGCAGAACGGCGCCGACCTGCTGTGGATCGAGACCGAGAAGCCGCACGTCGAGCAGATCGCCGCGATGGTCGATGCGATCCGCGAGGTGATCCCGAACGCGAAGCTCGTCTACAACAACAGCCCGTCGTTCAACTGGACGCTCAGCTTCCGCCAGCAGGCCTACGACCTGCTCGCGGGGCGGGGCGAGGACGTCTCGGCCTACGACCGCGCCGACCTGATGAGCGTCGAGTACGACAACACCGAGCTGGCCCGCCTGGCCGACGAGAAGATCCGCACGTTCCAGCGTGACGGTTCGGCGCGGGCCGGCATCTTCCACCACCTCATCACCCTGCCGACGTACCACACGGCGGCGCTGTCGACCGACAGCCTGGCCAAGGGCTACTTCGGCGACGAGGGCATGCTCGCCTACGTCAAGGGCGTGCAGCGTCGCGAGATCCGCGAGGGCATCGCCACGGTGAAGCACCAGAACATGGCCGGAAGCGACATCGGCGACAACCACAAGGAGTACTTCGCCGGCGACGCCGCCCTCAAGGCGGGCGGCCAGCACAACACGATGAACCAGTTCAGCTGAGTTCGAAGAACGATGGATGCTGCAGCCCGGCCGGGCTGCAGCATCCATCGTTCGCGTCGTCAGCGCGGGGCGAGCAGTCCGCGCTCCATGGCGAGGGTCACGGCGCGGGTGCGGTCGGCGACGCCGAGCTTCTCGAACACCTTGAGCAGGTGCGTCTTGACAGTGGACTCGCCGATGCCGAGGGCGACCGCGATCTGCTTGTTGCTGTGACCGGTGGCGACCAGCCGCAGGACGTCGAGCTCCCTCGCGGTGAGCACGGTCTCGGGCTCGGGCCGGCGCATGCGTTCGACGAGGCGCACCGCCACCTGAGGCGAGAGAGCCGACTGCCCCGCCGCCACCGAGCGGATGCCGGCGACGATCTCGGCCTGCGGTGCGGCCTTCAGGAGGTACCCCGTCGCACCCGCCTCGATGGCGGCGAGGATCTGGTCGTCGGACTCGTAGGTGGTGAGGATCAGCACGCGCGGCGGCGGGTCGCCCGCCTCTCCCCCGGCGATCCGGGCGGTGGCGGCGACACCGTCGACATGCGGCATGCGCAGGTCCATCAGCACGACGTCGGGGCGGGTCGCGCCCGCGAGACGCACGGCTTCTTCGCCATCGGATGCCTCGCCCACGACCTCGAAGCCGGGCTCGTCCGAGAGCAGCCCGGCGAGGCCGGCACGCACCACCGGATGGTCGTCGGCGATGAGCAGCCGGATCATCCACCGTCTCCGTTCGTTCGCGGTTCGTCGACAGCCGCTCCTGCGGAGCTCTCGAAGACGGGGATCGCGGGCGGGCCGCCCGTCGCAGGCGAACCAGGCGCCGGCAGCCGGACGGTGAGCGTCGCCCCCTCGCTCGGCGCGGAGGCGACGTCGAGTGCGCCCCCGGCGAGCGTCACGCGCTCGCGCATGCCTTCCAGCCCGAACCCGGCGGTCGGCTGCGACGGCTCGAAGCCGCGGCCATCGTCGCTCACCTCGAGCGTCGCGGCGCCGTCGGCCGCGACCTCGACGCGCACGCCGACGTTCTCGGCGGCCGCGTGCTTCGCCACGTTCGACAGCGCCTCCTGCAGGCACCGCAGGAGCACGACCTGCGCCTCGCGGTCCAGCTCGCCGGCCACGGTGACGGCGTCGAGCGCGATCCGCGCCGAGCCGTGGTCGCGGAACCGTTCGACGAGCCGCTCCACGGCGGCGCCGAACGCCGGCTCACGCGGCACGGCCGCGGTGCGGGCGACGAGCGCGCGGGACTCGGCGAGGGCGTCGCGCGCGACCTGCTCGACGGTCGCGATCGTGGTGGCCGCAGCATCCGTCTGTCCTTCTCGAGACTGCCGGCCCGCGCGCTCAGCGAAGATCACCAGCCCCGCGAGCGTCTGCGCCAGGGTGTCGTGGATGTCGCGGGCCAGGCGCTCGCGCTCGGCGGATGCGCCACGCTCCCGGCTGAGGGCCTCGACCTCTGTCTGCGCAGCCGTCAGTTCGGCCAGCAGACGCTCGCGTTCCTCGCCGTACTCGGCGATCCGCGTGATCCAGAGGCCGATGGCGATCGCGAAGGAGAGCGAGAAGACCGCGGTGGTGGCGCCGGCGAGGAAGGATTCCAGGTTCGGTCCGTACCCGAAGCTCGCCCCGACGAAGACGCTTCCCGCGATCACCGCCGAGCCGCCGACCCCGCGCTTGCGCGAGTCGCCGATCACCCACACCAGCGGGTACGCGAGGGTCTGGAGCATCGCCATGAACGGGGCCGCGCCGGCGCCGATGCCGGCGGCGACGGCCGCCACGGACAAGAAGGCCGGATACCGCCACGGTGCGCGCGGCGGCTCGACGGTGTCGCGGCCGATCAGGGCGTACCCCAGCGCGAACAGCGCGATCGCCGCGAGGGCGATCGCCGTCCGCGCGACGGTCGGGGGCGGGAAGAGGAAGAGGAGCGCGATCGCGATGACCGCCGACACGATCGACACGATCGCGTCCCATCCCCGCTTCGTCAGCATCGCTCCTCCTCCCCTCGGCCCACCCGCAGGCTACGCGTCGCGCCGGATCCACCGGAAGGTGACGCGCGAGAGAACCAGACCCACGACGAGCCAGATCCCGAGCGCGATCGCCACCCCGGCGAGGTTCCACTCGCCGTTCTGCTCGAGCGCCGCGTACGCGTCGGGGAGGAACACCGCGCGCATGCCCTGCGCCATCCACTTGAGCGGGAAGAGGCCCGCGACATTCTGCAGCCACTCCGGCAGCTGCGAGAACGTGAGGTACACGCCGGAGATGAACTGCAGCGCGAGGGCGATGGGCACGACCACGGCTGTCGCGCTCTTCGCGGTGCGCGGCACGGACGACAGCGCGACGCCGAGGAGGGCCGACGTCGTGATGCCGAGCACGAACACCCACGCGAAGGTCGCCCATCGCTCGGGTTCCGTGGGCAGCTCGACGCCGAGCACCGTGGAGGCGAACACCAGCAGCAGCGCGGACTGCAGCACTCCCGTGACCAGGACCTGACCGATCTTGCCGATGAAGTAGCTCACCGGCGACAGTGGCGTGCCGCCGAGCCGCTTGAGCATGCCGTCGGACCGCTCGATCGCGATGTCCATCGCGAGGTTCTGGAAGCCCGAGAGCAGCAGGCCCGCGGCGATCATGCCCGGCAGGTACAGCTCGGCCATCGAGATCGGCGGCACGCCGGGGGCGATCTGGACGTCGCCGTCCGACCCGAACGCGACGCTGAACAGGCCCAGCATGAAGACGGGGAAGAGGAACGTGAAGAACAGCGTGTCGCCCGAGCGGAAGTACTGCATCAGCTCGAACCGCGTGCGCCAGACGCCCACGCCGAAGACGTTGCGACGCGCGCGGCGCGGACGGACGCCCGCGGCCCGGACCTTCTCGACGGTGGCGCTCATCGCACCGCTCCCTTCTTCTCGGCGGTCGCACCGGCGGCCGCACCCGCGGTCGCCTCTGCGGTCGCCTCTCCGGTGGTCTCGCCGACCATCTCGAGGTAGACGTCCTCGAGGCTGGGGCGCACGATCTCGAGCTCGGCGGGCGCCTCGCCCAGCCGCGCCGCCAGGGCGGTCGCGAACGCGAACGGGTCCGTCGTGCGCTCCTGCCGCAGCATCCCGTCTTCCGCCCATCGCACGATCGGAACCCGGGCGGCCTCGCCGCCGAACCCTGCGACGGGGCCGATCGCCTGCAGCCGGCCCGCGGCGATCACCGCGACCCGGTCGGCGAGCTGCGCGGCCTCGTCGAGGTAGTGCGTGGTCAGCACGATGGTCGTGCCCTCGGCCTGGAGGCGCCGGATGAGCTCCCAGAACTCGCGACGCGCGTGCGGGTCGAAGCCCGTCGTCGGCTCGTCGAGGAAGAGCAGCTCCGGGCGACCGATGATGCCGAGAGCCACATCGACGCGGCGCTGCTGGCCGCCCGAGAGCTTCGAGATGCGCGTCTTCGCCTGCGCCTCGAGGCCGACGGCCGCGATCACCTCGTCGACGTCGCGCGGATCCGGGTAGAAGCCCGCGAACTGCCGCAGCTGCTCACGGACGGTGACGAGGCCCGACTGGCCGGTCGTCTGGAGCACGATGCCCAGTCGCGCCTTGAGGTCGAGCCCGCCCGTGGCGGGATCGACGCCGAGCACCTCGACGTCACCGCCCGTGCGGCGCCGGTACCCCTCGAGGATCTCGACCGTCGTCGACTTGCCGGCGCCGTTCGGTCCGAGGAGGGCGAACGTCTCGCCGCGCTCGATCTCGAACGACACCCCGTCGACGACCGTGCGATCGCCGTACGTCTTGCGCAGGTTCCGCACCCGCACCGCTTGTGTCTGCATGCTTCCAGCGTCGCGGAGGACGGATGCTGAGCCCAGCGGTCATCCGCAGGAGAAGGCATCCCCCATTCGGTGGATGCCGCCGTCCACCGGGCGCGCGGCCGGGAGGGCGATCTGGTCAGTGACCGGGCAGCGCCGTCGCCGACACCGGAACCGCGGCGACCTCGCCGGCCGCCTGTTCCTCAGCGCGGAGCAGGCGCTGTCCGCGGATGCCGCCCGCCAGTGCCCAGGCGAGCAGCCACACGCCCGCACCGACCGTGACGATGAAGGAGACGCGCAGCCCGGCGTCGGGGTCGAGGAGCACGACGAGGCTGAAGAGGGCGACCAGGCCGCCGAGGATCGCGCCTGTCGCGCCGACAATGGTCAGCGCGCACCCGCGCGCGAGCCACCAGGCGATCCCACCGGCGATGACGAGCACGATGGCGAGCACGACGGCTCCCCAGATCCAGGCGTCCACGACGCACAGGCTACCGCGCCGCCGCGTCGATCGGGAAGAGCGCTTACCCGCGGGACCGTCCGTCGTGTCGCGCGGGCGCCGCGCACACGACCGGGCCACGCGTCCGCAATCGGCGCTGAAGCCTCGCGCCGCGCGGACTACGCTCGAACCGTGACCGAACGCGCACCGCTCTCCCGCAAGCTCTCCGCCATCGCCGAGTCCGCGACCCTGAAGGTCGACGCCAAGGCGAAGGCCCTGCAGGCCGCCGGTCGGCCCGTCATCTCGTATGCGGCGGGCGAGCCCGATTTCGCGACGCCGCAGTTCATCGTCGACGCCGCCGCCGAGGCCCTCCACAACCCCGCGAACTTCCGCTACACGCCCGCCGCCGGGCTCCCGGTGCTGCGCGAGGCGATCGCCGCGAAGACGCTCCGCGACTCGGGCCTCGAGATCGACCCGTCGCAGGTCATCGTCACGAACGGCGGCAAGCAGGCCGTCTACCAGGCCTTCCAGACCGTGGTGAACCCCGGCGACGAGGTGCTCCTGCCCGCCCCGTACTGGACGACCTATCCCGAAGCGATCGCACTGGCCGACGGCATCCCCGTCGAGGTCTTCGCCGGCGCCGACCAGGACTACAAGGTGACCGTCGAGCAGCTCGAGGCCGCCCGCACCGACAAGACCACGGCCCTCGTGTTCGTCTCGCCGTCGAACCCGACCGGCTCGGTGTACACGCTCGAAGAGACCGAGGCCATCGGCCGCTGGGCCGTCGAGCACGGCATCTGGATCATCTCCGACGAGATCTACCAGAACCTCGTCTACGAGGGCACGCGTGCCGTCTCGATCGTGGAGGCGGTCCCGGATGCTGCGGCCCAGACGATCCTGGTCAACGGCGTCGCGAAGACCTATGCGATGACGGGCTGGCGCCTGGGCTGGATGGTCGGCCCCAAGGACGCCATCAAGATCGCCGGAAACCTGCAGTCGCACCTCTGCTCGAACGTCAACAACATCGCGCAGCGCGCGGCTCTGGCGGCGCTGTCGGGCCCGCAGGACGAGGTCGAGCAGATGCGCCAGGCCTTCGACCTCCGCCGCAAGCTCATCGTCGCCGAGCTGTCGAAGATCGACGGCGTCGAGGTGCCCACGCCGCTCGGCGCGTTCTACGCGTACCCGGATGTGCGCGGCCTCCTCGGCCGCGAATGGGCGGGAGTCACGCCCACGACGTCGCTCGAGCTCGCGGACCTCATTCTCGAGAAGGCCGAGGTCGCGGTCGTCCCGGGCGAGGCCTTCGGTCCGTCGGGCTACCTGCGCCTGTCGTACGCGCTCGGCGACGACGCCCTCCTCGAGGGCGTGCAGCGCATGCAGCGCCTCTTCGCCTCGTAACGCCCGACCTCTTCGGACCGCGGAGGCCTCGCCCCGAGGCATCCGCGTTCCCGCGTGTGCCACCGGCGTCACCCCCGGGTTTGGGGCGCGATTCGTCCGGTGGGGCGCCCAAAGGGCGCCCCCACCGCGAGAATGCGCCCCCAACCCGGGGGTGACGCCGGGGGCACACGCGGGAACGCGGAGGACGCGGGGCGCGGGCGGCCCGTTGCGAACAGGGA
>JAVBUG010000289.1:0-9038 GCA_031555515.1 Microbacterium sp. | reverse complement strand
GTGGAGGTGATCCACTTGACGATGATGTTGCCCTTCTGCTCGACGCGCGAAGCGCTGAGCAGTGCGGCCTGACGCGGCGGCAGGGTGGTCGGGCGACCCTGCGTCGTCTCCTGGAGCGGAAGCGTCGTCGCCATGATCAGTGATCTCCCTCTTCGGATGACTCGTCCTGAGCGCCCGTCCCGGGCGCGTTCTGCAGACGGTCGTAGGCGTCGTTGATGTCGCCGGTCTGCCCGGCCTCGCGCAGCGTGTCGAGGTACTCCTCGTACTCGGCGGCGCTCACGACCTTGACGTTGAACAGCATCATCGAGTGGTACTCGCCGCAGAGCTCGGCGCACTTGCCGGCGTACTCGCCCTCGCGGGTCGGCGTGAAGGACCAGAAGTTGTCCTTGCCGATGTACATGTCTTTCTTGTACAGGAAGTCGATGATCCAGAACGAGTGGATCACGTCACGTGACTGCAGCTTGATCTGGACCTTCTCATCGACCGGGAGGACCAGCGTCGGAAGCTCGGAGATGACGTCGCCGCGCTCGTCGGTCTGCGCCTGCACTCCCATGGTCCAGACCGTCTCGTCGTCGGTCTCGCCGTCGTACTGGAAGTCCCACGACCACTGCTTGCCGATCGCGGTGATCGACACGTCCGCGTCGTCGCCGTACTGCGTCTCGAGGATCGCCTGGTCGCGCGCCGTGAAGGCGAAGAAGCCGACCACGAGGATGAGGGGGACGATCGTGTAGAAGATCTCGATCGGCATGTTGTAGCGCAGCTGGACCGGAAGGCCCATCTGGCCCTTGCGACGCCGGTAGGCGATCGCCGCCCATCCCATCAGGCCCCACGTGATGACGCCGACGACGAGCAGCACGATCCACGAGTTGACCCACAGACCCGCGACCATGTCGACGTGGTTGGTGGCCGGCTGGCCGTCTTCGGTGAACCCGGGGAGGAAGCCGTGCAGCTCGGTCGGGGTGCATCCGGCGAGGACTGCAGCCGCTGCGATCCCGAGTGGGAGAACGGCCCAGCGGATACGGCGTTTCGAAGGCACGGTGCACCTTTCCGATCACGAACAGGACTCTCGCCAGTCTAGGGCAACCGCCCAGGGGATTCAGGCCATCCGCCCAGGTTGAGTCGTGTCGCGAGAACGAAAAAAGGCGGGCCCGGGCGCTAATCGAAGCGCACCGGACCCGCCGGAAAAGTATCGGATCGTTAGCCGATCAGTGGAAGCTGTCACCGCACGCGCACGAGCCGGCCGCGTTGGGGTTGTCGATCGTGAAGCCCTGCTCCGAGATGGTGTCCTTGAAGTCGATCGTGGCGCCGTCGAGGTACGGAACGCTCATGTCGTCGACGATCACCTCGACACCGTCGAAGTCGACGGTCTTGTCGCCGTCGAGGTACCGCTCGTCGAAGTAGAGCTGGTAGATCAGGCCGCTGCACCCGCCGGGCTGCACGGCGACGCGCAGACGCAGGTCGTCGCGTCCTTCCTGCTCGAGCAGGTTCTTGACCTTGCCGGCGGCGGCATCGGTCAGCAGCACACCATGCTCACGGGCGGTCTGCTCGGTCGTCAGTGCGGTGTCGGTCATGGCACTCCTCCGGAAGGGCCGCCCCGGATCGATCGATCGATCAGTCAGGCGGCGGGATGCGTCGATTCTACGCGTGCACGCTGGCAGAAGGCTCCGGGACCGACGCATTCGCGCCGATCCCGGGGCCGGTGCGTCACGCCTGCGACGCGCGGATGTCGAGCTTCTCGAGCAGCAGGGCCTCGGAGAGGACCGCGTTGCGGAACGTCTCGAGGTGCAGCGACTCGTTCGGGCTGTGCGCCTTGGCGTGCGGGTCTTCGACGCCGGTCACCAGGATCTGCGCACCGGGGAACTCGCGCACGAGGTCGGCGATGAAGGGGATGGACCCGCCCACGCCGATGTCGACGGACTCGACGCCGTACCCCTCGTGGAGCGCCTCCCGGGCGGCCGCGACCGCCCAGCCCGATGTGTCGACGAGGAAGGCGTCGCCGTAGTCCTGGTCGCTGAAGGTGAGCTGCGCGCCGAACGGCGCGTGCTCGCGCAGGTGAGCCTCGATCGCGGCGTAGGCCTCGCGCGCGGGCTGGCCGGGCGCGATCCGGGCGCTGATCACGACGGAGATCTCGGGGCTCAGCGTGTTCGACGCGTTCACGACGCTCGGGGCGGCGCTCCCGGTCACCGTGATCGACGGCTTGTTCCAGATCCGGCTGAGGATCGTGCCGCGGCCGACGGGCGAGACCCCGGCGGGCAGCCCGGCCTCGTCGCGCAACGTCTCCTCCGTGTATTCCGGAGTCTCGGCATCCCGTTCCGTCAGCCCCGCCACGGCGACGGCGCCGTCCTCGTCCCACAGCGTCGCGAGCAGCGTGACCGTCGCCATCATGGCGTCGGGCACCGCTCCCCCGAACATGCCGGAGTGGGAGGCGTGCGCGAGCGTGCGCACGCGGAGCGTGAAGCGCGTGTTGCCACGCAGCGACACGGTGAGCGCAGGGGTCTCGGCGTCCCAGTTGCCCGAATCGGCGACGACGATCACGTCTGCGCGCAGCGCGTCGGCGTTGTCGGACAGGAACTGTGCGAACGACCGCGAGCCCGCCTCCTCCTCGCCTTCGAAGAACAGCGCGACGCCGAGGTCGAAGTCGTCGCCGATGCCCTCCTTGAGTGCGCGCAGCGCCGCCAGGTGCGCCATGATGCCGGCCTTGTCGTCGGCCGCCCCACGGCCGTAGAGCCGCCCGCCGCGCACGGTGGGCTCGAACGGCGACGATTCCCAGAGCGATTCGTCGCCGACGGGCTGCACGTCGTGGTGCGCGTACAGCAGGATCGTCGGACGGCCGTTGCGCGCGGCGCGCGTAGCGAGCACTGCGGGGTTGCCCTGCTCCCCCGTCTCGGGGATCGCCGCGGTGCGGATCTCCACCGTCTCGAACAGGCCGGTGCCGCGCACCAGCTCGGCGACCGCCTCGGCGCTGCGCTGCACCTGCGCGGAGTCGAACCCGGGGAAGGCGACGGACGGGATGCGCACGAGATTGCCGAGATCGGCGAGGGCGGAAGGGATGCCGGAAGCCGCGGCTTCGCGCACAGCATCCTGTCGGGAGAGGTCAGAGCTCATGCGGGTAATCTTAAGTGAACCCCTTCTGACGCACTTCGAGGATCACCCGTGGCCAAGAACACCGACCCCGTGCCGAACGACGCCCCCTCCGAGGGCACCGTCCTGAACGGCACCCCCGCCGGCAAGGGCCGCGCCACTCCCTCGCGGGCCGAGCAGGAGGCCGCCCGCAAGCGCCCCCTCGTTCCCGACACGAAGGAGGCGAAGGCGCGCGCCAAGGCGGATCTCGCCGCGCAGCGCGAGAAGGCCCGCGTCGGCATGGCCAACGGCGACCAGCGCTACCTCCCGGCGCGCGACCAGGGTCCGCAGCGCAAGTTCGTGCGCGACTGGGTCGACGCCGGCTGGCACCTCGGCGAGGCGGTCATGCCCGCGATGGTGCTCGTCATCCTCGCCACGTTCCTGCCGATCGCGCAGCTGCAGTACTACGCGTTCGTGGGCCTGTGGATCTTCATCTTCTTCGTCATCGGCGACATGGTGATCACGTCGATCACCGTCCAGCGCGCCGTGAAGAAGAAGTTCGGCGAGGGCAAGGTCGAGAAGGGCCTCGGCTGGTACGCCGCGATGCGCACCGTGCAGATGCGCTTCCTCCGTCTTCCGAAGCCGCAGGTCAAGCGCGGCCAGAAGCCGGCCTGAGCTTCACCAGACCCCGGTTGATCTGCCGCGCCCACAGCGGGCCGCGGTAGAGGAAGGCCGTATAGCCCTGCACGAGGGTGGCTCCGGCATCCAACCGCTCCTGCACATCGGAGGCCGTCTCGACGCCGCCGACGGAGATCACCGCGAATGCTGCGGGCACCGTCTCGCGCAGCAGCCGCAGCACCTCGAGCGCGCGCGCCTTCAGCGGCGCACCCGACAGGCCCCCGTCGCCGGCGGCGGCCACCGTGGCCGGATCGGTCACGAGGCCGTCCCGCGAGATGGTGGTGTTCGTCGCGATGATGCCGGCCAGGCCCGCGTCGACCGCGAGCTGCGCGATCGCCACGACCTCGTCGTCGGGGAGGTCGGGCGCGATCTTCACCAGCAGCGGCGTCGCGCCCGCGGCGTCGCGCACCGCGTCGAGCAGCGGGCGCAGGGTCTCGACCGCCTGCAGACCGCGCAGCCCCGGGGTGTTCGGCGACGACACGTTCACCACGAGGTAGTCGGCGAGCGGCGCCAGCAGCGTCGCGCTGCGCACATAGTCGGCTGTCGCGTCGGCGACGTCGACGACCCGGCTCTTGCCGATGTTGACGCCCAGCACGGTGCGGCGCGAGCGCTTGCGGAGCGTACGCAGACGGGCAGCCGCGGCCTCGGCACCGTGGTTGTTGAAGCCCATGCGGTTCACGACGGCGCGATCCGGGATCAGCCGGAAAAGCCGCGGGCGCGGGTTGCCGTCCTGCGGGATCGCCGTGACCGTGCCGACCTCGACGTGGCCGAATCCGAGGGCGTGCAGGCCCGAGGCCCCCTTCACGTCCTTGTCGAACCCGGCGGCGACGCCGAAGGGCGAATCGAATGCGAGACCCAGCGCGGTGGTCGCGAGCTCTGGCGCCGGCCGGGTGATCGCACGGGTCGCCCACGAGAACGGCGGGACCCCCAGCATCCGGATCACGACCATCGCGGAATGGTGGGCGGACTCGGGGTCCATGCGCGACAGGACGGTGCGGAAGAGGAGGGGATACATCCCTCCTAGGCTATCCGGTCACTCCGTGGCGGCCACCGCGCTGTCGTCACGTGACGGCGTGCGGCCGTGGTCCGCGCGCAGCTGGTCGATGGCGGCCTCGAAGTCCTCGAGCGAGTCGAACGCCTGGTAGACGCTCGCGAAGCGGAGGTACGCGACCTCGTCGAGCTCGCGCAGCGGACCCAGGATCGCAAGACCGATCTCGTTCGCGTCGAGCTGCGAGGCACCGGTCTGGCGGATGCTCTCCTCCACCGTCTGGGCGAGGACCGCGAGATCGGCGTCGGTCACGGGGCGGCCCTGGCATGCCTTGCGCACGCCCGACATGACCTTCTCGCGACTGAACGGCTCGATCACGCCGGAGCGCTTGATGACGTTCAGGCTCGCGGTCTCGATCGTCGTGAAGCGTCCGCCGCACTGGGGGCACTGACGACGACGACGGATGCTGAGACCGTCGTCGCTCGTACGCGAATCGATGACGCGCGAGTCGGCGTGACGGCAGAACGGGCAGTGCATGGCAGAGACAGCCTACGCCGGGAATCCGGCCTCAGCCCTCGAAACGGGCCGTGATGGCCTCGCCGTGGGCGGGGAGCGCTTCGGCCTCGGCCAGCGTCACGATGGCGTCGTGGACGGCGGCGAGGGCGTCGCGGTCGTACTCGATGACCTGCTGGGGACGCAGGAACGTCGCCGCCGACAGGCCCGACGAGTAGCGGGCCTGACCCCCGGTGGGCAGCACGTGGTTGCTGCCGGCGAGGTAGTCGCCGAGGCTCACCGGCGAATCCGCGCCGACGAACACGGCGCCCGCGTGCACGAACTCCTCGGGGCGGGGGTCGGTGAGGTGCAGCTCGAGGTGCTCGGGCGCGTACGCGTTGCTGAACGCCGTCGCCGCGGCCAGGTCGTCGACCAGCACGATCGCCGACTGCGGACCCGCGAGCGCTGCGGCGACACGTTCGGCGTGGCGTGTCGCAGCAGCGCGCGGCGCGACGGCCGCGGCCACGTCGTTCGCGAGCCGCTCCGACGTCGTCACGAGGACGGCGGACGCCTGCTCGTCGTGCTCTGCCTGGCTGATGAGGTCGACCGCGACCAGACGCGCGTCGGCGCTGTCGTCGGCGACCACGAGGATCTCGGTCGCGCCGGCTTCCGCATCCGTCCCGACGAGTCCCGCCACGGCGCGCTTGGCGGCCGCGACGAAGTTGTTTCCGGGGCCGGTCACGACGTCGACGGGCTCGAGGCCGAGCGACGCGACGCCGTGGGCGAGGGCGCCGATCGCGCCCGCCCCGCCCATCGCATACACCTCGGTCACCCCGAGGAGCTTCGCGGCGCCGAGGATCACCGGGTGCACTCGGCCGTCGAACGCACGCTGCGGCGGCGAGGCCAGAGCGATCTCGGACACTCCCGCGACCTGCGCCGGCACGACGTTCATGACGACGCTCGACGGGTAGACGGCCTTGCCGCCCGGGACGTACAAGCCGACGCGGCGCACCGGCTGCCACCGCTGCGTCACCCGGGCGCCGGGACCGAGCTCGGTGACCGTCGGCGCGGGCACTTGAGCGGCGGATGCCTCGCGCACGCGTTCGATCGCCTGCTCGAGCGCGGCGCGCACGGCGGGGTCGAGTGCCTCGAGCGCCTCGTCGAGGTGCGCCGCGGGGACGCGGACGTCGTGGCCGGCGACGCCGTCGAACCGCTCCGCCTGCTCGCGGAGGGCGGCCTCGCCGCGCGCCGCCACGTCGTCCACGATGTGCGCCGCGGTGGCGAGGGCCTCCTCGCGTGCCGCCTCGGCACGGGGAACGGTCGCGAGCAGTTCCGCGGGCGAGAGCGTGCGCCCGCGCAGGTCGATCGTTCGGAGCATCCTTCTACGGTACCGCGAGCGTTGCCGGCGTCAGCCGCGCGTGACGCCCGAGACGTCGTGCAGGTAGCCGATGCGGCCGTCTTCGTGGCGCACGACGAACACCTCGCCGCGGTCTTCGATGACGAGCGCCCAGGCGCTCGGGCCGATGCGGAACACCGGGATGCCGATCTCGTCGACGATGTCGCGCTCTTCGGGCACCAGCGCCCAGAACGCCTGGTGCTGGGGTGCGGTGGCGGCGGCGGGCTCGACGGTCGACGTCGGGTTCTCGACGTGCTCGAACGACTCACGGGCTTGCGTCGGCTCGTTCTGCGCCGGCGCGACCGGCTCCTCGACCGTGGGGGCGAGCTGCTCGTCGAGCGGGATCACCGTCGTGGCGGAGTCGTCGTCCGCGGAAGCCTCCGGCGTCGGTGCGACTTCGGCCTCCTCCGTCGCGGCGGCGCCGGCGGCTGCGTACGGCGTGTACTCGGGCTCGGCCTCTGGCTCGACCTCGGGCTCGGGGCGCACGGAGGCGGGGCGCGGCGACACACGGAGCACCGGGCGGGCACTGCGGTGCGCGGGAACCTCGGGGCGACCGCGGAAGTCCTGCGCGAACGGCGCGATGAAGGGCGCGGCGACCGTGAGCAGGACGCCGGCGAGCATGAGGAAGAACTCCACCCACACGACCCACGAAGCGAGGAAGCCCTGCCCGATGGACAGCCGGACGAACGAGTTCCACAGGATCGACAGCCACAGCACCGTCGCGACAGAGAAGGCGACAGAAGCGAACTGGTCGATGCCGAGGGATCCGACGCGGCGGATGCCCTGCGGCGAGAGGCGGCGGAGCACGATCAGGAACACCGCGATGGTGGGAACGCCGATCGTGAGAACCCAGTCGATGCCGCTGGTCCACACCGACGGCGCCGACTCGAACGGGCCGTAGATCGGGAAGAACGACACGACGAACGCGACGATCCAGGTGCCGGCGAGAGCGACCTCGCGGATGGAGAACGGTCCGACGCCGTACTGCGGCGGCTCTTCGGTGGCGACCGCCTCGTCGATGTTCTCGTCCTGCTTCTCGTCCGTCACGATCGTCCTTTCCGGCGAGCTCCCGAGGCTCGCATCGACCCGATATTACCCACGGCGCATGAGACGCCGATGAGACGGCGCGATGCGCGGCGACCTGCGCCGGCGCTCGCGCGCACTGCTGTCATCCCAAGCACTGCGGCCCGAGAAGACCCTTGAGCTCGCCGTACAGATCCGGCGTGATCCGCACGGTGTGCGGCACCTCGAACACCTTCGCCACCGCGCCGCTGTGGAGCTTGAGGGACACCTCGGTGTCGCCGGCGTGGCGGTTCAGCGTCTGCAGGAGCTCGCCGACGAGCGCCTCGCTCGCGCGGCGCTCGGGCATGATCAGCACGAGCGAGCTGGATTCGTCCATACTGCCGAGGTCGGGCGAGAACGCCGACTGCGCGTGGAGGTTCATGCCGTCGTCGCGCCGGGACACGCGTCCCCGCACGACCAAGATCGAGTCCGCCTGCAGCATGTGCTGGAACTCGGTGTAGGTCTTGCCCATGAACATGACAGTGATCTCGCCGTCGAAGTCCTCGACCGTGATCATGCCGTAGGGATTGCCGCTCTGCTTGGCCACGCGGTGCTGCACGCTCGTGACGAGGCCCGCGATCGTCACCTGGTCGCCGTCTCCCACGTCCTCCGAGGCGAGCAGATCGTGGATGCTGGTCGACGCGTGCTTCGCGAGCGGGATCTCGAGGCCCGCCAGCGGGTGGTCAGACACGTAGAGGCCGAGCATCTCGCGCTCGAACGCGAGCTTGTCCTTCTTGGTCCACTCCGGCCGCTCGGGCACCTTGGCGGCCTGCTGGGGCTCGTCGTCGCCCCACAGCGAGTCGAAGTCGAATCCGACCTCACCGTTGGCCTCGCGGCGCTTGTCGAGCACGGCGGCCTCGGTCGCATCCTCGTGGATCTCCATGAGCGCGCGCCGCGTCGACCCCATCGTGTCGAACGCACCGGCCTTGATCAGCGACTCCACCGTTCGCTTGTTCGCGACGTGGACCGGCACCTTGGAGAGGAAGTCGTGGAAGCTCGAGTACGTCGCGTCGGCCCGCGCCGCGACGATGCCGTCGACGACGTTCGCGCCGACGTTGCGCACGGCGCCCAGGCCGAAGCGGATGTCTTCGCCGACGGCCGCGAAGTACCGGATCGACTGGCCGACGTCGGGCGGGAGCACCTTGATTCCCATGCGACGGCACTCGTTGAGATACACCGCCATCTTGTCTTTCGAGTCGCCCACGCTCGTGAGGAGGGCGGCCATGTATTCGGCGGGGTAGTGCGCCTTGAGGTAGGCCGTCCAGTACGAGACGAGGCCGTACGCGGCAGAGTGGGCTTTGTTGAAGGCGTAGTCGGAGAACGGCAGCAGAATGTCCCACAGGGCCTTGATGGCGCCCTCGC
>JAVBUG010000275.1:0-10124 GCA_031555515.1 Microbacterium sp. | reverse complement strand
AACAGCACCTCGGCGTCGCGTCGCGTCGTCGCGCCGGTGCGCTTGTCGAGCACGTCGACCTGCGCGAGATCCTCGTCGCCGTGCAGCGCCGTCACCTCGCTGCGCGTCTCGACGGTGACATTCGGGTTGAGCGCGATCTGGTCGATGAGGTAGGTCGACATGCTCGCCTCGAGCGACTCGCCGCGCACGATGAGCGTGACCGACCGCGAGTGCCGCGAGAAGAACAGCGCCGCCTGCCCGGCCGAGTTGCCGGCGCCGATGATGCAGACGTCGGCGCCCTGGGCGACGGCCGAGTCGCTGCGCGCGGCGCCGTAGTAGACGCCGCTGCCGAGGAACCGTTCGACCCCCTCGACGGGCAGCGTGCGCCACACCACGCCCGTCGCGAGGATGACGACCTCGGCGCGCACGACGTCGCCGCCGTCGAGCGTCAGCTCGCGCGTCTCGGGGTCCAGCGCCTCGACCGTGCGCGTCACCACGATCTCGGCGCCCAGCCGCTTGGCCTGCTTGAATGCCCGGCTCGCGAGGTCGTCGCCCGAGATGCCGAAGGGGAACCCGGTGTAGTTCTCGATCCGCGTCGAGGTGCCCGCCTGTCCGCCGGGTGCGAAGGTCTCGACCACCAGCGTGCGCAGTCCCTCCGCGGCGGCGTTGACGGCGGCGGTGAGGCCGGCCGGGCCCGCGCCGAGGATCACGACGTCGTATGCGCCCCCGGCGGGCACGACGTCGAGCCCGACGGCCTCGGCGATCTGCCGCATCGGGGGGTTCTCGAACCGCGCGCCGTTCGCGAGCTCGAGCACCGGGTAGTGAGAGGCGTCGGCGGCAGCATCCACGTCCACGCGCTCGAAGTCGACCTGGTTGCGCGTGAGGAACCCGATCACGCGGTGCGCGCGGGCGCTGCGCCGCGGATGGATGAGCCGCACCTCGTACTCGTGCTGCTCGGCCGCCATCGTCTGCAGCGAGTCCAGGTAGCGCCGCGCGAGTCCCGCGACCCGGTCGGGCACCGACGGCGCAGCCGCGGCGAGGGAGTAGTAGACCGCGGGCTCGAGCTTGAGCACGCGCGTCGGTTCACCGGCTCGGCCGCTCGCCGGGAACGGCGTGCTGAGGGTCATCGGGACCTCGCCGAAGAACTGGCCCGGCCGGCGCGTGCCGATGACGCGCTCCTCGCCGTTGACGACCTTCGTGATCTCGGCCAGCCCCTCCACGACGACGAACAGCGCCCGGTCGTCGCCCTCGTGCGCGAAGTACTCGCCCGCGACGAGACGGATGTCTTCGACGGCGCCCGCCAGGTACGTGAGTGTCGCGTCGGGCACCGCGGCGAAGACGTGCAGGGCGCGAAGGCCGTCGACGGTGATCATGCGGCTCCCCAGCAGCGCAGGCACACGGCGCGATGCGCCCGGCGGCGCGGTGCGCCACGGGGCGAACGTAGCGTCACGGCCGAGCGGCGGTCAACCGCCGTTCTGCGCCGCCGCGACCGGGTGTCGCCGATGCGGCGTAGCCTGAACGGATGCCGCAGCCCCCGACTCCGCCGACGGGCGAGGCGCGTCGCCGCGAGGCGCTGGGGGCGCGCGCCCAGCTCGCTGCGCTGGCCGCCGCGTCGGCCGCGGGAACAGGTCCGCTGCTGGATCTGCCGTCTCCGGCCGATCCGCGCCCGGCCGCGGTGCTCATGCTGTTCGGCGTGCTCGACGCGCTCCCGAGCGATCACGACGCGCAGGCCCGGGCGGTGTCGCGCGATCTCGACGTGCTGCTCCTCGCCCGCGCGACGACGCTCCGGGCGCATCCGGGCCAGGTCGCGTTCCCCGGCGGCCGGATCGATCCGGGCGACGACGGTCCCGTGGCGGCGGCGCTGCGCGAGGCGCGCGAAGAGACCGGGCTGGATCCCGGCGGCGTCGAGGTGCTCGGTGAGCTCGTGCACATCCCGCTCGCGTTCTCGCAGCACGTCGTGACCCCGGTGCTGGCGTGGTGGCAGCATCCGTCCCCCGTCCGCGTCGTCGACGAGGCGGAGTCCGCCGACGTCTTCCGGGCGCCCGTCGCCGACCTGCTGAACCCCGCGAACCGTGGTGTCACGGTGATCCGCCGCGGCGGGCAGGAGTGGCGCGGCCCCGCATTCCTCGTGCGGCATGCGACCGGCGAGCACCTGGTGTGGGGCTTCACCGGCATGGTGCTCGATGCGCTCTTCGACCGCCTCGGCTGGAGCGAGCCGTGGGACGAGGAGCGGGAGCTCCCGCTGATCCTCCCGGACTGACGGCCCTGTCCTCCCCGCTGACGCCCCGGCTCAGCGGTACCGGTAGTGGTCCGCGCTGCTGTTCACCCACGTGATGAAGCGGCGAGCCTCGCCGTCGCGTGTCGCCGCGAACGGCGCCACCCACACCTGCGACCCCGCGATGACGAGGTGGGGCGCGGCCCGGTTGATCGCGCGGTTGATGGTGCGCGGCGTGATGGCGCCGGCAGGCCCGAACATGCGTCGCTCGGTCGCCGCTTTCGTGAACTCCGGGCGTCGCAGCAGCGCGTCGCCCGTGTCGGCGGACGCCGCCACCTGGCTCACCGGCTGGCTGAGGTCGCCGAAGTGGATCCAGCGGCCGTCGATCACGACGCCGGCGAACTCCTGCTCTTCGCCGCTGTAGCGGACGTCGCTCGTCCAGCGGCGGCCGTCCCACCACCGGGTGCGCCCGCGCTGGTCGTCGTACCACCCGGCGTGCGCGGGACCGGAGGCGGCGGGTCCGGAGTCCGTCCGCAGTTCGGTGTCACGCGCATGGAGGTCGATGTACTGGTCGGTCCAGTGCGTGCCGTCCCACCAGCGCTGCTTGCCGGAGCCGTCGTCATACCACCCGGGTGCGGGCTGCGTCGCCATGATCCGAGGGTAGTTCGTGACGCCGAATTCGGGGATCGGCCCTGGCCTTCCGACGCCACGGCAGACTGGAGCCATGCCTCACGTCGACGACATCGTCCCCGCTGACCGCCGCCACCTGCTCGAGCTCCCGGTGTACGCGCACCTCGGGACCATCCGGCCCAACGACACCGTGCAGGTCAACCCGATGTGGTTCGAGTTCGACGGCGAGCACGTCCGGTTCACGCACACGAACTACCGGCAGAAGTACCGCAACCTGCAGCACAACCCGTCGATGTCGCTGTCGATCCTCGACCCCGACTCGCCGTTCCGCTACCTCGAGGTCGCGGGCAAGCTGGTCGACGTCGTCCCCGATCCCGAGGGCGCCTTCTACGTGCGCCTGCAGAACCGCTACGGCAACCCGAGCTCCACGCCGCCTCGTGACAAGGAGGATCGCGTGATCCTCGTCATGTCGATCGACCGCGCGACCCAGCAGTAGGGCTCGCAGACGAAACGGGACGGATGCTGCGGCTCGCAGCATCCGTCCCGTTTCTGCTCGTCGGATCAGGCGTTGACGCGCGACGCCTCCACGGCGGCGCGGAGACCCTCGGCCACGGGCGTGGTGGGGCGACCGAGCAGGCGCGCGAGGGTCGGGTCGGCGTCGGCGAGCACGCCGCGTGCGATGCCGGCCTCCATCTCGGCGACGAAGCCGACGGTGCCGGCGCCCAGCCCCGCCTCGGTGAGCGCCGCCTCGAGCTGCTCGCGCGTGACCGGGACGTAGGCGACATCGCGGCCGAGCGCCTCGGCGGCGGCGGCGGCGAGGTCGGCGTACGACACCGCCGTGTCACCCGAGAGCTCGTAGGTGCGGCCCAGGTGACCGTCCTCTGTGAGCACGACTGCGGCGGCCTCGGCGTAGTCGGCGCGGCTCGCGGCGGCGACGGTCGCGTCGCCGACCGAAGCAGCGATCACCCCGGTCTCGGCGGCACGCAGCACGTCGGGCGTGTAGTTCTCGGTGTACCAGTTGTTGCGCAGCACGACGGCGGGCACGCCGCTCGCGGCGAGGTACTCCTCGGTCGCCTTGTGCTCGGGCGCGAGCACGAAGTCGACGGAATCGGCGTGGGCGAGGCTCGTGTAGACGACCTTCGCGGTGCCTGCGGCCTTCGCCGCGTCGATCACGTTCACGTGGCCGTCGTAGCGCCGGCCCGGCTCGGATCCCGAGATCAGCAGCACGGCGTCGACGCCTTCGAGCGCGACGGCGACGGACTCGGGCGCGTTGTAGTCGAGCGGCACGACACGGATGCCGCGATCCACGAGATCCGCGACCTTCGAGGTCGTGCGGGCGCCGGCGACGATGTCGCCCGGGGCGACGCCACGCCCGAGGAGCGCGTCGATGACGAGGTGGCCGAGCTGTCCGCCGGCGGCGGTCACGAGGATGGTCATGGGTGTCCTTTCGGTGGGGACGCGCTCGCGGCGCGCTCACCGGACGCCAACGTGCTCGCCATCCGGACACATTCCAATCGGAGGGTACCCACTTTGAGGTAAGGTACCCACGTGGTGGTGAGTTTTGCGGAAATCCGGGCAGAGATTCCCGGCGTCTTCGACGAGGCCTGCCCGACGCGGGTGGTCCTCGACCACGTGATGAGCAAGTGGGGCGTGCTGGTGCTCATGGCGCTCACCGAGGGCACGATCCGGTGGGGCGAGCTGCGCCGCACCGTCGAGGGCATCAGCGAGAAGATGCTCGCGTCGACGCTGCGCACGCTGGAGGAGGACGGCTTCGTCGCCCGCACGGCGTACCCCGAGGTGCCGCCGCGCGTCGAGTACGCGCTCACCCCGCTGGGCGACGAGCTGATGGAGCGCATGATGCCGCTGATGGCGTGGATCGGCGTCCACGCAGGCGACATCGTCGAACGCTGAGGCGCACGTGGCGCGATCCGCCTGCCAGGATGACGGCATGGCGACCGTCCTGTTCTGTCCCGTGACGTTCAACCTCGCCGAGGTGACGCGCATGATCGCGGTGGCGCGCGCCCTCGATCCGCGGCACCGGGTCGTGTTCCTGGGCTACGAGCCCGACTTCGCGCACCTGATCACCGATGCGGGGTTCGACTACCGCGCGAGCGAGCCGGCGATGAGTCCCGCGCAGCGCGATCAGCTCATGAGGTTCGACCAGGGCAAGACGCTGCGCAGCCCTCTCACCGATGCCCTCGTCTCGGCGCGGGTCGGCACCGAGCGCGCGCTGATCCGAGAGACGGATGCCGCAGCGGTCGTGATCGGCTCGAATGTGACGTCGATGATCTCGGCGCGGGCAGAAGGCGCGCCGCTTTTCTATGCGGTGCCGTTCGCCCTCACCCGCCCCCAGGTCGAGCAGACCGCGCGGCTCGGGATGGTTCGGGGGAGCGGTCGGATCGCGCACGCGCTCGACCGGGTGGCGACCAGCCTGCTGCGCCTGGCCTACAACCGCCTCCCGCTCGCGCCCCGGGCGTTCGGCCGGGTCGCGAAGGCGAACGGGGTTCCGCCGCTGAAGACCGTGGTGTCACTGCTCGAGGCCGACCACAACCTCCTCACCGTGATGCCGTGGGAGCTCCAGGGGTACACGCTCCCCGCCGCCTACCAGCGCGTCGGCCCGATCTTCGCGCACATCGACGCGCCGATGCCGCCGATCGTCTCGGAGCTCGCGCAGCGCGCCGAGCCGCTCGTGTACCTCGGGCTCGGCTCGTCGGCGAATCGCGAGATGGTGCTCGCTGCCGCATCGCAGCTCGGCATGCTTCCCGTGAATGTGATCGCGCCGGTGCGGCACTACCTGCGGGCCGACGACACCCTGCCCCCGAATGTGCACGTGACCGGTCTCCTGCCGGCGCACCGCCTCGGCGGACTCGTCGACGCGGCGGTGCTCCACGGCGGTCAGGGGACGGTGCAGACGGCCTGCGCCGCCGGCATCCCGTTCGTGGGAATGGGGCTCCAGCCCGAGCAGGTCTGGAACGTCGACCAGTGCGTCAGGCTGGGCAACGCGATCTCACTGTCTCCGAAGCAGGCGGGCACGCCCGCGCTCGCGGACGCGGTGCGCCGCCTGCTGACCGAGAAACGGATGCGCGCCGCGGCCGAGCGCGTGCGCGCCGCGTATGCGGACGAGGACGGGGCCGCAGCATCCGCTCGCGTCATCGAGGCGAGCATCGCGTGACGGCGCATCTGCTCACACGGGATCAGGCGCGCCGCATCGTGGTGCGCGCGCAGCTGCTCGATGCGGAGCGGCCGGGCGTCGTCTTGGAGGTCGCCGAGCAGCTCGGCTACATCAAGATCGACCCGACCGCGACGATCGCCCCGTGCGAGCACACCGTGCTGTGGTCGCGGATCGGCTGGTCGTACGAGCCCGGGCAGCTGCGCAAGGTCGTCGAGGACGACCGGCTGCTGTTCGAGTTCGACGGCACGTTCCGGCCGACGAGCCTGCTGCCGCTGATGCTGCCGGCCATGCGCCGGTGGCCGCAGCGCGAGAGCAGCAGGCAGTGGCTCGAGGCGAACGCCGCGTTCCGCGCCGACGCGCTCGCGCGGCTGCGCGCCGAGGGGCCGCTGCTGGCGAGCGACATCCCCGACACGGCGCAGGTGAGCCGCGCGCCCGACGGCTGGTCGGGTTCGAACCAGGTGCCTCACATGCTGGACTTCCTGCTGCGCCAGGGGGAGGTCGCGGTCACCCGGCGCGAGGGCCGGCATCGCGTGTGGGATCTCGCCGAGCGCGTGTACCCGCAGGACCTGCCCGAGTACGCGGACGACGAGGCCGCCGCACTGCTCGCTGCACGACGGCTTCAGTCGGCGGGACTCACGAAACCCCACTGGTACTGGAGCGGCGTCGCGAAAGACACCGGCGAGCCCGCCGTCGTCGAGGGCAGCACCACGAAGTACCGTGTCGACCCCGAGGCGCTGGCCGCCCTCGACGAGGAGGACTCGGGTGGTCGGGTCGCGTTCCTGAACCCGTACGACAGCCTGCTCTTCGACCGCAAGCGTCTCGAGGAGCTGTTCGAGTTCACCTACGTGCTCGAGCAGTTCAAGCCGAAGGCCCAGCGGCGGTACGGATTCTTCGCGCATCCGATCCTGATGGGCGACCGGTTCGTCGGGATGCTCGATGCCGGGGTCGACCGCGACCGCGAGGTGCTCAAGATCAACGCCCTGCACGAGTTCCTCCCGTTCGAGCCCGAGGAGTCCGAGATGGTGCGCGCCGAGATCGCCGAACTCGCGGAGTGGCTCGGCGTCACCGTCGCAGGACTTCCCTGAGCGAGGGCCAGGAGGGGCGCCGGATGCGTGTCAGGGCACGCGGTTCGACACCGTCAGCAGCACGACGGAGTCCTCGAGCGCCGCGAGGCTGTGGCGCTGCGGCGGGACCGTGAGGTGATCACCGGATGCCCCGTCCCACGCATCGTCGCCGGCGATGAGTCGCACGCGCCCGCGCAGCACCTGCAGCGTCGCCTCGTGCGGGCTCTCGTGCTCGGCGAGCTCGTGCCCGGCGCGCAGAGCGATGACCGTCTCGCGCAGCGCGTGCTCATGACCGCCGCGGATGGTGCGCGCGGCGCGCCCGCTCGACGCGTCGCGCGCCTTCGCGGTCAGGTCGTCGATCAGATCGGCCAGATCCGTGCTGTCCATCCGCGTCGCCTCCATCGCCTCGACAGGCCGGAGTCTACCCGCGCAGGTCGGCGCGGAGACAGGTCTCGTTCCCGCCCCCGCAGGCGGCCGGGCTCAGCCGAGCGCTTCGGCGGAGCCTCCCTCGTCGGCCGGCTCGGGCACGACGTGCAGGCCGGCGGGAGAGTTCGCGGTGCGCATCAGCGCCTCGAGCCAGGTGCGATTGGTCTTCGCCGGCCTCCCGCCGTAGAAAGAGAAGACGAGGCTGGCCCCCGAGTGCACCCAGACGGTGGTGCGACCCCCGCCGGTGCTGACGTCGCCGGCCCACGTGAAGAAGAAGGGTTCGTTGCGGCGCAGCTTGGTGCCGATCGCGACCTGCAGATGCGAGAGCACCCGGTCGTCGAACTCCGCCCGGATGCCACCTTCGTAGATGAACTTGCCCACGTGCCTCCTCCATGGGCCCACGCCCATAGGAGACTCTCTGGGAGATCGGCTCCGGGCTCGGAATCGTTGCCCGGCCCGCGAAAGCGCGGCACCGGAAACGAAACCGTTCAGCGGCCGCGCATGGTCTGGCGCGGTGACCGTCCGTACGTGTCGCGGTAGTAGCGCGCGAAGCGCGACGCACTGGCGAATCCCCAGCGCTGCGCGATCTCGGCGACCGATACGCCCGTCGCCTGCTGCAGTTCGGCGTGCGCTCCGGCGAGGCGCTGCGTGCGGAGATACTCCATCGGAGTCTGATCCAGCGCGCGCCGGAAGGCGTACTGCAGTCCGCGCGGCGAGATGTCGGCGGCCTGAGCCACGTCGTCGATCGTGATCGCCTCGTGCGCGTGCTGCTCCATGTAGGCGATGGCACGGCGAACGGTCCGGGGTGCCGCGGTGCGCTGCGCGCAGCGCTCGAGGGCGGCCACGAACGCGGGGGAGAAGGCCGCGAGTGTGGTGTGCAGCGCGTGACGGCGCAGCTCCGCCTCGACGATCGCGGAGTTCGGCTCGGGCGCGAAGAGGGTGCCGGCGACGTGCTGGAAGACCCGCTCCCAGTGCGCGGCGAGGTCGCGATCGACCGGGGACGACCCGACGGTCGCCGACCGCAGCGAGAACCGGTCGTCGCCGGTCATGCGGCGGGCGTCGTCCTCGGCTTCCGATCGGTCGAACACGAAGGCGCGCACGTCGGCCTGATGCTGCCAGCGGGCCGTCGTCGGTCCGTCGAGCGCGAGCCACGGCAGGCCGGCGTTCAGGTCACCGCGGGGCGTACCCACCCAGGCGCCGCGAGACGCGACCCGGCAGGCCATCATCTGGTCGTCCGGTTCGATGGCGGACTGGACTGACGCGCTCAGGCGGTAGCTGACGACGGAGAAGCCGGGCAGCGCGGCCGACGTCCACGAGAAGCCGAACGTGCGCGGATCGACCTTCTGCAGCGCGGCCGACGGCACGAAACGGCGCCATGTCTCCTCGACGTCGCCGACCTCGCGCGACGCAAGCCTCAGCAGCTCGCCCAACGTTCCCCCCGTATCAGCGTGCGGGCGCGTGCCCGCTCCGCGCGTAGGGCGAGTACGCGGCAGTCTCGATACTCTATCCCGCCAGGTCGCCTTCGACGGTCGGCGGTCAGCTGTCGGCTGCCGCCCCGGGCCGCGCCTGCGCGCAGCGTCGCGGCATCCGGGAATCCCGACGCGTCGCCCGCGGTTGGAGGATCAGTGCGCTGAAGGGAGCCCTCATGAACGGACTCGAGGTCACCGTCCTGGTCGGGATCACCGTCCTCACCGGCGCGATCCTGGCACCGAGGTTCCGGGTGGCGATGCCGCTGCTCCTCCTGGTCGCGGGGCTCGCGCTCGGGTTCATCCCCGAGGTGCGCGAGATCGTCCTCCCGCCCGAGGCGGTCCTGCTGCTGTTCCTTCCCGTGCTGCTGTTCTGGGAGAGCATGACCACCTCGCTGCGGTCGATCCGCCGCGACTTCCGGGGCATCTTCCTCATGAGCACTGCGCTGGTGGTCGCCAGCGCCTTCGCGGTCGCGGGCGTCGCGTACGCGCTCGGGCTGCCGTGGGACGCCGCGCTGATCCTCGGCGCGGCGGTGGCCCCGACCGACGCGACCGCCGTGGCGGCGCTCGGCCGCATGCTGCCCCGTCGCAACTTCATGAACCTCAAGGCCGAGAGCCTCACGAACGACGGCACCGCACTCGTGCTGTACGGCGTCGCCGTCGGTGTCGCCGTCGGCGGGCAGTACACGCCGCTCGACATCACGTGGCTCGTGCTGCTGTCGTACATCGGCGGCGCCGTCGCGGGCCTGGCGGTCGCCGGGGTCGCGTACCTCGTGATGCGCCGCCTGCGCAACACGCTCCACCTCAACATCGCGCTGCTGCTGGTGCCGTTCACGGCGTTCCTGCTGGCCGAGCTCAGCGGCGCCTCCGGCGTGCTGGCCGTCGTGGTGGCCGGGCTCATCGTGGCGTACATCATGCCCCGCATCAGCACGGCGGCCTCGCGACGGCAGGCGCAGTGGACGTGGCCGCTCGGCTCGTTCCTGCTCAACGGGTCGCTGTTCGTGATCATCGGGTTCGAGGTGCAGGCGGTCGCCCACGAGATTCCCGGGCGTGAGATCGGCTGGCTCGAGCTCGTCACCGTCGCCGTCTGGCTGGGACTGCTGATCACGCGCTTCGTCGTGCAGACGGCGTCGGTGATGGTGATCCGGATGCTGGACCGCCGCCCGTCGCAG
>JAVBUG010000272.1:0-14999 GCA_031555515.1 Microbacterium sp. | reverse complement strand
CGTGATGCCCCAGTCGAACGTGGAGCGCGAGATCGAGAGATCCTTCAGCCCGTTCTTGACGAACGAGACGACCTCGTTGCGCGCCGAGTCGGGTCGTACGAAGTCGGGCTGGGTCCGGTAGAGCTCGAGCAGCTTGTCCTGGAATTCGCTCAGCTTAAAGAAGTAGTTCTTCTCCTGCAGTAGCTCGAGGGGCTTCGAGTGGATCGCGCAGACCTTGAGGCCCTCGAACGCGCCGGTGCCGTCGACGATCTCGGACTCGGGCTTGAACTCCTCGCAGCCCACGCAGTACAGCGCCTCGTACTCGCCGGCGTAGATGTAGCCGCGGTCGTAGATCGCCTGCACGAACTGCTGCACCCGCTCTTCGTGGCGCTGCTGCGTGGTGCGGATGAAGTCGTCGTTGGCGACGTCGAGGGTCTTCAGCAGCGGGAACCACGCCTCGGTGACGAGCTTGTCGACCCACTCCTGCGGCGTCACGCCGTTCGCCGAGGCGGCGCGCATCATCTTCTGGCCGTGCTCGTCGGTGCCCGTCAGCATCCAGGTGTCGTCGCCCGCCTGGCGGTGCCAGCGCGCGAGCGTGTCGACAGCCACGGTGGTGTAGCCGTGGCCGATGTGGGGCACGTCGCTCGGATAGTAGATCGGCGTCGTGATGTAGAAGGACGGGGGGCCGGAAGTCACCCGACGAGTCTAGCCAGCGCGGATGCCCCGCCCGCCGCTGTGACCGGACGCCGCCGTCCGGACCCGGCCAGGGCCCGGGATGTAACACTCCGCCCCCATGTTTCAGGGGTCGCCGTTCAGGCGCTGTCGCGGACCACCAGCGTCGTCGGGAGCATGAGCGGCGCGGGCCGCGCGCCGTCGATGACCTCCAGCAGCAGCGAGACCATGCCGTCGCTGATGCGATCCCACGGCTGACGCATCGTGGTGAGAGCGGGCTCGTGGGTGTCGGCGAGCCCGGAGTCGTCGAACCCCGCGACGGCGATGTCGTCGGGGACGCGGAGACCGGCCTTGCGGAGCGTGGTGACCGCGCCGGCGGCCATCAGGTCGCTGGCCGCGAAGACGGCGTCGATGTCGCGGGTGCGCGCGAGCAGGCGCGACATCGCGAGCGCACCGGACTCCTGGCTGTAGTCCCCCTCCTCGACGAGGGCCGGGTCGAAGTCGTCGCCCATCTCCTCCTCGAACCCGACGAGGCGGAACTTGCCGCCCGGAGTGTCGTGCGGGCCGGCGATCATCGCGATCCGCCGGTGGCCGCGCCCGCGCAGGTACCGGGTCATCTCGCGGGCCGACGCGATCTCGTCGACCGAGACCGTCGGCACCTGCGCCTCATGACCGAGTGGGATGCCGCAGCACACGGTGGGCACGCCGGCCTCGAGCAGTTCGTCGACGAGCGGATCGGATTCGTGGGACGAGATGAGCAGGACGCCGTCGACGTGGCCGGCGCTCACGAAGTGGGCGACGTTGGCGCGCTCGGCCGGGGTGCCGGCGACCAGCAGCACGAGGGTCATCGAGCGCTGGGCGAGCGCTTCCGCGGCGCCGCGCAGCAGGAGCGCGAACGTCGGGTCCTGGAACAGCAGGTGCTGCGGCTCGGTGAGCAGAAAGGCCAGCGAGCCCGCGCGCCCGGTGGCGAGGCTGCGTGCAGCGTGATTGGCGGTGTAGCCGGTGCGGCGGATGGCCTCTTCGACGGCCTCGCGTGCGTCGGGTGAGACCCAGTGGCCGCCGTTGATCACCCGCGACACGGTGCCGCGCGAGACGCCCGCCGCTGCCGCCACATCGCGGATCGTCGGTTTGCGCCGCACGGACGTCGTCTCCTCCACGACGAGTGACTCTACCCCCGTCCCGACGCGGATCGCGCGCGGACACGATCACACCTGTGACCGGTCACAGTTACGTAACGGTTCCCGGGGGAAGCCTGCGTCAGGCATCCGTCCGGGTAAGACTGTGACCGGTCACAGTCCCCGCTGCGACCACGCCACACTGCAGCACGACCCCTGCACCGACCCGATGGAGCGTCCATGACCTCGCCCGACCGCTGGCCCGAGATCCGGGGCATCGCCTACGGAGGCGACTACACCCCCGAGCAGTGGCCGCGAGAGGTGTGGCTCGAGGACGTCGCCCTCATGCGGGAGGCCGGCGTCAACCTCGTGAGCGTCGGCATCTTCGCCTGGGCCCTCCTCGAGACGAGCGAGGGCGTGTTCGACTTCGCATGGCTCGACGAGCTGCTCGACCTGCTGCACGAGAACGGCATCTCGGCCGACCTCGGCACCCCCACCGCCTCTCCCCCGGCGTGGTTCTTCGCCGACCATCCCGACGCCCACGTCGTCTCCCGCGACGGCGTCACGATGGGCTTCGGCGCGCGCGGCATGGCCTCGCACGCATCGCCCGCCTACCGTGAGGCGATCGTGCGCATCGCGACGGCGCTCGCCGAGCGCTACGGCTCGCACCCCGCGGTCGTCATGTGGCACGTCCACAACGAGTACGGCGTGCCGGTCGGCGAGGACTACTCCGCACAGTCGGTGCGGGCCTTCCGCGGGTGGCTGCGCGAGAAGTACGGCACGCTCGACGCGCTCAACGCCGCATGGGGCACCACGTTCTGGGGCCAGCGCTACGGCGAGTGGGACCACGTCGGCGCCCCGGCCGCTGCGCCCTCCGTCGTCAACCCCGCGCAGCGCCTGGACTTCGCGCGCTTCACCGACGCGCAGCTGCGCGCCTGCTTCGTCGCCGAGCGCGACGCGATCCGCGCCCACGCGACGCAGCCCATCACGACGAACTTCATGGCCAACCAGAGCTGGACGACCGACCTCTGGGCGTGGGCCCGCGAGGTCGACATCGTGTCGGACGACCACTACCTGTGGGCGGCCGACTGCGAGGGCGAGATCGGCCTCGCGATCGCGGCCGACCTCTCCCGCTCGGTCGGCGGCGGTACGCCGTGGATCCTCATGGAGCACTCCACGTCGGCCGTCAACTGGCAGCCGCGCAATGTGGCCAAGCGCCCGGGCGAGATGGCGCGCAACTCGCTGACCCACCTCGCGCGCGGAGCCGACGCGATCCTCTTCTTCCAGTGGCGCGCCTCACGGTCGGGGGCCGAGAAGTTCCACTCGGCGATGATCCCCCACGCCGGCACGTCGTCCCGCGTGTTCCGCGAGGTCGTCGAACTCGGCGACGCGCTCGGGCGCCTCGACGAAGTGCGCGGTTCGCGCGTCGCGGCGGACGTCGCGATCCTGTGGGACTTCGAGTCGTTCTGGGCGCAGGACCTCGAATGGCGCCCGTCGGTCGACGTCTCGCACGCCGACCAGATCCGCGCGTTCTACGAGCGGCTGTGGCGCGACGGCATCACCGTCGACTTCGCCCTCCCCGGCCAGGATCTCTCCGGGTACAAGCTCGTGCTCGCCCCCGCGCAGTACCTGCTGACCGCCGCGGACGCCGCGAACCTCACCCGCTACGTCGAGGACGGCGGCACGCTCGTCGTCTCGTTCTTCTCCGCCATCGTCGACGAGAACGACGCCGTCCACCCGGGCGGCTTCGGCGCGCCGCTGCGCGATGCGCTCGGCGTCACCGTCGAGGAGTTCCTGCCGCTGCGCGAGGGCGCCCGCCACGCGGTGCAGTGGTCGGGGTCGGCATCGGCCACCCTTCACGCCGACGCGTGGCAGGAGGACCTCGTCCTGCACGGCGCGGACGTCAAGGCGACCTACGTCGACGGCCCCGGCGCCGGCAACCCGGCAGTCACGCGTCACGCGCACGGCACCGGGCACGGCTGGTACATCAGCACCCGATTGGATGCTGCGAGCCTCGGCACCGTCATGACCGACGTGTACGCCGACGCCGGCGTCGCCCCCTCGGGTCACCCCGCAGGCCTCGAGGTCGTCGTGCGACGCGGCGACGACGCGGACTATGCGATCGCGGTGAACCACCGGGCCGATGACGCCGCCTTCGCCGTCTCCGGTGTCGAACTGCTCACCGGAGCGGATGTCGAGGGCGAGCTCACGGTGCCCGCCGGCGGCGTCGCGGTCGTCCGCACCGTGCGAACCCCCTGAATCCCGAACCCTGCAACACACACCACATCACCGAAAGGGAAACCATGCGAAAGCAGATCGCATTCGGAGCGCTGGCGCTCACGGCAGCGGTCGTCCTCGCCGGCTGCGCCGGCGGAGGCTCGTCCGACAACACCGACGACGCGGCGGACAGCAGCGCCGAGCTCGTCGTCTGGACCGACGAGGAGCGCCAGACGGCCGTCAAGGACGCGGCCGCGGCATTCGAGGAGGAGACCGGGGCGACCGTCAAGATCGTCAAGAAGAACTTCGAGGACCTGCGCAACGACTTCATCGCGCAGGTGCCGACCGGCGAGGGCCCCGACATCACCGTCGGCGCGCACGACTGGCTCGGCGCGCTCGTCGCGGCCGGTGTCGTCGACACGATCGACCTCGGCGACAAGGCGTCGGAGTTCGAGAGCGTCGCCCTCGAGGCCATGACCTACGACGGCCAGCTGTACGCGCTCCCCTACTCGCTCGAGACCATCGCGCTCGTGCAGAACGTCGACCTCGTCGGCGCCGAGGCTCCCGCGACGTGGGACGAGATGATCCAGAAGGGCCTGGCGTCCGGCGCCGAGCGCCCGTTCGTCATCAACACCGCCGGCGAGACCGGCGACGGCTACACGATGTACGGCTTCCAGACGTCGTTCGGCGCCCCGGTGTTCGTGCAGGACGCATCGGGCTCGTACACGACCGAGGTCGGAATGGGCGGCGCCGCGGGCGAGGCCTTTGCGACGTGGCTCGGCGCGAACGGCACCGCGGGCACCGGCTTCATCTCCACGACGGTCGACTACGACATCAACAACGAGCTGTTCAACAGCGGCAAGGCGCCCTACACGATCCAGGGTCCGTGGGCGATCAGCGCCTACACCGACGTGACGAACCTCGCGGTCAACCCGATCCCGTCGGCGGGCGGCGAGACGGCCGCGCCGTTCGTGGGCGTGCAGGGGTTATACCTCAGCTCGCAGTCGAAGAACGCGCTGCTCGCGCAGGAGTTCCTCGTGAACTACCTCGGCACCGAGGAGGCGCAGCGCGCCCTCTACGAGGCCGACCCCCGCATCCCGGCGTGGTCGACGCTGGCGACCGAGGTCTCGTCCGACCCGATCATCGCGGGCTTCCTGGCGTCGGCGCAGAACGGCGTCCCGATGCCGAGCATCCCCGAGATGGGCTCGGTGTGGGACCTCTGGAACGCCGCGCAGTCGCAGATCATCAGCGGCGCCGACCCCGTGTCGACGTGGAACACGATGGTGGCCGACGTCCAGGCCGCGGTCGAGGGCTGATCCCGGCCGCCTGAACCCGGCCGCCGACGCGGTGGCCGACATGCTCCGGGAGGCGGGTGAGTGCCTCTCCCCGTCTCCCGGATCCCACACCCTTCCCCGGATCGACGCGATCGATCCCCTCACGCTCGGCGATGAGGCCCCGTGACAGGAGCAGACGCATGACGGTGGACGCCCCCACCCTCCCCCAGGCGCCGGCGGAGACGCCGCCCCCGCGCGAATCGCACGCCCGCCGCTGGCGCGGCCTCGGCTGGGGCTTCCTCGCCAAGCTCGGCCTGATGGCGCTCGTCAACGCCTTCGGCGTGATGACCCTGCTCAGCGCGTTCCGCGTCGAGTCGTGGGTCGTGTTCTCGGCGACGCTCGTGCTGCTCCTCGCCGCCGACATCGTCTACTTCACCAAGCGCGCACTGCCGCTCAAGTACCTGCTGCCGGGTCTGGTGTTCCTGCTCGTCTTCCAGGTCTTCATCTTCGGCTACACCGCGTACATCGCGTTCACGAACTACGGCACCGGCCACGCGGGCACGCAGGAGCAGGCGGTCGAGGCCGCGCTCATCCAGGGCGAGCGCCGCATCGAGGACTCCCCGACCTACCCGCTGTCGGTCGTCGAGCGCGTCGGCGAGCTGGGCTTCGCGATCGTCGACGAGAACGGCGACGTGCTCGTCGGCTCCGCCGAGCAGCCCCTCGAAGAGGCTCGCGACGCCGAGGTCGGCAGCACCGGGGCTCCGTCCGAGGTCGCGGGCTGGAACGTCGTGCCCCGCGCCACCGTCATCACCGACGCCGCCCTGCAGGAGCAGATCGCGAGCCTGCGCGTGCCCGTGTCGGAAGACCCCAACGACGGCTCGATCCGCACGCGCGACGGCTCTTCCGGCGCCGTCTACGAGTCGACTCTGGTGTGGGATGCCGCGTCCCAGACGATCACCGACACCACGACGGGCACCGTCTACACCGCGAACGACAAGGGACTGTTCGTCGCCGAGGACGGCTCGGCGCTGCCGACCGGCTGGTACGTCAACGTCGGTTTCGAGAACTTCGTCCGGCTGTTCACCGACCCCGCACTCGCGCAGACGCTGCTCTCCGTCACCGTCTGGACGTTCGTCTTCGCGACGCTGTCGGTCGTGCTGCCGTTCGCACTCGGGCTTCTGCTGGCGCTCATCTACAACGACGCGCGCCTCAAGGGCCGCCGGTTCCTCCGGACGCTGTACATCCTCCCGTACGCCTTCCCCGCGTTCATGTCGGCGCTGCTGTTCCGCGGCATGTTCAACGCCGAGTTCGGCGTCATCAACGACCTGTTCTTCTTCGGCGCGAACATCAACTGGCTGGGCGACCCGTGGCTCGCCCGCGCGGCGGTGGTGTGGGTGAACCTGTGGCTCACGTACCCGTACTACTTCCTCGTGTGCACCGGCGCGCTGCAGGCCCTCCCGCAGGACACGCTCGAAGCGGCGTCGCTCGACGGCGCCGGCCGTTCGCGCCAGCTGCGCTCGATCATCCTGCCGCTGGTGCTCGTGGCCACGGCGCCGCTGCTGATCTCGTCGTTCGCGTTCAGCTTCAACAACTTCACCGTCATCTACATGTTCAACAACGGCGGGCCGGCGATCCCCGGTGTGCCGTACGCGCTCGGTGCGACCGACATCCTGATCTCCGCCATCTACGACATCTCCGGGGTGTCGGGCGGCGCGGCGGACTACGGCCTCGCCAGCGCCCTGTCGATCCTCGTGTTCGCCGTCGTCGGGGGCATCTCGGCGATCGCGTTCCGTCAGACCCGCAAGCTCGAGGAGTTCCAGTGATGTCCACCGCCACCGATGTCGCCGCTGGATCGACCACGCGCCCCGTCGGCGCGTCCGCCGACCGTCGCTCAGCCCGCCGGCGCCGCTGGCTGCTCGACGTCGGCTGGAAGTACCTGCTCGCCGTGGTGGTGATCTTCTACGCGATCTTCCCCCTCGTGTACGTTCTGTCGGCGTCGCTGAACCCGAACGGCACGCTCGCCGCCAGCAACGCGCTGTTCAGCGTCATCGACCTGTCGAATTACGTCGCGCTCGGCGAGACCAGCTTCTGGATCTGGGCGGGCAACACGCTCCTGATCGGCGGCATCGCATCGGTCGGCGCGGTGCTCATGGGCGCCGCGGCCGCGTACGCATTCTCGCGCTTCCGGTTCTCGGGCCGTCGCGCCGGGCTCACGGGCCTCCTCGTCATCCAGATGTTCCCGCAGGCGCTCGCGTTCGTCGCGATCTTCCTCATGCTGCTGGGCCTCGGCGAGGTCGTGCCCGCGCTCGGGCTCAACTCCAAGATCGCGCTCATCTGCGTCTACCTCGGCGGCGCGCTCGGGGTGAACACGTTCCTCATGTACGGCTTCTTCAACACCGTGCCGATCGAGATCGACGAGTCCGCCAAGATCGACGGGGCCTCCCACGCGCAGATCTTCTGGCGGCTCATCTTCCCGCTGGTCACGCCGATCCTCGCCGTCGTCGCGCTGCTCGCCTTCATCGCCGCGTTCGGCGACTACATCATCGCCAAGATCGTGCTCGTCTCGGAAGACAACTGGACGCTCGCCGTGGGCATGTACCAGTGGGTCTCGAATCAGCTCGCCTCCAACTGGGGTCTGTTCGCGGCGGGCGCCGTGATCGCCGCGATCCCCGTGCTCGTCCTGTTCCTGTCGCTGCAGCGCTACATCGTCGGCGGCCTCACCGCGGGGTCCGTCAAGGGCTGACCTGCAGCCCGCCCCGAAGATCAACGTCGATCGGAGTACACCGTGTCTCACCACCCCAGACCCGCGCGCCTCGCGGCGGTCGCGGCATCCCTCGCCCTGGTCATCACCGGGATCACGGCGGCACCCGCCGCGGCGGACGACGGCCCCGTCGAGGCCGGCATCACCGTCCCCAAGGTCGAGAACCTTCCGGCGGACTTCATCAGCGGTGTCGACGTGTCGTCGGCGATCGCGCTCGAGGAGTCGGGCGTCGTGTTCCGCGACGCGGCCGGGCAGCCCGCCGATCTCTTCGACGTGCTCGCCGACGCCGGCATCACCGACGTCCGCGTACGCGTGTGGAACGATCCGTTCGACGCCGCCGGCAACGGCTACGGCGGCGGTGACAACGATGTGGCGCACGCCGTCGAGATCGGCAAGCGGGCGACGGATGCCGGACTCGGCGTGCTCGTCGACTTCCACTACTCCGACTTCTGGGCCGACCCCGCGAAGCAGCAGGCGCCGAAGGCCTGGGCGGCCATGACCGTGGCTCAGAAGGCCGTTGCCGTGACCGACTTCACGACGGATGCCCTCGAGGAGCTCAAGACCGCGGGCGTCGACGTGCGGATGGTGCAGGTCGGCAACGAGACGAACAACGCGGTGGCGGGCGTCACCGGGTGGGACGGCATGGCGCAGATCTTCTCCGCCGGATCGGCGGCGGTGCGCGCGGTGTTCCCCGGCGCCCTCGTCGCGGTGCACTTCACGAACCCCGAGTCCAGCGGGCGCTACGCCGGCTACGCGGCGAACCTCGCCTCGCGCGGCGTCGACTACGACGTGTTCGCCTCGAGCTACTACCCGTACTGGCACGGCTCCGTCACGAACCTCACGGCGGTGCTGAAGAACGTCGCCGACGGCTACGGCAAGAAGGTCATGGTGGCCGAGACCTCGTGGGCGTACACGCTCGAGGACGGCGACGGCCACGGCAACGTCATCGACCTTCCCGCGGAGGCCACGCAGTACCCGGTCAGCGTGCAGGGGCAGGCGGACGCCGTGCGCGACGTGATCCAGGCTGTCGCGAACGTCGGCGCCGCGGGCATCGGCGTCTTCTACTGGGAGCCCGCGTGGCTGCCGGTCGGCCCGCCCTCGGCGCTCGAGGCGAACAAGGCCCTGTGGGAGCAGCACGGGTCGGGCTGGGCCTCGAGCTACGCCGGCGAGTACGACCCCGACGACGCCGGCCAGTGGTACGGCGGATCCGCATGGGACAACCAGGCGCTGTTCGCGCACGACGGCACGCCGCTCGAGTCGCTCAACGTGTTCGCCTACGCGCGCACCGGGGCTGTCGCTCCGCGCGAGGTGACGGCGGTCGAGGCCGTGAAGCTCACCATCACCGAGGGCGATGCCGTCGCTCTGCCCGAGACCGTCGCCGTCTCGTACAACGACGGCTCCTCCGAGGCGCAGGCGGTCACCTGGTCGGACGCCGCGACCTGGATCGACGGCCCAGGCACCTACTCGATCGCGGGTGTCACGTCGTCGGGTCTCACGGCGACCGCGACGATCGTCGTCGGGCAGAAGAACCTGCTGCGCAGCCCCGGCTTCGAGGGCGACAACAGCGTGTGGACGAAGACGGGCGCAGGCCTCTCCATCGGCGCGTGGGACGACCCGCGAACCGGGGAGCACTCCGCGCACTTCTGGGCCGCGAGCGCCTACTCCTTCACCCTGTCTCAGCGCGTCGACGACGTTCCCGCCGGATCGTACGTCGTGCGCGGCGCACTGCAGGGCGACGGGGAGGATGCCGCGAGCAGCGTGACCCTGAGCGTCTCGAGCGCGTCGGGCGCGGCATCCATCCCGTTCTCGATGGACGGGTGGCGCAACTGGTCGGTGCCGACCACCGCACCGATCGACGTCCCCGCGGGTGGCAGCGTCACCGTCACCGTCACCGCGGCCCTCTCCGGCGGAGCGTGGGGCACGATCGACGACCTCGAGCTGGTGCGGGCGACGCCGACCGGTGTCGACACCTCGGCCCTCGCCGCCGACCTCTCCTCCGCGGAGGGGATCGACCGAGCCCTGCACACGCCGGCCTCCGCGGCGGCGCTGCAGGCCGCGATCGAGCGGGCGCACATCGTGCTGTCGGCGGATGCTGCGTCCCGTGCCGCCGTGGACGGCGCGAGGACCGCGCTGGCCGGCGCCGTCGACGGGCTCGTGCTCCGCGACACCGCCGCGAAGGCGCCGGGCCGCGGCATCCTGTCTCACGACAACGGCTGGGACACGGGCCTCAAGGACGGCGCGTACACCGTGCGCATGAACCTGTGGTGGGGCGAGAACGGCACGAAGCTGCGCGTCTTCGAGAACGGCGAGCGCATCGCGACAGTGGCGCTCGGGTACGGCGGCGTCGCCGCCCAGTCGGCCGAGATCCCGGTGTCGGGTCGCAAGAACGGCGTCTACGTCTACACGGGCGAGCTGGTGAACTCGAAGGGCACCACCGCGCTGCAGCCGGTGACCGTCACCGTGACGGACGCGAACCCCGGCAAGCCCGTGCTGAGCCACGACAACAAGGACGGCGACGGCGCCTACACGCTCACCGCCGACCTGTGGTGGGGCACGAACGCGACGACGTACCGCTTCTACGAAGGTGACACCGTGGTCGGCGAGGGTGCGCTCGTCGCGGCGACGCCCGGCGCGCAGCACGTGACGCTCGCCGTCTCCGGCGCGACGCGGGGCACGCACACCTACCGCGTCGAGTTCGCGAACGACGCCGGCGCGACGACGAGCAAGGAGCTCGCGGTCACCGTACGCAAATAGGCCGGTCGCGGGTCGTTTACCGCGGTGCAGGAGCACGGATGCCGGGGGTCGCGCTGGACCCCCGGCATCCGGTATGTTCACCCTCAAGTCGAGGATCCGTGCGCTCTCGCGGGTCCGACGAGAGGCTGTGGGGCCTCGGCGCCTGGCGACGGCCCTTTTCCTGGGGAGGAAACCGCCATGTCGCGTGCTCGTGTCATCTCGCTGGTGTCGATCGGGGCGCTCGTCGGCGCCCTGCTGATCCCCCTGGCCGGGGCCGGGGCGGCGACCGCCGCCACGCTGCAGCCGTCAGGACTGCAGACCGGCTTCGAGATCGACGGCGACAAGACCGGCGGCACCCCGCCGAGCACGTTCGACTGGAACTCGTTCCTGACCGCGCCTGTGCCCGACGGCAGCTACACCTTCACCCCGACCGGCCCGTACACGACCGCCGGCGGACTGTCCTCGTCGGGGATCCTCGACGCGACGTTCGACTGGGACAACGGGAGCCTCGCCGGCGCGTGTCCGGCGACCGCGCCCGACGCGACCGGCTCGCCGGGGTCGCAGACCCCCGACACGATCCCCTGGGCACCGGGCTCCGCCAATGTCAACGACAAGGGCAACATGTGCAGCACGGGCTCGGCGTACGAGGTCGTCGTCGATGCCCAGGGCACGCGCCACGCGATCCTCTACTCGTATTGGACGCGCCTCGTCGGCAACGGCAGCCTCAGTCTGCTGCAGAACCTCGAGGGTCCGGCGGCCGGCCGCTGCGACGACGTACTCGTGGTGTTCGACTACGAGTCGAACCTCGGCACCGTCACCGTGCACTTCCGGCGCTGGACGCCGAACGCCAACGACGCCTGTGCGAACCCGAACGGCGCCGGCCAGTGGCTGCCCACCGGCGAGGCCGTCGACTTCACCTGGGCCGCCGGCGTGCGGACCGAGGGCCCGCCCGTCGGCAACCAGCCTCAGGCGACGTTCGGCGAGTTCGCGATCGACCTGACCACCGCGGGCCTGTTCAGCCCGGACGAGTGCACCACGTTCGCGGTGTCGACCGAGCTCTCGCGCACCGGGTCCGACTTCGGCGCGCAGACGCAGGACTACCTCGACTCCGACGAGCCGCTCGTGCTCTCGAACTGCGGGTCGCTCAGCGTCACGAAGGCGGCCGTCCCCGCGGGCTACGACTCGGATGACCGCTTCGACTACCTCGTCGACCGCGCGAGCGGCGGCGTCGTCCTCCCCGACACGGGTGCGACGCAGGTCGACGACGACCTCGGCATCGGCGAGACCGACACCTTCCCGAACGTGCTCAGCGCGACGGACTTCCGGCTGTCGGAGACCGTGGTGAGCCCGTGGCAGCAGCAGTCGGCGATCTGCACCACTACGCAGCCGGGCACCGGCGAGCAGGCCGTCTTCACGCTGACCAGCCCGACCGATCCCTTCACGGTCTTCCCGAACACGCAGACCGACTGCGTCATCACGAACGCGACGTCGACCGTGACGGTGACGAAGCAGACCCTCCCCGACGGATCGCCGCAGGAGTTCGCGTTCGACATCGGCGGCAACCCGGCGACGCTGAGCGACGGCGAGAGCGCGACGTTCGCGTTCGCACCCGGCACGGTCGTCGACATCAGCGAGGTCGTGCCCGACGGCTGGGTGGACGAGCCCGGCATCGTCTGCAGTGCCGCCGGCGCGGTCATCGATCCCGCTGCGGCCTCGGCGACGGTGACGACCGTCGCCGGGCAGGACGTCTCGTGCACCTTCACGAACTCGCAGCTCGGCAGCATCGTCATCAGCAAGGAGGCCTTCGGGACGCCGGCCGGCTCCGTGTTCCAGTTCACCGGCACGTGGACCACGGGCACCCCCGCACTCCCCGCCGGCGGCGGCTTCTCGATCACCGCCGAGACCGGCGACGGCGAGAACTACTACACGTCCTTCGAGGGGGTCGAGCCCGGGAACTACAGCGTCACCGAGCTGGAGGGTCAGCACGGGACCGTGCTCGGATCGCTGATCTGCACGATCGGCGGCCAGGACGTCGACTTCGACACCTACACGGCGCAGTTCGAACTCGCCCCGGGCGACACGGTCACCTGCTACTACGCGAACGTCACCCCCGGCCGGATCCTCGTCGTCAAGGAGTCGGATCCGTTCGAGTACGACCAGGACTTCGACTTCCGCTTCACGCCTCCGGAGGGCGCGCCTGTCGACTTCACCCTGAACCCCCTCCCCGGGCAGGCGACCTGGGACAGCGGAACCCTCAACCCGGGTGAGTACGACATCGCGGAGCTGCTGGGCGTCGAGAACTGGACGCTCACCGGCATCACGTGCGACACGAGCGCCGGCACCGAATGGGCGCCGAACCTGACCGACGGCATCGTGACGGTCGACCTGGCGGCCGCCGGCGTCGCCGAGTGCGTGTTCACCAACACCGCGGCCCCGGTCTCGCTGCAGCTGGAGAAGACCGTCGTGGACGTCGCCGACGGCTTCGCGTGGTCGTTCGACTTCGAACTGACCGACGAGAGCACCGGCGACGTGCGCACCATCACGCTCTCGTCCGACGAACCGTCGATCGAGGTGACCGACATCGTTCCCGGCGTGGACTACAGCATCGTCGAGGTCGCGAAGTCGGGCTGGGCCGGAACACTCGACTGCACCGTCGTCGACACCCGCGCCACCGACGACGGCTGGCAGTTCAACCTCGCACCGGGAACGTCGTTCTCCTGCGAGGCCGAGAACACGGCAGCCCCGGCATCCGTCTCCGTCACGAAGTCCGTCACGGGCGTGACGGAGGACTACGCGTGGTCGTTCCCGTTCGCGCTCACGCCGTCCGACGGAGTCGAACCCCAGGGTGAGCAGACCATCTCGGGCACGGGCGCGAGCTCGGAAGCGGCGACGTGGACCGGCCTGCTCGCGGGAGAGACGTACACCATCACCGAGCTCGACGTCCCGGGTTGGGTGCAGGGCGAACTCACCTGCACCGGCGTCGAGGGCGACCTCGACGAGGACCCCAGCGCCTTCACCTTCGTCGCGCAGCCGGGCGGTGAGATCACCTGCGAGGTCGAGAACTCGCCCGAGCCGATCGACATCACCATCGACAAGACCGCGCTCGGCGGCGATGCGACCTTCCAGTGGATCCTGACGCCGATCGATCCCGCCGGTGAGGCCATCGTCGCCTCGGTCGCCACCGAGAACGGCACGGGCACCGCGAGCTTCACCGGACTGACACCGAACGGCCTGTATTCGCTGGCCGAGCGCGACCTGCCCGGGTGGATCGAAGGCGAACTCGTCTGCACGGTGACGCACGCGGACGGCGAGACGGCCGACATCGACGTCACCGGGTTCCGCGTCGAGCCCGGCGATCAGATCGACTGCGCCGTCGAGAACGTCGCCGTCGGGCGCATCGTCGTGGTCAAGAACGTCGAGGGCCCCGACGCGGTGTTCGACTTCACGGGCACGTGGCTCGAGGGCGGCTTCTCGATCGAGACGTCGGAGGGCACCGGCTCGGCGACCTTCGAGGACGTCACCCCCGGCGAGTACGAAGTGAGCGAGGTCACCCCTGTCGGCTACGACAACACCGCGCTCGTCTGCGTCGACGGCGACCCCGAGGGCGGCGAGTCGACCTCGGAGGGACTCGTCGGATCGATCGTGCTCGACCCGGGCGAGACCGTCGTCTGCACGTTCACCAACACCCGATGGGGCGCGCTCATCGTCGACAAGACGACCCTGCCGGCGGGCTCGCCGCAGGAGTTCGACTTCGAGTGGGGTCCGGACGGCGAGGCGTTCACCCTCACCGACGAGGCCGACCCCTACTCGACGGGGCTCATCGCCCCCGGCGAGTACACGGTGACCGAGACGAGCGAGCTCGACCGCTGGCTGCTCGACAGCATCGAGTGCGTCGGTTCCGAGGCGGATCCGGTGATCGAGGGGTCCTCCGTCTCGGTGGAGGTGCCGCTCCAAGCCGCCGTGTACTGCACTTTCGTCAACGCGTACCTCGCACCGCTCGAGATCGAGAAGACCGTGACGTCGGGCCCGACCAAGCAGGCTGACGGCACGTTCGTCATCGCGTACGCGGTCACCGTGACGAACCCGGGCGCGGTCACCGACACCTACGACCTCGACGACGAGCTCCGCTTCGGCAACGGGATCACCGTGGTCGGCGCGAGCGTCTCGTCGGTCGAGGGGCTTGCGGTGAACGCCGCGTGGAACGGGGTCACCGATCTCAGGGTGGCCACCGGCATCACGATCGACGGC
>JAVBUG010000129.1:0-8918 GCA_031555515.1 Microbacterium sp. | reverse complement strand
GGCAGCATCGCGGAGTGGAAGCGCTCGGCGCCGGTGCGGGACTGCCGCCACTGGAAGAACCCGATCGCGTCGGCGCCGCGCGCGACGGCCTGCAGCGTGTCCAGGCGCGCCCGGTCGCGGCTCTTGGGCAGGTTGTGCGGGCGCCACGAGGTGGCGCTCACCGCCTGCTCCATGAGGACCCACGGACGACCGTCGCCGAGCGAGCGCATGAGGTCCTGCACCAGGGCGATGTCGCTCGAGGCCGTCGGCGAGCCGTGGTCGGGATACTGGTCGTCGGCGACGACGTCGACCTCAGCCGCCCACTCCCACAGGTCGGTGAGCGGCTCGAAGCCCATGAAGTTCGTGGTGACGGGCTGGGCCGCCCCGGCCGCGCGGATCGCGTCGCGCTGCTCGGTGAACACCCGCTGCAGCGCCCACGACGTGTACCGGCGGAAGTCGAGCGACTGCGCGGGGTTGACGAGGTAGGGCATGCGCCGCGGCGGCACGATCTCATCGAAATCGCGGTAGCGCTGCGACCAGACGAGCGTGCCCCACGCGTCGTTGAGCGCGTCGATCGAGCCGTAGCGCTCGCGCAGCCACAGCCGGAACTCGCGCGCCGCCTCGTCGCCGAAGTCGATCTGCCCGAACTCGTTGCCGACGTGCCACATGCGCACGGCGGGGTGCGCCGCATAGCGCTCGGCGAGCGCGGTCGCGATGGCGAGGGCGCGCTCGCGGTAGATGGGCGAGGCCGGCGTGAATTGGTTGCGCGACCCGGCCGCGAGACGCACGCCGTCGGGATTCACGGGGAGCGTCTCGGGGTGAAGGATGCCGAGCCACGGCGGCGGCGAGGCCGTCGGGGTCGCGAGGTCCACGGCGATGCCGTGCGCGTGCAGCAGGTCGAGCACCTCGTCGAGCCACGCGAAGTCGTATTCGCCCGGCGACGGCTCGAGGCGCGCCCAGCTGAACACGCCGACCGTCACCAGGGTGACGCCGGCGCGCACCATGAGCTCGGCGTCCTCCTGCCAGACCTCACGCGGCCACTGCTCGGGGTTGTAGTCACCGCCGAAGCAGATGCCGAGGTCGCGGGTGATCTCGGAGAACGCGTCGATGCGGCGCGGATCGGGCGTGGTGGCCATGGAGCGGGGAACCTCTTCGCTGAGTTTCGATCGGGCGGTCACGGGATTGTCTGCAGGAAGGGCATCGAACTTTCGAAGCGCTTCAACACTGAGACGGTATACTACGACTGTGACGTTGTCCACGCACCGCGATGACGCGGCCCCGCAGGTCCTTCCCGAGGCGCTTCACGTTCTGCGTGCCTCGACACCGGCGGCGCGCTGGCTCGAGACCTACCCCGTCGGCAACGGCGTGCGCGGCGCGATGTGCGCAGGGCTCGCGGGCGGCGATCGGCTGTGGCTGAACGACATCACCGCGTGGTCGGGGCACGCGGGCGCCGACCCGTTGGACGGCGTGGCGGATCGGGGCCCCGAGGCGCTCGAGGCGGTGCGCGCAGCGATCGACGCCGACGAGCTCGACGCCGCGGAAGAGCTGCTGCAGCGCATGCAGGCGCCGTGGGTGCAGGCGTACCTGCCGCTCGGCTGGATCGAGCTGACGGTGGAGACGGATCCTCAACCGGTCGTTGAGCGAGCGAGGAACGAGCGAGTCGAAACGCCTCGGGTCTACGAGCGACGCCTGGACCTTTCCACCGGCGTCGCGACGCACGAGTACGCGGTCGACGGGGTCGACGTGCGCCACCGCACCTGGGCGGACCTCGTGACCGGCGCCGTCATGCACGAGGTCACGGCGAGCGAGCCGGTGCGCGTGCGCCTCGAGGTCGGTTCGCTCCTGCGGCCGCGCTCAGCCGCGCGCTCCGCCGGCGGCGATCTCGCGACCGAATGGCAGCTTCCCGTCGACGTCGCGCCGGGGCACGAGAGCCCCGCCGAGCCCGTCCGCTACGACGAGGAGCACGGCCGCCACGGGGCGATCCTCGTCCAGGCCCGCGGGGCCTCCGAGGTCGTCGACGGGGCGCTCGTCGGCGCGCCCGCCACGACGCACCTCTTCGCGATCGCGACAGCCACCGCGCCCTCGCTCCCCGGCGACCCGGCCGACGCCCGCGACGCGCTGGGCCACGCAGCCGCGCTGCTTCGCAGCATCCATGGATCCCTCGATGTGCACGCGACGGCCGCCGACCTGCTCGCGGCCCACGAAGCCGCGCACGGCGAGCTCTACGCGCGATGCGCTCTCGACCTGCCGGTGGCCGACGCGGTCACGACCCTCGACACGGTCGAACGCGTCGACCGCGCGCAGGAGCACGACGACCCGGCTCTGGCCGCCCTCATGTTCCACTACGGCCGGTACCTGCTGATCGCGTCGTCGCAGCCCGGTGGCCTGCCGGTCACCCTGCAGGGGCTGTGGAATGCGGAGCTTCCGGGCCCGTGGTCGAGCGCGTACACCCTGAACATCAACACGCAGATGGCGTACTGGCCGGCCGAGACGACAGCCCTCGCCGAGTGCCATGAGCCGCTGCTGCGGTTCACGCGGCGGCTGTCGGAGACCACCGGTCCGCTCGTCGCGCGCGACCTGTACGGCGCGGATGGCTGGGTCGCCCACCACAACTCGGACGCCTGGGCGTTCGCGGCTCCGGTGGGCGCCGGCCACGGCGACCCGGCGTGGGCGAACTGGTCCCTCGGCGGCGTGTGGCTCGCGCTGCACCTGTGGGAGCACTACGCGTTCGGCCGAGACCGGGCGTACCTGCGCGACGAGGCGTGGCCGGTGCTCGCGTCGGCCGGGGCGTTCGCGCTGTCGTGGATCCAGACCGACGGCGAGCACGCGTGGACGAGCCCGTCGACGTCGCCCGAGAACCACTACCTCGACCCCGGGGGACGCGAACGCGGGGTCGCGGTGTCGGCCACGATGGATGTCGCACTGCTGCGCGAGCTCGCCGCGGTGTGCCGCGCGGCGGCCGACGTGCTCGACGCCGATCAGCCGTGGATCGCCGAGCTGAGCGCACTCACCGATGCCCTCCCCGACCCGCAGGTGTCGGCGCGCGGCGACCTCCTCGAGTGGGACCGCGAGCGCGTCGAGGCCGAGCCCGACCACCGCCACCTCTCGCACCTCGTGGGCCTGTTCCCGCTGGCGCAGATCACCCCGGACGCGACGCCCGGGCTTGCGCGCGCAGCATCCGAGTCCATTCGTCTGCGCGGGCCGGAATCGACAGGTTGGGCGCTCGCATGGCGCGCGGCGATGCAGGCGCGCCTCGGCGACGGCGCGGCCGTGCACGCGCAGCTGCGCCTCGCGCTGCGCCCGGCGGAGGACGCCGGCGACGCGCACCGCGGCGGCGTCTACCCGAACCTCTTCAGCGCCCACCCGCCGTACCAGATCGACGGCAACCTGGGGGTGACCGCGGCCATCGCCGAGGCCCTCGTCCAATCCTTCGACGGTCCCGCACCGGACGGCGACACCGGGTTTGGGGCGCAGAATCTCCGTCGGGGCGCAGAGTCTCCGCCCCAAGGGAGAGAGTCCGCCCCAAACCCGAGCGGCGCCGAGCCGGTGCACGTCACACTGCGACTGCTGCCCGCGCTGCCGCCGGAGTGGCCGGATGGCCGGGTACGCGGCATCCGTTCCCGGGGAGATGTGTCGGTCGACGTGGAGTGGGCCGACGGAGAACTCGTGCGGGCGCGGCTTCGCGCGGGAGCGCGAGCCGTCACAATGAGTGTGCACGGGCCGGACGGTTCGATCGGAACATACGAGCTCGCGCCCGGAACCACACGGGTGATCGAACGAGGAGAGCGGGGGACCTCATGGTGACGATCGCGGACGTCGCGCAGAAGGCGGGCGTGTCGATCTCGACGGTGTCGTACGTCATGAGCGGCAAGCGGGCCATCTCGCAGGAGACCCGCGACCGCGTCGAGAAGGCGATCGACAGCCTCGGCTTCAGCCCGCACGCGGGCGCCCGCTCGCTCGCGTCGCGCTCGACCAACGTGATCGGCCTGCAGGCCCCGCTGCGCACCGGCGTCGACGTGCACGTCGTGATGCAGATCGTCACGGGCGTCGTCACCCAGGCGCGCAAGCACGGGTACGACATCCTGCTCCTCGCGAGCGACGACTCGAAGGCGCTGCAGCGCGCGGCGAAGGGCTCCATGGTCGACGCGCTGCTGGTGATGGATGTCGAGTCCGACGACCCGCGCATCGACACGCTGTCGGGACTCGGGCACCCGAGCGTGCTCATCGGACTTCCCGAGGGGCGCCGCACCGTGCCGTGCGTCGACTTCGACTTCGAGGCGGCGGGCTGGCTCGCCGTCGACCGCCTCGTCGCTCTCGGGCACCACCGCATCGCGCTCATCGGCTCGCCGCCCGAGGTGATGTCGCGTCACACCTCGTACGCCGACCGCCTGGCGCGCGGCTTCCTCGCGGCGTGCGAAGCGAACGGCGTGACGGGCACCGTGCACGCCTGCCCGAGCTCGGCCGAATCCGTCGCCACCGTCGACGGCGTGATGACCGAGAACCCCGACATCACCGGCTTCTTCGTGCACAACGAGGGCGCCCTCCCCCACGTCGCCGCGACGATCGCGCAGCGCGGCCGGCAGCGCGGCGACGAGCCGGCGATCGTGGCGCTGTGCCCCGACGACGTGGCCCGGTCGGTGCCGGGGCTCGCCGACAGCATCGCCGTGCCCGCCGAGGCGATCGGCGCGGCGGCGACCGACATGATCTGCGAGATCCTCTCGAGCGGCGCGAACCCCGCCGTGCGCCTGCTGCCGCCGGCGCTGACCGGAGCCCGCACGACGCCGTGAGCCGCGCATGAGGATCGACCCCGACAGCCGCGCGCTCGGCGGCTTCTCGACGTTCCTGACCTTCGTCGGACTCAACCTGCTCTACATCCTCGTGTGCCTGCCGATCATCACGATCGGCGCCGCCACGAGCGCGCTGTACGAGGTCACGATCCGCTACTCCGACGACGAGAGCGGACGCCCCCTCAAGGACTTCCTCCCCGCGTTCCGCGCGAACTTCGGCCGCGCGACCGTCCTCATGCTGTGCCTGCTCCTGCCCGCGGTGCTGCTCGGCTTCTCGAGCGTGTTCTGGTTCTCGTACCCCGCGCTGTTCGCGGGCGTCGCCGGGGTCGTGGCGGTGATCGGCGCCGTCTACCTCTTCGCCGCGTTCCTCTACGCGATGGCGCAGGTCGCGTACCTCACGGGCCCCGTGCGCCAGACCCTCAAGAACTCGCTGCTCCTGCCTGCGGCCGAGCCGGTGCGCACCCTCGGCGTGCTCGTGATCCCCGTGACCTTCGTGGCGCTGACGATCCTGTTCCCGCCGGTCGCGATCCTCGTCGCGACGATCGGCTTCTCTGTCGGCGCCTACGCGACAGCTTTCCTCTTCCGCGGCGTCTTCACCCGCCACGAGGCCTGACCCCATCCCGCTTCGCGGTGACGGATGCCGCGGCCCGCAGGATCCGCACCCTCCCCCGTTTCGGGTGGCACGACACGCGGGATCGCCCGACTCACGCCGCTTGTTGCGCCACTTGAAGGAGCACGCGCGGGAAGGGCCTCCCGCTCGCGCTTCGCGGTGACGGATGCCGCGGCCCGCAGCATCCGCACGCTCCCCCGTTTCGGGTGGCATGACACGCGGGATCGCCCGACTCACCCCGCGTGTTGCGCCACCTGAAGGAGCACGCCCGGGACGCGCCACCCCCTCGGGTGGCACGACACGCGGGAACGCACGACTCCCCCCGCGGGTTGCGCCACTTGTAGTAGCACGCCCGGGACGGCGCACCCGCTCGCGCTTCGCGGTGACGGATGCTGCGGCCCGCAGCATCCGCACCCTCCCCGTTTCGGGTGGCACGACACGCGGGATCGCTCGACACACCCCGCGTGTTGCGCCACCTGAAGGAGCACGCCCGGGCAGGGCCTCCCGCTCGCGCTTCGCGGTGACGGATGCCGCGGCCCGCAGCATCCGTCCCGTCCCCCGTTCGGGTGGCACGACACGCGGGATCGCTCGACACACCCCGCGTGTTGCGCCACCTCAAGGAGCACGGCGCAAACGGGGGACGCAGCAGCGCGCAGTGCGCGCCGGGAGCATGACGAAGGGCTCGGGATGCTGCATCCCGAGCCCTTCGTGTCGTACCGGCGTGGCTAGTTCGAGAACTCCTTCGCCACGGCCACGCGCGCGTCGTTCTGCGACTTCGCGTTGGTCATGTCGAACTCGAGCACCTTGTCGTAGCCGAGGCCCTCAGCGGTCGTGATCAGCTCGTCGCGGAGCGCGTCGAACTGCGCCTCGTTCGAGGCGAACACCATCTGCCACGAGTACTGCTTGATGATCTCCTTGACCTGGTTGCGCAGGGTCTCGATCTCGGAGTCGTCCGCCGGTGCCGCGTAGCTCGCGCCCGGGGCGACGAGCACCTGGTCGTTGGTCTGCAGATACTCCATGGTCGAGGTCGCGTCGCCCATGTTCGCCGACCAGTCGACGGTGAGCGGGTTGGCGATGGAGGCCTGATAGGTGGGCCAGAACGTGTAGCTGTACGGCAGGCTCGTCTCGGGGTCGGTGTCGATCGGAAGCACCGCGCTGAGGTTCAGCGCCGAGACGCCGTCGGCGTACTCACCGCCGCCCCACTCCTCGGGAACTGTCGCGCCGCCCTGGAGGAAGACCTCGTTGCCGAAGTCGGTGAGCTCGGGCTCGCCGGCGTCGTTGACATCCCACGTGAGGCCCTTCGGGCCCGCCGACGCACCGGTCTGGCTGCTGTTGGCGTACGCGCCCTCGGGCGAGTAGAGCCAGTCGATGAACGCCGCGATGCGCTCCGGGTCCTCGGCCTTCGAGCCGATCGCGAACACCTGCTTGCCGCCGTACGCCTCGGCGCCGTACGAGAAGATGTTCTGGTCCGCCAGGGGCACCATCTCGAAGCCCTTGCCGGCGGCCATGTTGTCCTCGGTGTTGAAGGCCGACTGGCCCAGCCACGGCCACCATGAGAACAGCACCTGGCCGTTCTGGAACTTCGAGAACAGCGTGTCGTAGTTCTGCGTCGTCGACTCGGGGTCGACGAGGCCGAGCTGGTTGGCGTCGAAGTAGAGCTTCAGGTTGCGGATGTACTCGCCGTCGGGGTCGAGGATGCTCTGGTAGTCCGAGCCGTCGGCCTTGGCCAGCACGAAGCCGATCTCGTCGTAGCCGTAGAAGCAGGCGGGCTGCTTGGCCGTGACCATCATGTTGCCGTCCCAGTCCTTGAAGAGCGAGAAGGCGTAGGTGGGCTGGCCGTTGTCGGCGGTGGGGTGCGCGGCCTGCATGTCGGCGAGCACCGGGAGGAGGTCTTCGAGGGTGCCGATCTCGGGGTAGCCGGCCTCCTTGTAGTAGTCCCAGCGCAGGTACGGGCCGAAGGTGGGGTTGAGGCCCTCGGAGGGCTCGGTCGGCTTGAGCGACGAGACCGCCGACGGGAAGCCGTAGACGCCGTCCTTGCCGTCGTTGAGGTGCTCGACCGCGGCGTCGAACGTCGCGAGGTTGTCCATCGCGCCGTAGTAGTTCGCCGAGTCCTTGACCAGGCCGCCCTCGATGAGCTCGTCGAGCTTCTCGCCCTTGTCGGTGATGATGAGGTCGCCGAGGTCGCCGGCCGCGACGCGCGTGTTGTAGAGGGTGTCACCGCCGCCCGCGACGTTCGGGGCGATGATGTTCAGCTTCATGTTGAACTTGTCTTTGACGATCTTCGCGAACCAGCCCTGCTGGACGCCCATGTAGTTGGCGAGACCGTCGAACACGTCGATCGTGATCTCCTGGTCCCACTTCTCGGGGAACTTGTCGATCGCACCCTGATCGTCGCCGCCGCCCGCACTGCAGGAGGCGAGCGAGCCCGCGGCGAGCAGCGCCACGAGAGCCAGGGACACCTTCTTTCGAAGCGTCATTGCTTTCCTTTCTTGGTGGTTCTGTGGTGGTTCGCGGCCGCCGTCAGCCCTTGACGGCGCCCAGCATGATGCCCTTCACGAAGAAGCGCTGGAACAGCGGATAGATGAAGATGATGGGCAGCACGACCAGCACCGAGACGGTCATGCGTATCGAGGTCGGCGTCTGCTCGGTGGCGAGACCGGCGATCTGGCCGATGTTGCCGCCCGCGTTCTGCGCCGCCTGGGCGAGGCTCGACGCCTGGTTGATGAACATGTAGAGCAGGTACTGCAGCGTGTACAGGCTCTGGTCGGTGATGTAGATCAGGGTGTCCTGGAAGCTGTTCCACTGCGTCACCGCGCTGAAGATCGCGATCGTCGCGAGGATCGGCGTCATGTTCGGCAGGTACACCTTGAAGAAGACCTGCAGGATGTTGGCGCCGTCGACCTCCGCCGCTTCCTGCAGCTCCTTCGGCATCGACTCGACGTACGTCTTCGCGAGAATGACGTTGAACGGCTGCACCACGAACGGGAGCACGTAGACCCAGAAGTTGTTGGTGAGCCCCAGCGTCTTCATGATGATGAACACCGGGATCAGGCCCGCACTGAAGTACATCGTGATGATGAGGAAGCGGTACCAGAACTTGCGGCCCCACATGCGGGTCTGCGTGAACATGAACCCGAGGAACGCCGACGCGAGCACCGTCAGCGCGGTGCCGATCACGGTGCGGCCGATGCTGACCACCGTCGCCATCGGCAGGCCGGGCAGCTGGAACACCTGCCCGTAGTTCGAGAGGTGGAACCCGACCGGCCACAGGCGCACGTCGCCGAGCGCCGAGATGTCGTTGGCGCTGACGGAGTTGATGATCAGGTAGTAGAAGGGGTACGCGCAGATCAGCGCGAAGAGGAAGAACAGCGCGTAGTTCGCGAGGCGGAACACCGCGTCCCCGACGGTCCCGCGATAGCGGGCCGAGGTGTCGCCCTTCTTGGTCGTGGTGAGCGTCTTCGTCATCGTCGTCGTCATGTCGTGGCCTCTCAGACGATCGATTCGCCGCGGACGCGCTTGGAGACCGCGTTGACGGTGAGCAG
>JAVBUG010000262.1:0-4575 GCA_031555515.1 Microbacterium sp. | reverse complement strand
CAGCAGCACGGCGCACATCGCCGCAGCGAGCATCGTGCCGAAGAAGAACTCCCGCCGGGTCACACTCATCGCCTGCGAGAAAGGGAACGTCAGCGTCAGCGACGAGATGCCCACGAACATGAGGACCCACAGCGGAGCCTGCGAGCCGCCGCCGTAGAACGGGCCCGGCAGTCCCGAGGAGTCCAGGATCGCGTAGATCGCGATCGACATCGCGAACGAGGCGCCCAGCACGATCAGCGGCACCCAGACGAACGTCTGCTTGTTGATCAGCTGCATGCGCACGACGTTGACGGTGCGGTTCATCGCAGGGCTCCTTCCTGGGATGCCGCGGCCTCGGCCGCCGCGTTCTGGGTGGTGCGCACGATCAGCTGCTGCAGCGAGACCGGCGCGACGTCGAGTCCCGCGGACGCGAGGCGCTCGCGGTCGGCGAGCGAGAGCGCCCCGAGGACGGTGACGGATGCCACGTTCCCCAGGCTCTCGCGGTGGATCACCTGCCTCCCGGTCACGAACGCGTCGACGGCGCTCGCGTCGCCCACGATGTTCGCGGCACGGTCGCGCACGGCATCCGTCGCCTCGTCCATGACGATCCGCCCGCGATCGATGACGAGCACGCGCTCGATGAGGTTCGACACCTCGTCGATGAGGTGGCTCGAGAGGATCACCGTGCGCGGGTGCTCGGTGTAGTCCTCCAGCAGCCGGTCGTAGAAGATCTGCCGCGCGACGGCGTCGAGGCCGAGGTACGGCTCGTCGAAGAAGGTGATCTCGGCGCGCGAGGCGAGTCCGATGATCACGCCGACGGCCGAGAGCTGACCGCGGGACATCTTCTTGATCCGCGTCTTCAGGGGCAGCTGGAAGTCGTCGATGAGCTGCGCGGCGAGGTCGTCGTCCCAGTTGGGGAAGAACAGCTTCGCCGCGCCGAACGCGTGCTTCGGCAGCGCGTCGTCGGGATACTTCTGGCTCTCGCGCACGAAGCACAGGCGCGAGAGCACCTTGGCGTTCTCGTAGGGCTGCAGGCCGAACACGCGGACGTCCCCCGACGTCGCGAAGTTCTGCGCCGTGAGGATCGACATGACCGTCGTCTTGCCGGCGCCGTTGCGGCCGAGGAGGCCGTAGATGGTGTCCTTCTCGATGGTGAAGCTCACGTCGTCCACCGCGACGACGTCGCGATAGCGCTTGGTGAGATTCTTCACCTCGATGACGGGGTTCCCGGTCGTCATCGTGCGTTCCCTTCCGTGGTGGTCGCGACGTGCCGCCCGGCGCGGTCGCGGATGAGCAGTTCCAGGTCTTCGGGCCCGAGCCCGAGTTTGCGGGCCTCGGCGAGCAGCGGCTCGACGAAGCGGTCGGCGAAGGCGGTGCGCCGTTCGTTCATCAGGAGCTCGCGCGCACCCGGCGCCACGAACATCCCGATGCCGCGGCGCTTGTAGACCACGCCCTTGTCGGTCAGCATCGCGACTCCCTTCGCGGCGGTGGCGGGGTTGATGCGATAGAAGGCGGCGAGCTCGTTCGTGGACGGCGCCTGCGCCTCTTCGGCGAGGCTGCCGTCGATGATCGCGTCCTCCACGCTCTCGGCGATCTGGAGGAACAACGCCCGGCCTTCTTCGATCACATCAACTCCGCTTGGTGGGTTAGTTACTTGACTAAGTAACCATAGAACATCCGATGCCGTCAACCCCCGATGGCGCGACGGCCCCGGTCGCCGCTGAGCGTGCTATCACGCGTGCGCGAGGTACCGAAACGGCCGGTCGGTGTCGAATTTGCGGCCCATGCGGGCGCATGAAACGGTGGATGAGGTCCTTTACGGGCCCCTCCCGACCAGTCCGCGGTCTCCGGTGATGCCTGAGCGTCAGACCGGTGAGCGTATGGTCGGCGGCCGCGGCGTGGATCCGACATCCGCTGCAGGAACGGCCGCCACCCGGGCGCGACCGATGCAGTCCCTGCACCGGGGACTGCCGAGGTGCACAGTGACCGTTCCGCCTGCCATCGAGGCGAGGAATCTCTTCAAGGTCTTCGGACGCAACCCCAAAGACGCCGTCAAGCGCCTGCGCGCCGGCGCGACCCGTGCCGACGTCGCCGACGCCGGCTCTGCCGCCGTGATCGACGCGAGCTTCACCGTCCAGCCCGGCGAGATCTTCGTGATCATGGGCCTCTCGGGCTCAGGCAAATCCACCGTGCTGCGCATGCTCAACGGGCTGCTTCCGCCCACCGCTGGAGACGTCTTCGTGCAGGGACAGAGCGTCACCAAGGCGTCGGCCAAGGCGCTGCGCGGCATCCGCCAGCGCTCCATCTCCATGGTGTTCCAGCACTTCGCGCTGCTTCCGCACCTCACCGTGCTCGACAACGCCGCCTACGCTCTCGAGATCCAGGGCGTCGGACGCGACGAGCGGCGCGCGCGAGCCCGCGAGATCCTCGACAAGGTCGGCCTCGGCGATCGCGCCGACGCGATGCCCGACGAACTCTCGGGCGGCATGCGCCAGCGCGTCGGCCTGGCGCGCGCGCTCACGTCGGGCACCGACATCCTGCTCATGGACGAGGCGTTCTCGGCGCTCGACCCGCTCATCCGCCGCGAGATGCAGGAGCAGCTCATCGAACTGCAGCGCGAGCTCGGCCGCACGATCGTCTTCATCACGCACGACCTCAACGAGGCGATGTTCCTCGGCGACCGCATCGCGGTGATGCGCGACGGCCGCATCGTGCAGAACGGCACGCCCGAGGAGATCCTCACCGACCCGGCGAACGACTACGTCGCCCAGTTCGTGCAGGACGTCGACCGCGCCCGCGTGCTCACCGCCGGGTCGGTCATGGCCCCACCCGTCGCCACGACGCCGGTGAGCGCCGGCGTGCGCGGCGCGCTGCGCGTCATGCGCGACCTGCAGGTCGGCTCGGTGTCGGTCATCGAGAACCGCCGCTACCTCGGCTCGGTCACCGACCGCGCCGTCATCCGCGCCGTCAAGGACGGCCGCACCGACCTCCGCTCGCTCGTGCGCAACAGCCGCCCCGCCGTGCACGTCGACGACCCGCTCGCCGACGTCGTCGAGCGCGCGGTCGAGAGCCCCGTGCCCGTCGCCGTGACCGACGATGCCGGACGCCTCGTCGGCACGATCCCGCGCGTCACGCTGCTCGCGGCCCTCGGCGACGTGCCCCCCGTGACCCGCGAGAACCCGATCATCGACGTGCCCGCCACCGTGCCGGCCAGCGTCATGACCGAGACCCTCGAAGTCGTCGACCAGACCGGCGCCGTGCCGGCCGGTCGCGCCGCGGCGCCGACGGAGGTCGGCGCCCACGAACCCGCCGCCGTGGAAGGAGCCCTGCGATGAACGACCTGATCCGCCTCCCGCTGGGCGACGTCGTCGAGACCGGCGTCCGCTGGGTGATCGACGCCCTCGGCGGCTTCTTCGACGTCGTCGCCGTGATCTTCCGCGGCCTCTACGACTGGCTCGACGCCTCCCTGTCGACGCCGCCGTTCTGGGCCGTGATCCTCGTGATCGCCGCTTTCGCCTACTGGTCGAAGGGTCTCGTGCTCGCGGTCGGCAGCGCCCTCGGCCTGCTCGTGATCGTCGCGGTCGGCCAGTGGTCCAACGCCATGGACTCCCTCGCGCTCGTGATCCTCGCCGCCGTCGTCGCGATCGCGATCGCCGTGCCGCTCGGCATCTGGGCCGCACGCAGCGACCGCGTCTCGAAGACGCTGCGACCGGTGCTCGACTTCCTGCAGACGATGCCCGCCTTCGTCTACCTCATCCCCGCGATGCTCATCTTCGGCGTGGGGCCCGTGCCCGGCATGGTCGCGACCATCGCGTTCGCGCTCGCCCCCGGCGTGCGTCTCACCGAGCTCGGCATCCGCGGCGTCGACCCCGAGATCGTCGAGGCGGGCCACGCCTTCGGCGCCTCGCCGGGCCGCATCCTCCGCCAGATCCAGCTGCCGCTCGCGCTCCCGAGCATCATGGCCGGCGTCAACCAGGTCATCATGCTGAGCCTGTCGATGGTCGTCATCGCCGGTATGGTCGGCGCGGGCGGCCTGGGCGGCCAGGTCGTGCAGAGCCTCAGCCGCATCGACATCGGCCTCGGCGTCGAAGCCGGCCTCTCGGTCGTCATCCTCGCCATGATCCTCGACCGCGTGACGTCCGGCTTCTCGCAGCCGCGGGCCCGCAAGCCTCGCGCGACCGGCGTCACGAACGGGGGGACGGATGCTGCCGCCCCGGCGCCCGCGACCGCCACATCGTCGGCGAAGGCCGAGGACGCAGCATCCGTTCCCGCCGACGATTCGGCCCCGCGACCCGAGCCCGTCCCGGCCTGACAGGAGGAATCGACATGACCAAGCGACGCATCATCGCCGCCGGCCTCGCCCTGGCCGGAACCGCCGCCCTGCTCGTCAACGGCGCACTCGTGCAGACGGGTGTCGGGGGCTCCGACAACAAGGGTCACCTGACGATCGCCGTGTTCAACGGCTGGGACGAGGGCATCGCCGCGTCCGAGCTGTGGAAGGCCGTGCTCGAGGAGAAGGGCTACACCGTCGACCTCGCGTACGCCGATCCCGCTGCCGCGTACACCGGCATCGCGAAGGGCGACTACGACCTGACG
>JAVBUG010000325.1:0-10525 GCA_031555515.1 Microbacterium sp. | reverse complement strand
CGCTGCGGGCGACCCGTGTCGGGACGCAGCTCGATGAGCTGCCCCGAGATGCGGGTGTCGGCGAGGCGATCCAGAGCGCCGGCGGGGAGGTTCGCGGGCAGCTCGACGAGCGAGAAGTCGGGCATGATCTTGATCGCGCCGAAGTCGTCGCGGCGGAGGCCCCCCTCGTTCGCGAGCGCGCCGACGATCTGACGCGGCTCGACGCGCTGACGCTTGCCGACGTTGATGCGGTAGGTCGCGAAGCCCTCGCGAGGCGTGCGGCGCTCGGGCCGGTCACCGCGGTCGCCGCGCTCGCCGTACGCGGGACGGTCGCCGCGGTCCGTGCGCTCGGCGCGCTCGCGTCGCGGAGCAGGCTCGGGGTCGGGTTCGAGGAGGAGGGGCGTCTCACCCTGCGCGACCACCGCGAGCGCGGCAGCCACGTCGACCTCGGGCACGTCGTGGTTGCGCACGTAGTGGGCGATGATGTCGCGGAACGCCTCGATGCGGGCGCTCTCGTCGAGGGCCGCGGTGATGCGGTCGTCGAAACGCGACAGGCGGGTCACGTTGACCTCGTCGACGCTCGGCAGCGCCATCTCGGTGAGCTCCTGACGCGTCGCGCGCTCGATCATCTTCACGAGCCCGCGCTCGCGGGGCGTGACGAAGCTGATGGCGTCGCCCGAGCGCCCGGCACGGCCGGTGCGCCCGATGCGGTGCACGTACGATTCGGCATCGGTCGGGATGTCGTAGTTGACCACGTGCGAGACGCGCTCGACGTCGAGGCCGCGCGCGGCGACATCGGTCGCCACGAGGATGTCGAGCTTGCCCGACTTCAGCTGGTTGACCGTCTTCTCGCGCTGCGGCTGGGCGATGTCGCCGTTGATGGCGGCAGCCGAGTAGCCGCGGGCGCGGAGCTTCTCGGCGATCTCCTCGGTGACGCTGCGGGTGCGGCCGAACACGATCATGCCGTCGAAGTTCTCGACCTCGAGGATGCGCGTGAGGGCGTCCATCTTCTGCTGCCACGCGCTGATGAGGTAGCGCTGCGAGATGTTGGCCGAGGTCTGCGTCTTCGCCTTGACCGTGATCTCTTCCGGGTCGTGCAGGTACTGCTTCGACATGCGGCGGATCGTGGCGGGCATCGTCGCCGAGAAGAGGGCGACCTGCTTGGTCTCGGGGGTCTCGGCGAGGATCGTCTCGACGTCCTCGGCGAAGCCCATCTTGAGCATCTCGTCGGCCTCGTCGAGCACGAGGTACTGCAGCTCGGACAGGTCGAGCGTGCCCTTCTCGAGGTGGTCGATGATGCGGCCGGGGGTGCCGACGACGATGTGCACGCCGCGTCGGAGGGCGGACAGCTGCACGCCGTAGCCCTGCCCGCCGTAGACGGGAAGGATGTGCACGTCCTTCAGATGGGCCGCGTACTTCTCGAACGCCTCGCAGACCTGGAGGGCCAGCTCGCGCGTGGGAGCGAGCACGAGCGCCTGCGGGGTCTTCTGACCGAGGTCGAGACGGTCGATGATCGGCAATGCGAACGCGGCAGTCTTCCCGGTTCCGGTCTGCGCCATGCCCACGACGTCGCGGCCGCCGAGCAGCGTCGGAATGGTCGCCGCCTGGATCGCCGAGGGGGTCTCGTAGCCGATGTCCTTGAGGGCCTTGAGGACGGGCTGGCTCAGCCCGAGGTCGGAGAAGGTCATCGCTGCGGGCTCGGTCTGAGCCTCGGCTTCGATCTGGTCGGCGTTCGTGTGCACAGTCAACCGTAGCGCGGCGCGCCTGTGAGGCGACAGGATGCCGCTTCCCCGCGCACGTCGCAGATGTCAGGTGATGGCGGTGCGGCGGGTCAGATCGGGGTTCCGCGGCGGCACGAGCCAGTTGGTCACCGCGATCGCCAGGGGAAGCGCGACGACCAGCGCGGCGATGAGCCACCACGGGATGTCCGAGACCTGCTGAGCGCCTCCGGACTGGATCGAGAAGCCGATCGGCGGGAGCACGCCGACGGCCGCCCCGGCGAGCGTGCCGAGGCCGGCGATGATGAGCCCCTGCCAGAAGCCGATTCCGCGTCGGAGCGACCTCGTGCCGCCGACGGCGGCGATGGTCGCATCGTCGGGTCGGCGCTCGAAGCGCGCAAGGCCCAGGGCGACCGCGCTCGCGCCGAGCACGAGGACGGCCACCGCGGCGAGGAGGGGCACCATCCACGCCGCATCGCTCGGGGGGCCTTCCTCGACGCCCGGCGCGAGCGTGAAGGAGGCGCCGCTCAGGAGCTCCGCCTGCGCCTGCATGCGGTCCCGCTCCGCCCACGTCGGCGGAGCGGGGGTCATCGCGACGACGCGTTCCGGCATCAGCGCCATGTCCAGGCGCTCACCGGTGCTCGGCGCGACGGCGATCGCCACCGGCTGCAATGGGGCGTCCACGACGATCGCCTCCAGCCGCTCGGTGCGCTGCGGCTGGGCGACCCGGGGAGCGTCCGGCCGGCGCTCCCAGATGTTGTCGGGGACACGCCCCTCGTAGACGTCGCTGCCCGCGAACGTCGCGACGTCGATCGCCCCGCCTGAGACGAACCGATCGTCGGCGACGAGTGCGGCGCCGTCCCGGTATGCGGCGAGGTCGGATGCCGTCAGGTCCACTCCCATCACCACCGCCACGTCCTCGGCTGCCACGACGGAGATCGGGTTGCTCGGATCCTGGCCGAACGAGGTGTAGGAGTCCTGCACCTCGGGGTCCAGCAGGTGCTGATCGCCGAGAAGCGCGATCGTGAAGGTCACGTCGTCGGGCACCGCGTCGGCGGACGGGTACTCCCAGACGGTGTTCAACTGGCGGGACACCACGGCCGCCCGGTCTGCGCCCGCGTCGTGTGCGATCTGGAGGGCGGCGGCTGTGCCGGCCTCTGCGTCTTCCGCGTGGAGCACGCCGGCGGACGAGGAGCCCGGCCAGATCGGGATGGCGATGCTCCCCGGCGGCGCGTCGTAGTACCACAGCCGGGCGGTCTGGGCCGTCTGCATCGAGGACTGGGAGAGCGCGAAGACGCCGATGAACACCGTCGCGGCGATGGCGGCGAACGCCGGAACGGTCCGTGAGGCGTTGGCGGCGGCGTCCCTCGAGGCGAGCTTCGCCGCCATGCCGGCGTGGGAGAGGCCGCGCGAGGCCGTCCACAGCAGCCACCGACCAGACAGGAGGATGCCGAACTGCGCGACGATCGGCCCGACCACGATGCCGTAGGCGGGCAGGTAGCGCATGAGCGAGTCGTAGCCGAAGACGTTCGTGGCGTTGATGGCGGCGACCGCGAACGCGCACAGCAGGGTGATCGCCACCCCGCTCACGATCAGCACCGATCCCCAGATGGGACGCGCGACGACGGGGCTCTGCGGGCGGCGCGCACCGCGCAGTGCACGGATCGCATCGGTGCGACCGACGGTGCGGGCCGGCATCCAGGCCGACACGGTGCCGACGATCACGGCGAAGACGAGCACGGCGGCGATGAGTTCCCACGGCACGTGGAAACCCCAGAACATCGTCGTCCCTCCGGCACCCAGAGCGATCACGAGCGCGGCGATGCCGATCCCGCCGGCGATTCCGACCACCCCGCCGACGAGACCGAGCGCGGTTCCCTGCAGCAGCACCGTCCTCGACAGGTCCCGGCGGTTCGCTCCGACGCTCGCGGCGATCGCCAGGGCCCGCTGCTGACGTCGCGCGGCGACCGCGAAGGCGGCTCCGGCGAGCATCACCACCACGTAGCCGGCGAACAGCGCCGCGACCGACAGCATGAGCACGAGCGGCCACATCTTCGCCCACCGGTCGGTGGAGGCCGACGTGTAGTAGCGGTTCGAGAACTCCGGCGGGTCCAGTGCCACGGCACGCGAGTACGCGACGACGCCGCCCTCGTCGTTGAGCCGCTGCACGTCGGCCCACGACACCGCGAGCTCCGGCAGGTACCACCGCTGCGTGCCGCCGACGTGTTCGCGCGCGCCCTCGGGGAGGAAGACCGCGGCGACACCGTCGGCGATGGTGGCCGCGTCGAGGGTGCCGTCCACGGTGTACGCCGGGCCGTCCGCCAGCCGGAGCGGGTCCCCGATCTCGAGCCCGAGCCGCTCCAGGGCGGCGGGGGTGACCATCGCGCCGCGGGCGGTCGCAGGTCGATCGCCGGCCACCAGCGCGAACGCGTCGGCGAAGCGCGGATCCCACGTCTCGCCGGCCCACGCCGGGAGCACCGCCGAGCCGTCGTCGGTGGCCACCGAAACCATGCCCTTCGACACGGGGAGGATCTCGGTGCCCGCCGGCAGGAGCCCGGTCGGATCGTCCAGGGGCTCGCCGTCGGGCATCGTCATGACACCGTCCGCGTCGATCGGGTAGCCGGTCCACTCCGGCTCCGACGGCACCTGCCAGAATCCCTCGCCCGGGACGCCGGACGGGGCGATCCACGCCTCCATGTCGCCGAGCTCGGCTGCCGTGCGCTCCTCAGGGGTCGCGATCGCGCTCGCGGTGAAGATGAGGAACGCGGCCATCCCCGCGATGGGAAGGGCCACCAGCGTCGTGACCAGAACACTCGACACCCACGCGCGCCGCAGCTGCCGCTGCGCCATCCGCACGGCGACCCGCCAGCGGGCGGTCCGCGAACCCGGGCGGCTGAGCGGCGCCGGGGGAGGGGACGTGTCGACGCTCCGCTCGAGGGTGCTCGTCATCGCGCCGCCAGCAGCGAGTCCGCGCTCGAGCGGCGCGACTCGTCGACGATGCGGCCGTCGCGCAGGAACACGATGCGGTCGGCGAAGGCGGCGTGGCGGGCCTCGTGGGTGACGAGGATGCCGGCAGCCCCGGCATCCACCCGGGCGCGCAGCATCTTGAGCACCATCTCGCCGGTCACCGAGTCCAGCGCGCCGGTCGGCTCGTCGGCGAGGATCAGCCGGCGCCCGCCGACCACGGCGCGGGCGATCGCCACGCGCTGCTGCTGGCCGCCCGACAGGTCGTCGGGGTAGGACCCGGCTTTGTTCTCGAGGCCCACCGATGCGAGGGCGTCGCGCCCGGCGCGTCGTGCCACCCGCGACCGGAACCCGTCGAGTTCGAGCGGCAGCGTCACGTTCTCGAGCGCCGTGAGCGTCGGGATGAGGTTGAAGTCCTGGAAGACGAACCCGAGCGACCGTCGCCGCAGCCGCGCCAGCTGCGCGGGCTTCTGCTCGCTGAGGTACTGCCCCTCCACGATCACCTCTCCGGTGGTCGGGATCGCGAGGCCGCCGGCGATCGACAGCAGCGTCGACTTTCCTGACCCCGATGGGCCCATCACGGCGACGAGCTCGCCCTGGGTCACCTCGAAATCGACGCCCGAGAGCGCCGAGACGGCCGTCGCGCCGGTGCCGTACTGCTGCGTCACCCCGATGAGGCGCAGCACGGTGTCGGTCATCGCGACTTCTCAGGGGCGGTGGATGCCCCGGCCTTCACCGGACGACCGCGCTTGGGCTTGTCGGTCGAGAGCTCGAGGGCCATCGCGTGGTGCGGGTGCAGCGCCAGGCGCTGCTCCGAGTGGTCCAGCCAGCGCACCTCGGCTTCGGCCGAGAAGATCATCGAGTCGACGACGAGCGACCACGCGAGCTCCTCGGGCCCGTCGGGGTTCGCTCCGGCGTATTTCGCCCGATTGAGCTCCTGCAGCTGCGCGAGCGACGCGCGGCGCTGCGTCTGGATGATGTCCGCCACGTCCACGCCCGGCAGCGTCGCCGCCACCGCGAGCTTGATCGCCAGCTCGTCGCGGGTGCCCTGCGCACGCTGCACCGGGGAGGCCAGCCAGTCCCGCACCTCGGCGGCTCCGGCATCCGTGATCTCCCAGTAGACGTGACCGTGCTCGTCCACGTCGCCCTTCTCGACCAGTCCGTCCCGTTCGAGGCGGTCGAGCGTGTTGTAGATCTGGCCCACGTTGAGCGGCCAGGTCGATCCGGTGCGCCGGTCGAACTCGGCGCGCAGCTGGTAGCCGTAGCACGGGCCCTGATCGAGGATCGCGAGCAGACTCTGACGAACGGACATGGGGTTCTCCTTCGGGTGGAGGGTCGGAAGCCCTGGACAGCTAGAAGCGCAGTGCGTCGATGACGTTGGAACGCACCGCCATGAGTGCCGGGATGAAGCCGGCCAGCGCGCCGATCGCGACGGCGGCGACGAGTCCGGTGACGGCGGCGCGCACCGGGAAAGGCGGGATGTCCTGCATGGCGGAGAACATGTCCATGACGAACGGTGCCTTGAGCACCGCGACCGCGATCGCGATGCCGACGACGCCCGCCACCGCCGTCGCCACGACGCTCTCGAGCAGCACCGACGTGAAGATGCGGCCCTGCGTCGCGCCGAAGCGGCGGCGCACGCCGATCTCGCGGATGCGCTGGCGCATCGCGACGAGCTGGATGTTCACGAGCCCGAGCCCGCCGAGCAGCAGCACGAGGGCCGCGATGCCGCCGGTGACGAGCTCGAACACCGCCATCGAGCTCTGCGCATCGGGACGCGACGCCCAGTCGGTGCGCGTGACCGAGACCTCGGTGCTGTCGTCGAGCCCCGCGCGCAGGTCGGCCGCGAGCACCGGGCCGAGCTCGGCGACGCCGTCCTCGGGCACCCACACCTCGTACATGACCATCACGTCGGCCGGCAGCGCATCGAGCCGCGCCGCGTAGGAGTCGAACATCATGGTGATGCGCTTCTCCTCGTCGCCGTTGTACTGCCGCGGCGTCACGCCGATCACGGGGTACGCGCCCGCCGTGTCGCCGGTCGTGCGCAGGGCGAAGCCCGCGCCGAGGTCGGGGCGTCCGTAGACGTCCCACAGCGCCTCGCTGATCACCACGGGAGGCGCGAGCAGCTTGGCGTCCGCCTCCTGGAACCAGCGACCCTCGAGCAGGGGAGTGCGGTGGATGACCGGGTACGCCGGGTCGACGAGCCGCGCGTTGACGGGGCGCACCTGCTCCGGCGTCTGCACCTGCAGCGGCACCGGGTCGACGATGCGCGTGAGGTAGTCGAAGGAGTAGCGCTCCGACACCTGGGCGACGTGGGCGTCGAACGCATCCCAGTCCATCGGGGCGCCGTCGGTGCGCGACACCGAGATCGACACCGTCGCGGGCCGTCCGCCGCTCTGGTCGGACTGCTCCTCCATCTGCTGCTGCTGATACTCGCTGAGCGCCACCACCGCGGTGAGGGCGCCGACCGACACCGCGATGCCGATGAGGCTCAGCAGCACCCGCAGCTTGTGGTGGCGCAGCTCCGACCACGCCTCGCCCAGCGCTCCGACGAGCCCGCTCACGAGGCCACCTCCGCCGGCTCGGCACGCTCGTCCAGGGATGAGGGACGGACGGATGCTGCGTCCCCCGCGTCTGCTCGGGCGTCGGCGAGCGGTCCGCCTTCGGTGGCGGGTTCGTCGACGCTCTCAGCGAGCTCGGGTGCGCCGGCGGTCTCGCCCGCACCTGCGGGCGCGCTGAGATCGAACTCCGTGAGCACGCCCGCCTCGAGCCGGTAGTGACGACGGGCGCGCGCGGCGACGTGGAGGTCGTGGGTGATCGTGACGAGCGCGGCGTCGGCCTCGGAGGCGATGTCGTCGAGCAGCTCCATGACGCTGCCGCCGGTCTCGACGTCGAGGGCACCGGTGGGCTCGTCGGCCAGGATCAGCGCGGGCCGGCGCACCAGGGCGCGCGCGATCGCGACGCGCTGCTGCTCGCCGCCCGACAGCTGCTCGGGCGTCGACTCGAGGCGGTGCCCGAGTCCGACGCGCTCCAGCATGCGGGTCGCTGCGGCCCGACGGGTCCAGAAGGCCCGGCCGGAGGCGTACCCGAGCGGCATCTCGACGTTCTCGAGGGCGGTGCGTCCCGCCAGCAGATTGAACTGCTGGAACACGAAGCCGACGTTGCGGCCGCGCAGGCGATCGAGCTTGCCGCGGCGCATCTTCCGCACCGGCTCGCCGTGGAACCAGACGGCCCCCTCCGAGGGGGAGTCGAGCATGCCGAGCAGGTTGAGGAGCGTCGACTTGCCCGACCCGCTGCGCCCGACGATGGCGACATGGTCGCCCGCAGCGACGGCGAGGTCGACGCTGCGCAGGATGTCGAGGCGCGTGTCATCGGGCAGCAGCACGTGCTTGGCCACGCCCTCCAGGCGGACGAGGGTCACCAGTTCCACCCCGCGGGCTCGCAGTACTCGCCGCCCATGCCGTCGTCGTAGCAGACCGGCTCGTCGGCCGCGGCGACGCCGGGCACGTACTGGCGCACCTGCTCGCCCTCCTCGACACCGCTGGTCACCTCGACGATCGTGCCGTCGCTCACGCCGAGCGCGATGGTGCGCTCCTCGAGTTCGCCGTCGCCGCCGTCGATCCAGACGACGCCCGAGCCCGCGCCGCCCTTGACGGCGGTGGTCGGCACGACGAGCACATCGCTGACCGTGCCGAGGTCGATGTCGAGCTGGGCCTGGAGGCCTGCGAACACGACCTGGTCGGCGGGCACCGCGCAGGTGACCGAGGTGGTGCCGTCCTCGGCGACCTCGACCTTGAGGCCGGTGCACGTGAACGGCGCGGGGCCGCCCTGGATCGTGACCGAGCCCTCCGTCGGCGCGCCCTGCAGCCGGTAGAGCTGCACCGGCTCGACGGTCGCCCGCACGTGGTAGCGCGCCGGCGTCAGCTGGGCGAGCTCCGCGCCGATCGACGCGGGCTGCCCCTTCACGACGGCGAGCTCAGTGATGTCGCCGGCCTCGGGCGCCAGCACGTCGATGTTCTTGACCGGGTCGGCCTGCTTGATCGTGAAGAGCTTCTGCCCCGCCGCGACCGCCTGGCCCTCGCCGACGTGCACGGCGGTGACAGTGCCATCGATCTCGGAGCGGAGCGGGTAGGACGCATCCCTCGCGATCGTCCCCGGGAGGCTCAGCGCGTTGGTGACCTCGGCGCGCTCGACGGCGACGACCGGATCGGCGATCTGCGCGGACGGCTGCAGCGCGGCGGCGGGCGCGGTGTCGGGGACGAACGCGATCTTCACCAGGGCGAGGGCCGCGGCCCCCAGCACGAGCACCAGCAGGATCGGGAAGATCCATCGACGCCAGACAACCATGTCGCACCTCTCCGTAGGGGGCATACCGAGTATGTAGTCACCGAGTATATGCATACCCGGCATGCATCGGAACGGATGCTGCGCCCCTGCGCGTGTTCCGCGCTCGAGTGCTGCGCGCGGAGGGCTGTCAGTCGCTCGTCACGGAGTAATCGCCGTCGGCGCAGGCGCTCATGCGCCACCCTCCGTCCCGCGCGGCGAGACTCACCTTCGTGAGACCCTCCGTCTGCACGGCCGGCTCCGCGGCACCCGGGATCCAGACGTCGAGGCCGCACGTCGGCTCGTCGACCGTCCCCGCGAGTGCGAACCGCGCGCCGTCCGCCTCGAGCGAGACGAGGGCGCCCGGCGCCTCGCGCGGGTACGCCCGGCTGAGCTCGCCGAGGAGCACGGCGTTGCCGGGCGCGTCCTCGCCGGTCGCACAGTCCTGCGGAACGAGCGCGAGCCCGATCGGGCCGATGCCGTTCTGCGGGTCACCGCAGGCCTGTTTCCACACCCAGTAGGCGCTGCCGAGGAGGTGCGCATCCTCGGCGTCGGCGTAGCGCTGCATGCGCGCGTTCACGTCCTCCGGCTCGCCCCAGTAGCCGTATTCGCCCGACCACAGCGGAATGCCGTACTCGTCGGCGACGCGGCGGGCGAGGTCGAACTGGCGCTCCATGCTCACGATCGACGGGATGCCGAGCGAGCGGTCCATCGTGATCGACTCGGCGTACAGGTGCGGCGAGAAGACGATGTTCGCGTCGTCGGTGAAGCCGAGTGACGGGCCGCTGTCGAAGCCGAGCCCCGACCACAGGATGCTCGGCTCGATGAACACGATCTGCGGCGCGCCGGCCTCGCGGATCGCGTCGATCGCGCGGTCGTAGTAGCGGCCGAGCTGCAGCGACGTCGTCACCGGCGCCGTCTGCCCGAAGCCCGGCTCGTTCATGAGGTCGAACCCGGCGACGGCAGGCTCGTCGGCGTACCGCGCCGCCAGTTCGCCCCACGTGCGCACGAGCGCGGTCTGGATCCCGTCGGTGTCGAACCAGAAGTGCTCGAACGCGCGGTCGCCGGCGGGGGAGATGTCGCGCCCGGTGAACGCGCACCGCGGCGTGCCGTCGAAGATCGTCGCCCACCCGGGAGCGCCGTCGTAGCCCCACATCGGGCCGGTGCCCGGCCGGCACTCCGTGCCGGGCGCCGTCGGCGCGTTCGACCAGCCGTCCTGATGCAGGTCGATGACAGTGCGGATGCCGTTCGCCTTCGCCCACGCGACAGCATCGTCGATCTGCGCGAGGTACGCCGCGTCGAGCTCGCCCTCCTCGGGCTCCAGCGCCGACCACGAGATCCCCAGCCGCACGGCGTTGAAGCCGTACGAGGCCATGCCCTCGAAGTCGGCCTCCGTCAGAGGCCGCGTCGCCGGCACGTCGTCCTGCGGCTGGTAGAAGCCGACGAGCTGGTTGACGTTCGCCCCTCGCAGCAGCACCTCGTGCCCCTCGCCGTCCGTGATCCGGTCGCCGTCCGCGCGCAGGAATCCTGCGGGAACGGAT
>JAVBUG010000202.1:0-12710 GCA_031555515.1 Microbacterium sp. | reverse complement strand
GTCGCCGCCGGCACCGAGTGGGACGCCGACCAGATCCGCGACACCCAGGTGGCGCAGCCGCTGATCGTCGCCGCCAGCCTGCTGTCGTGGAACGCCCTTCCCGACCGGGAGCGCGTCGCCGGCGTCGCGGGGCACTCCGTCGGCGAGTTCGCCGCCGCAGCCGCGGCAGGCGTCCTCAGCGAGGAATCCGCTCTCACCCTCGTCGGCGTCCGCGGCCGCGCGATGGCCGAAGCCGCTGCCGCGGCCCAGACCGGCATGAGCGCCGTGATCGGCGGGGACGAGGCATCCATCCTCGCCCGCCTCGACGAGCTCGGCCTCTCCCCCGCGAACTACAACGGCGGCGGCCAGCTCGTCGTCGCAGGAGCGCTCGACGCGCTGCAGGCCCTCGCGTCCGAGCCGGTCACCGGCACACGGGTCATCCCCCTGCAGGTCGCGGGCGCCTTCCACACCCACTACATGGCTCCGGCCGTCGAGACGCTGCGCGCCGCTGCGGCCGACCACGATGTCTCCGACCCCGGGATCACCCTGTGGACCAACCGCGACGGCTCCGCGGCGACGTCGGGGCGCGCCTTCGTCGACCTCCTCGTCGACCAGGTCGCCTCGCCGGTGCGCTGGGATCTCTGCATGGCGTCTTTCGCCGACGCCGGCGTATCGGGCATCGTGGAGCTGACCCCCGCGGGCACGCTCGTCGGGCTCGCGAAGCGCGCACTGCGCGGAGTCCCCGCCGTCGCCGTCAAGACGCCCGCCGACCTGGAGGCCGCCGCCGCGCTGGTGGCCGCCGACGCCTGACCGGAGTATCCGCATGACCCGCAGCCTCATCCAGCCCACCGGTGCCGCCCACACGCGCATCTACGCCTTCGGCGCCGCGCGCGGCGAGATCGCCGTCCCGAACGACGACCTCATCGGCCCGATCGACTCGAGCGACGAGTGGATCCGTCAGCGCACCGGCATCGTCACCCGCACTCGGGCGGTGGCCGAGACGGACGCGATCGATCTCGCGACGGATGCCGCCCGCGAGGCGATCGAGCGGTCCGGCGTCGACCCGTCGCAGGTCGACGCGGTCATCGTCGCGACGATCAGCAACCCGAAGCAGACCCCCTCGGTGTCGGCGATCGTCGCCGACCGCGTCGGGGCGAACCCGGCGGCGGCCTACGACGTGAACGCCGCGTGCGCCGGCTTCGCCTACGGCGTCGCCCAGGCTGACGCGCTCATCCGCGCCGGTGCGGCCACCTACGCCGTGGTCATCGGGACCGAGAAGCTGAGTGACATCGTCGATCCCGCGGATCGCAGCATCTCGTTCCTGCTCGGCGATGGTGCGGGCGCAGCCGTCATCGGGCCGAGCGACACCCCCGGCATCGGCCCGACCGTCTGGGGCTCCGACGGCTCGAAGTCCGAGGCCGTGGGCATGAACCACACGCTGACCGAGTTCCGCGACGGCGTCGCGCCCTGGCCGACGCTGCGGCAGGAGGGCCCGACGGTCTTCCGCTGGGCCGTCTGGGAGATGGTGAAGGTCGCACGCCAGGCGCTCGAGGCCGCCGGGATCGAGGCATCCGATCTCGCCGCCTTCGTGCCCCACCAGGCGAACATGCGCATCATCGACGAGTTCGCCAAGCAGCTCGGGCTTCCCGACACCGTGCTGGTCGGCCGTGACATCGAGACCACCGGCAACACGTCGGCGGCGTCCATCCCGCTCGCCACCCACCGCCTGCTCGAGGAGCACCCCGAGCTCAGCGGCGGACTCGCGCTGCAGATCGGCTTCGGCGCCGGACTGGTTTTCGGCGCGCAGGTGGTCGTCCTTCCCTGACGCGGCGGACCGCGACCCTAGACTGATTCCCGGCCCGCTCGGGCACGCCTACCCCCAACAAACAGGAGAATCCCATGGCATTCACCAACGACGAGGTCCTCGCGGGACTCGCTGAGCTCATCACCGACGAGACCGGCATCTCGGCCGACGAGGTCGCGCTCGAGAAGTCGTTCACCGACGACCTCGACATCGACTCGATCTCGATGATGACGATCGTCGTCAACGCTGAGGAGAAGTTCGGCGTGACCATCCCCGACGACGAGGTCAAGAACCTCAAGACCGTCGGCGACGCCGTCACCTTCATCACGTCGAACCAGGCGTAGGACCATCCCGGTGGGGGCCGCGGCCCCCACCGGCCAGCATTGCGAGGACTCTGATCTCATGAGCACACCCCGTATCGTCGTCACCGGCATCGGTGCGTCGACCCCCATCGGCGGCACCGCCCCCGAGAGCTGGTCGGCGCTGCTGAGCGGAGCATCCGGCACGCACACCATCGAGCAGGAATGGGTGCAGGAGTACCAGCTCCCCGTCACCTTCGCCGCAGAGGAGCTCGTCCGGCCCGACACCGTGCTGGAGCGCCCCGTCGCCAACCGCCTCGACCCCTCGGCGCAGTTCGCGCTGGTCGCCGCGTTCGAGGCGTGGGAGGACGCGGGCAAGCCCGAGGTCGAGCCCGAGCGGTTCGCCGTCGACTTCGCCACCGGCATCGGCGGCCTGCAGACGACCCTTGCCGGCTGGGACACGCTGAAGACCAAGGGGCCTCGTCGCGTCATGCCCATGAGCGTCCCGATGCTCATGCCGAACGCTCCGGCCGCCGCGGTCTCGATGCACCTGAACGCCCGTGCCTATGCGCGCACCGTGGCATCGGCGTGCGCATCGAGCACCGAATCGCTCGTCAACGCGTTCGAGAGCCTTCGAGCGGGTCGCGCCGACGTCGTCATCGCGGGTGGCGCCGAGGCGGTCATCCACCCCCTCACGATCGCGGCCTTCGCCGCGATGCAGGCGCTGTCCAAGCGCAACGACTCCCCCGAGACGGCCTCGCGGCCGTACAGCGTCGACCGCGACGGCTTCGTCATGGGTGAGGGTGCGGCGGCGCTCGTGCTCGAGACCGAGGAGCACGCCAAGGCCCGCGGCGCCAAGATCTACGGCGAGGTCGTGGGCGGCGGCGTCACGGCGGACTCGTACCACATCACGGCTCCCGAGCCCGAGGGACTCGGCGCGTCGCGCGCCGTGCGCCTCGCTCTCGAGCAGGCGGGAGCGACCCCCGACGAGGTCACGCACATCAACGCGCACGCGACGTCGACCCCTACGGGCGACATCGCCGAGTACAAGGCGCTGCTGAGCGTCTTCGGCGACCGCGTCCACGAGATCCCCGTCTCGGCGACGAAGGGCGCGACCGGCCACCTGCTCGGCGGCACCGGCGCGCTCGAGGCGATCTTCACCCTCCTCGCACTGCGCGAGCGTCAGGCGCCGCCGACGATCAACGTCACCACGCAGGACCCCGACATCCCGCTGCGCATCTCGGACGCGCCCATCGCCCTCGGCGCGGGTGACCAGCTCGCGATCAGCAACTCGTTCGGCTTCGGCGGTCACAACGCCGTCGTCGCCTTCCGCTCGGTCTGACGACCCGCGACGCGAAGACGCCCCCGGCCATGCCGGGGGCGTCTGTCGTGTCAGGCGGCGGTTCGCGGTCCCGCGACCCGGGAATCATGGCCTCCGAGCCTCGGTAGTGGCGCCTCACGCCGCCTGCGTCTGTGGGGTTGTGGGGTCAGCCGACCTTGTGCAGCCAGACCACGGGAGCATCGTCGCTCGCGTGCCGGAACGGCTCGAGCTCCTCATCCCATGCGGCACCGAGCGCGACATCTAGTTCGCGCTGCAGTTCGAACGCGTCTCCGCCCGCGATCTCCATCGCGTAGCGGATACGGTCCTCGCCGATCACGACGTTGCCCGCGGTGTCGGTCTGGGCGTAGTGGATGCCGAGCCCCGGCGTGTGCAACCAGCGACCGCCGTCGCTTCGGGGGGTGGGATCCTCGGTGACCTCGAAGCGCAGGTGCTCCCAGCCGCGGATGGCGGTGGCCAGGGCCGAGCCGGTCCCGGCGACCCCTTCCCAGTAGAACTCGGAGCGTCGGCTGCCGGTCAGCACCGGTTGATCCGCCCAGTCGAAGCTGACGGCGCGGCCGAGGGCCCGCCCGACTGCCCACTCGAGGTGGGGGCACAACGCTCGTGGCGCGGAGTGAATGAAGATCACCCCACGCGCTTTGTGTGTCGCCATGATCTCTCCGTTCGTCAGGTGCGTCTTCCCCTACGACCTGTGACGGTGTCATGACGTGCTGTTCGGTTGTGCTGCCGCCATTATCGCCGAGAGGGCCCGGGAATCACAAGACTGTGATTCCCGGGCCCTCCCGGATCAGGCGGTCGGGTGCTCAGGCCTCGCTCATGGCCTGGACCTCGGCCTTGCCCTTGGCGGCGTAGTACGCGGCGCGCGCGGCGTCACGGCGGGTCTGCTCGGCCTGACCGGCGTCGAGCACCTCCTGCGCGACCTCGAACTGCGGCGCGGTGGGCACGGCGTGGTACTTCTCCATGTAGGCGTCGAGCTCGGGGCCCGACTCCCAAGAGGTGATGAGGCAGTAGCGCGGCTCGGTGCCGTCGTGATGCACGGCGTGCCACAGGCGCTGCGTGTCGACGATGAGCTGGGCGCCGGCGGGAAGCGCCACGCGGTACTCGATGCTCGGGTCGGTGCGGTTCTCACGCAGCACGAAGTAGGTGTTCTTGTCGTCGGTGAGGTTGAAGAAGCCGCGCACGACCCAGCCCGTGCCGTCGGGGTTGAGGCGGTTGTTGTCGTCCTGGTGGAGGTTGTACAGCGCGTCGGCGTAGGTGTTGGGCTGCAGCTCGATGATGCGGCAGCGGCCGACGTTCGAGCCCGGCTCCTGCGCGCGGCGCGTCAGGGTCGGCGCCTTCTCGGTCTGCTCGGGGATCCAGACGCCGTCCTTGTCGGTGCGCGGCGGCGTGTGGTTCCAGAACCCGTTGCACTCGATCTCGCCCTTGGCGGACGCGAGCGGCGCGAAGCGGGTGTCGCCCGACGACTTCCAGTCGACGTACTCGATCGACAGCCACTCCTGCGGGTCGATCTCCTCACCGTAGGAGTCGAGCACCACGAAGCCGGTCTCGTCGAGAGCGGCGGACTTGATGTAACCCATGACGAATCATGCCTTTCGGTCAGTGAGCCAGCACGTTTTAACAGGCTCAACTTAGGTAAGCCTACCTCGGGGGTCTGAGGGCCCCCGAAGACCGCGCCGTGAATAACCGGCGACCGCCGGCGGCCCGCTCCGGCCCGGGGAGCCCGGCCTAGACTGGACGGGCCATGGTCACTGCCACGAACGTCGATGCCACTGCTGTCAACACCATCGGCTGGCTCTCCGCCGCGGACTGGACGATCGTCGTCCCGGTGTATCAGCGGCAGTACCGGTGGGACATCGGCGGGTGCGAGCAGCTCCTCTCCGACATCCGGGCGGTGGCGGATCTCGACGATCGGCAGATGCACTTCATCGGCTCGATCCTCTCCTCGGCGAGCGGTGAAGGGTCCGACGCCGAGCTCGTACTGATCGACGGGCAGCAGCGCACGACGACGCTCATGCTGCTCGTCGCCGCCCTGCATCACACCGTGCGCGAGGCGGATCCGGATCTGGCCGATCAACTCCAGCCGGTGCTCGTGCACTCGCGCGATGCGACACGCACGAAGCTGCGCCCGCACCGCGCGTGGGCCTCGGTGTTCGAGCGCGTCGTGCTCGACCTCCCCCTCGCGGCGGGCGAGCACCGCGATTCGCGGTTCGACGACAACTACGCGTTCTTCCGCAGCCAGATCAGCCTCGAGGAGGCGCCCCACATCTGGCGCGGGCTCCAGAAGCTCGAGCACGTCGCGATCACGCTCGGCACGGGCGCGAACGCGCAGCAGATCTTCGAGAGTCTCAACTCCACCGGCGAGCCGCTGCGCGACCACGAGCTCATCCACAACTACGTGTTGATGGGCCTCAACCATTCCGAGCAGCGTGAGATCGAAGCCGACTACTGGCAGGCGATCGAGCAGAACACCGGCGACGCGATCGCCGAGTTCTGGCGGCAGTATCTCGTCATGCGGACCGGCCGCGAGGTCACCGTCGTCGGCGGTCGCGGAGTGTACGACGCCTTCCGCCATGAGTTCCCCCGGCTCGACTTCGACGATCTGGTGCGTCACGCCGACGAGTGGCGCGAGCTGTCGCGCGTGTACCGCATCCTGCTGCGGCCGAGCGAGGCTCCGGATGCCGAGATCACGCGTCATCTCGCCTACCTCGGCACGTTCGGCACCGGCATGTATCCACTCGTCATGCGGGCCTACCGCGACGTCGAGCTGGGGTCGGTCGATCGCGACGAGCTGATCGGAATCCTCGAGATGGTGCAGTCGCTGCTCGTGCGTCGCGCGGTTGTCGGCACCGGCGTGGATCGCCTCGTCGCGCGCCTGTGCCGGGCGCGCGACGACGGCGCCGCCGCGCTCGTAGCGGCGATCTCGCGCATCACCCCCTCCGACGAGCGTGTCGCGGTGGCCCTCAAGTACTCGGAGCTTCCTCACGCGTCGTACGTGCTCGGCCGCATCGCCGGCGTCGACGGCGCCGGCGGCCTCGACGTCGAGCACATCTTCCCGCTCGCCCCGGGCGACGCGTGGTCGGGCGACGGCGTCCGCGAGTGGGCGTCGTACACCGACGACGAGCAGAACAGCCATCGTGCGCTCTCGAAGACGATCGGCAACCTCACCGTCCTCGAGGAGGACCTCGCGCTGCGCGCCTTCGATCGCTCCTTCCCTGAGAAGCAGGCGCTGTACGCCCGCAGCTCCGTCGCGACGACGGCCGAGCTCGCCGGCCTGCCCTCGTGGGGCACCGCCGCGATCGCCGAGCGATCGGCGCAGCTCACAGGCCGGTTCGTCGAGGTCTGGAAGCGCCCGGGCGGCCCCGCGATCGACGACGACGGCCTGACCCCGATCCTCGACGCCGTCCGCCGCCGCGGATGGCCTCCGGGCTGGCACCGCGAGTGGTCGTACGTCGAGTACTGCGGCGAGCACTGGGAGGTGCCCGACGTCAAGTACCTCTTCAACCGCGTGTTCAAGCGGCTGTGGGCCGACTCCCGCGAGTCGGTCGTCGCGTACAGCGCGCGCAGGGGCGGTCCGGTCTACAGTGCCCAGTCCTGGAACGGCCAATGGGACCGTCTCGACGACGACCACTCCCTCTACATGGGCTGGGACTCCAGCTACATGCTGAGCGCCGTGCAGGGCGTACTCGAAGAGGCGGGGCTCGCGCCCGAGGTCTTCGTCAAGTACTCGTACATCGGCGACGCGATGTGAGAACGGGACGGATGCCGCGGATCGCGGCATCCGTCCCGTTCATCGTGAATCGGACCCGGGCGTCACTCAAAGGTGACGGCGGCGTTCTCGTTGTTGAGCACGATCACCGGGGTGATCGAGGGGTGGCCGGCGGCCCGGATCTTCGCGAGGTCGAAGCGCAGGAGCGGCGTTCCTGCCGTGACCTTCTGCCCCTTCTCGACGAGGGTCTCGAAGCCGTCGCCCTTCATGCCGACCGTGTCGATGCCGACGTGGATCAGCAGCTCAGTGCCGTCGTCGAGGACGAGCGCCACCGCGTGGCTGCTGTCGAACGTGGCGCCGATGGTGCCGTCGGCCGGCGCGACGACAGTGTCGCCGGTCGGATCGATCGCGACCCCCGGGCCCATGATCCCCTGCGCGAACGTGGGGTCGGGGACCTCCGACAGCGGCACGACCCTGCCCTCGAGCGGCTGGCGCAGGCGCACCGCGGTCGTCGCCGGGGTGTCTGTGAGCACCGCGGTGCCGCCCGCTGCCGGCGCGATCGCAGGCTCGGGTGCCGCGGCGACGGGCGCCTCCGCACGTCCCGAGATGATCTGCTCCATCGCATCCTTCACGAATTGCACATTGGTGCCGTAGATCACCTGCACGGATTTGCCGCCGGGCTTCATCGTGCCGGCTGCTCCCGCCCGCTTGAGCGCGGTCTCATCGACCTTGCCAGGGTCCTCGATCTCCATGCGCAGGCGAGTCGCGCAGTTGTCGAGCTCGAGGATGTTCTCCTTGCCGCCCAGTGCGTCGATGAAGCGGCTCCCGGTGATGAGGTACTTGTCGTCGGCGGAGTGGGTGTCGAGGTCCGTCCCCTCTTCGAGGATGTTGTCGTCTTCACGGCCCGGCGTCTTGAGGTTGAAGCGCTTGATGAAGAAGTAGAACACCCCGAAGTAGATGAAGAACCAGAAGACTCCCATGACGGGGATCAGCCAGGGGTTCTGCGCCATGGGGTTCGTCCAGTTGAGGACGAGGTCGACGAAGCCCGCTGAGAAGCCGAAGCCCATTCTCACCGGCAGGATCGCGCTGATCGCCATCGAGATTCCGGTGAAGACGGCGTGCACGAGGTACAGCACCGGGGCGAGGAACATGAACGAGAATTCGAGCGGCTCGGTCACGCCCACGAAGAACGACGACACGGCGGCGCTGAGCAGGATGCCGTAGGTGATCTTCTTGCGCGTGGTCTTGGCCGTCAGATACATCGCGAGCGCGGCTCCAGGCAGACCGAACATCATGATCGGGAAGAAGCCGGTCATGTACTGCCCGGTGACCCCGTAGGTGCCGGTGCCCGCGGCGAAGTTGTTGAGGTCGTTGATACCCGCCACGTCGAACCAGAAGACCGAGTTCAGGGCGTGATGGAGTCCGATCGGGATGAGGAGGCGGTTCAGGAACCCGTAGATTCCGGCGCCCCAGGGTCCGAGGAACGAGATCCATTCGCCGAACGTCACGAGCCCGCCGTACACCCACGGCCAGACGAACAGGAGGACGACGGCGACGACGAGCGAGATGCCTGCCGTGACGATGGCCACCGACCGCTTGCCGGAGAAGAACGCCAGCGCGTCAGGGAGCTTGGTGTCTTTGAACCGGTCGTAGGTCCACGCGCCGATGAGACCGCAGATGATGCCGATGAAGACGTTCTGCACCTTGAGGAACGCGGCAGGCACGTCGTTGACGTCCTCGACTCCGGTGAACAGCGCGACCGACTCCGGCTTGAGCAGCGTGGTGATGACGAGCCACGAGACCAGGCCCGCCAGTGCGGAGGTGCCGTCGGACTTCTTCGCCATGCCGATCGAGATGCCGATCGCGAACAGCAGTGCGAGGTTGTCGAGGAGCGAGACGCCCGCCGTGTACAGGAAGTCGACGACGACGCCGCCGCCGACCGTGCCTTTGATCCAGTTGCTGATGCCGACCAGGATCGCGGCCACCGGCAGCACAGCCACCGGGAGCATGATCGATCGGCCGAGCCTCTGCAGGAACTTCATTGTTCGCCTCCATCAGGAGCCAGGGACAGTTGATGTGGCTGACGCTACCGCCAAACCGAGGCGCGCGTCACGGGGTGCCCCTCCGAAAGTTAGGGGTATGAACGAATTTCTCATCGAGCCGTGACCCGACGCGGGACGAAGCGAGGCCCGTCGCGAACGCGGGGGTCGCGACGGGCCTCGATGACGTAGGGCGGGCGGGACTTGAACCCGCGATCGTCGGGTTATGAGCCCGCTGCCTTGACCAGCTTGGCCACCGCCCCGTGCACTGTGCAGTGCGCTGACGAGCCTACCTGCCCGTCTTGCCTTCCGGTTCGTCGGCGCGATCCTTCACGGGCGGCTCGGGCCACACTTTGGCGACGGCCTCGGTCACCTTGATGGAGCCGGTGCGCGGGTGCGCAGCATCCGTCGTCCCGCCATCGCTCCCCCGCTGGATCGGGAGTTCCTGGCTCTCACTCAGCACCTGCGGGTGATGGCGGGCCAGCTGGAACACGCCCCACACCGCGATCGCGCCGACGACCGCGAAGGAGATGTAGACCCAGAGCGGTGCACCAGCCGCTTCTTGCAGCACCGTCAGGCCGATGAAGATCGCGACGATCGGATCGATGACGGTGAGGCCGGCGACGACGAGGTCGGGCGGCCCCGAGGCGTACGCGTTCTGCACGAAGTATGCGCCGACGATCGCGCCCGCGATGAGCGCGGCGAGGCACGTGAAGGTGAGCCAGTTGAAGTCCTGAGACTGGATGCGCACGATCACGACCTTGGCGAGCGTCGCGACGAAGCCGTAGATGACGCCGGCGGCGATGATGTAGAAGAGCGCCCCCATGCGCGAGCGCAGCCAGATCCACAGGCCCGCGAACACTACCGTGACAATCCCGAGCATCACCAGGATCGTGATGAGCTGGCCGTTCGACACCGGCTTCTCGGTCGCGAACAGCGCCGCGATGGTGACGAAGATGAAGATGCCGCCGACGCAGGCGCCGATCGCGGTCAGCGAGCGTCTGGTCGGCTTGTGACCGCTGATCTGGGCGTTCAGCAGCGTCGTGATCACGAGGGCGATCGCGCCGAGAGGCTGCACCACGATGAGCGGCGCGAAGGCGAGCGCCCAGAGCTGGCAGACGATCGCGAGCCCCAGCATCACCGTGCCGATCACCCACGACGGGCGGGCGAGGAGCTTCAGCAGGTGGTTCGCGCCCAGCCCGCCGCTGCCCTGCGAGCCGTAGAGGCGCTCGACCTTCGTGACGCCGCGGTGCTGGTACTGCGCGCCGAACGACATGAACACGGCGCCGAGGAGGGCCAGCGGAATGCCGATGAGGATGTTCGGGTTCTGGAACACGCCGACCAGCTGATCGCCGATGTCCTCGAGTTCCACCGCAGTCCACACCACACATCGACACTAGCCGCAGGCGTCGGTCGATAGGCTCAAGGCGTGGCTGTTCTCCCGATTCGCATCATGGGCGATCCCGTCCTGCACTCCCCCGCATCCGTCGTCGAAGAGATCACGGACGAGATCCGCACGCTCGTCGGCGACATGTTCGAGACGATGGATGCCGCACCCGGCGTGGGTCTCGCAGCCCCGCAGGTGGGCGTGCCGCTGCGCATCTACACGTACAACTACGCCGACGACGAGGGTGCACCCTGGCGCGGCGTCATCATCAACCCCGTGCTGTGGATGAAGCCCCTCGAGCCGGGCGCACCCGACCCCGACGAGGAGTCCGAGGGGTGCCTGTCGTTCCCCGGTGAGCGGTTCCCGCTGCGTCGGTCCGACGAGGTGCTGGTGACCGGCACCGACCTCGAGGGTGAACCCGTCCGCATCCAGGTCGACGGCTGGCGCGCGCGCATCATGCAGCACGAGTTCGACCACCTCGACGGGATCCTCTACGTCGACCGTCTCGACGACGGCGACTGGAAGACCGTCCAGAAGATCGCGCGCAAACGCGGCTGGGGGCGCCCCGGAAGCTCCTGGACTCCCGGCGTCGACGACATCGACGCCTGAGTCGCGAGGACGTCAGTCCGCGGTCCGGCGGTTCTGGCGCTCGACCCAGCGGCGCAGTTCGGCGTCCGCTCCGGCGGGTGCCTGCGCGATGACGTTCATGCCCTGCCGCACGAAGGTCGTTCCCGTGCGCATGGGTCCCCACACGCGAGCGGTGGAGAGCTCGCCGGTGTCGACGTCGCGCACCTGCACCTGCGTCGTGTCGGTGGTCTTGCGCGGCCGTGCCTTGCCGGCGACGTGCTGCACCACGAGGACCGGAAGCCCGTGCGCGGCGGCGGTGGCGATCACGGAATCGAGATCGTGGGCCGCCCATTGACGGCGGATGCCGCGGACGGTCCACAGCGCGACCAGCACCACCGCGATCGTCACGACGCCGGTCGGGACGAGCCAGAGGCTCAGCGCGGCGGCGAGCAGCGACCACAGCGCGACCCCGCGTACGGCGAGCAGAATCGCGACGATGGACGGCACGAGCGCGAGGAAGAGCCACGGCGCCGGCGCGGAGATCGGGAACATCCACGGTTCACCGCCGAACAGGACGACGAGCCCGACCCAGACCACCGCGGCGCCGAACACGCCCAGTGCGATCAGCAGCGGGACGGAACGATGGATCGGCGTCGGGGCGGGGACGCCGCCCTCGACAGCAAGACGCGGCGATTGCTTCGCGCGAGCCGCCATGTGCACCCCTCGATCGGATCCCGGAGACGAAGAAAGCCCCGGGGGTGGAGCCCCGAGGCCTTCGCTCCCCCACTTGGACTCGAACCAAGAACCTATCGGTTAACAGCCGATTGCTCTGCCAATTGAGCTATGGAGGAATGTTCCGCACTCTCGTGCGGGCAACCAGTCCATACTAGCAAAGCTCAACCGGTGCTCATGACCATCTGGGCGGGATCAGGAGTTGACCATTCGCCGGTCGGCCTGTCCGTCGGGTGTCCACAGCAGATCCTGCATGCCGTGCCCGAAGGCGACCGCGTGGCCACCGCGCAGCACGAGCACGTCCGCGTCGAGCTCGCTCACGACGTCGGGTTCGTTGGTCACCACGAGCGCCGCCATGTCCAGCTCGCGACGGCGTCGGAGGATCGCCTCTCGCGCCGCCTTGCGCACCTCGACGTCCATGTTGGCGAAGGGCTCGTCGGCGATCAGCACGCGCGGCTGGAGCACCAGCGCCCGGGCGAGCGCGACGCGCTGACGCATGCCGGCGCTCAGCTCGTACGGGTACTTCGGCGCGGCGCCGAGAGGCAGCATCAGCTCATCGAGCAGCGACGCCACGCGCACCGCGAGCGCGCGCGGACTGACGCGCCGGTCACGGCTGGTGATGGGCTCGCCGATCACCTCGGCGACCGTGAGCCGGGCCGGCAGGCGTGCGCCGGCGGACTGCGGGACGTAGCCGGCGTAGTACGTGAGATACCGGTGGGCGCGGCCGGGGCGCCCCACCGCGACGCCCACGACGAGCCCGCCGCCGCCCACGACCGCGAGACCCGGGTCGTCGGCCCCCGCCAGCACCGCCGCGAGCGACCACATGCCGGAACCGGTCGGTCCCATCAGCCCGAGCAT
>JAVBUG010000303.1:0-3986 GCA_031555515.1 Microbacterium sp. | reverse complement strand
GCACCCTGAACAGAACCGGACGGCGGCCGAGGTCGGCATCCATCCGGAACTCGCCGCGCTCGAACTGCTCGTGCAGCCCACGAGCGACGCGCTGCAGGGCAACGACTCCATCGCCCGCGGCGGCGCGCTCGAGGTGCTCGCCATCGAGACGCCGCTGCTCCTCTTCGTGTGGGGGCCGAACCGCGTCGTGCCGGTGCGGATCACCGACCTCTCCATCACGGAGGACGCCTTCGACGCCCAGCTCAATCCGATCCGGGCCACAGTGTCGCTCGGCATGAGGGTGCTCACCGTCGACGACCTCGGGTTCGAGCATCGCGGCGGCCAGCTCTTCATGGCGCACCTGCGCTCCCGCGAGGCCCTCGCCCAGAAGGCCGGCTCCGCGCCGCTGTCCGCGCTCGGGGTGAAGGAGCTCTGACATGGTCGATCCGCTGCAGCAGCTGCTCTCCGCCGGCGTCGTGCCGCAGAACGCGCTGCCGCCCACGAGCCGGTATGCCGAGGTCGGCATCGCGCACCATGTGCCGGAGGCGCAACCCGGCGTCGAGCCCGTCCCTGTCGCGTTCCTGCGGCGACGGCTGGTGCCGAAACCCGAGCGCTTCGGCACCCTGTACGAGGTGCGCTGCGTCGAGGGCGACCGGCGCGACCTCCTCGCGGCGCGACACTACGGCGACTCCGAACTGTGGTGGCGCCTCGCCGACGCCAACGGCGTGATCGACCCCGCCGGCATGGCCGGCCCGCCCGGTCGTGTGGTGCGCGTCACGCTGCCGGTCGACATGAGGGGGGCCGATGGCTGAGCTCAAGCCGCAGCCCGTGCGGCTGCACCTCTACGCGGGGCCCGCGATCGCCGTGCCGGCTCCGCAGGCGCTCGTCGAGGCGCTGCGCGAGGTCACGATCGAGAACGGCTCGGGCGACACCCAGAGCGGCTTCGAGCTCGTCTTCGACGTGCCCAAGAAGTCGCCGCTGTCCACCCTGTTCCTCCTCACCGGCGGCGTCTCGATCCCGCTCTTCCGCATCGTCCTCGCCGTGACGATCGGCGGCACGACGGAGGTCCTCGCCGACGGCGTCATGACCGACCACGAGTTCAAGACCGACGGAACCACGGCGACGCTACACGTCAAGGGCAAGGACCTCACCGCCGTCATGGACATCTTCGAGCTCGACGGCATCCCCTACCCCGCGATGCCGGTCGCGGTGCGCGCGCTCGCCGTCCTCGCGAAGTACGCGGCGCTCGGCGTCGCACCCCTGGTCATCCCGGCGCTCGTCGAGGACCCGCCGATCCCCACCGAGAAGATCCCCCGCCACCAGGGCAGCGACTACGCGTACCTGAAGAACCTCGCGCACGAGGCGGGCTACGTCTTCTACATCGATCCCGGCCCGCTGCCGGGCGTGAGCAAGGCGTACTGGGGACCGGAGGTGCGTCTCGGCATCCCGCAGCGCGCGCTCGACGGCGGGCTCGACGGCCCGCACGACAACGTCACCGCGATGAGCTTCACGCTCAACAAGGAGGCGAAGGAGCTGCCGGTGGTGACGGTGCACGAGCCGTGGAGCAAGGCGCCGATCCCGATCCCGATCCCCGACATCAATCCGCTGCGGCCGATGCTCGGCCTGGTCCCTCCCCTGCCGCCGAAGCTCACGTTCCTCCCGGGCACGGCGAAGCTCAGCGCGCCCGCCGCGATCATGAAGGGCATCGCGTACGCGGGGCAGCACGACGACATGGTCACCGGCACCGGTCAGCTCGATGTCGTCCGCTACGGCGGAGTGCTCAAGTCGCGAGGACTCGTGGGGGTGCGCGGGGCCGGCGAGGCCTTCAACGGGCTCTACTACGTGAGCAGCGTCACCCACAAGATCGCCCGCGGCAGCTACACGCAGTCGTTCACGCTCGCCCGCAACGCCCTTCTGTCCACCGTCCCGGAGGTGCCCGTATGAGCGACACAGAGACCGCCGTCGCCACCAAGAAGCTGTTCGGCAAGTACCGGGGCACGTGCGTCAACAACATCGATCCGATGCAGATGGGGCGCATCCAGGTGCTCGTCCCGTCGATCGGCATCCCGCCGAGCTCGTGGGCGATGCCGTGTCTGCCGGTCGCCGGCACGCAGACCGGCGTCTTCACGGTCCCGGCGGTCGGGGCGGGCGTGTGGGTCGAGTTCGAGGGCGGGGACCCCGACTACCCGGTGTGGGTCGGCGGGTTCTACTCCCCCGCCGACGTGCCGGCCGCCGCACGCCTCGTCCCGCCGGGGGTGTCGGGGCTCTCGTTCCAGACGCTGCTGAGCAACTCGATCACCATCAGCGACACCCCGGGGCCGACGGGCGGCATCCTCATCAAGACCGCGACCGGCGCGATGATCTCGGTCAGCGACATCGGCATCACGATCAGCAACGGCAAGGGCGCCGTGATCTCGATGGTCGGTCCGACCGTCAGCATCAACGCCGGCGCCCTCACGGTGACGTAGGAGGAAGGATGCCAGGGCCCGTGCTCACTCAGGCCTCGTCCGTGCTCTGCGCGCACGGCGGGGTGGCGACTGCCGTGTCGCCGTTCCCGCGGGTGCTCGTCGCGGGCGCGCCGGTCGTCACCCTCGCGACGCAGTACGCGATCGCGGGATGCTCCCTCTCGACGTCGTCGGGCCCGTTCGACGTCAGCGGGCAGTGGGTGGCCGGGGCCGCCCGCGTGCTGGCGGGCGGCATGCCCGTCGCCGTCGCGACCGGGTCGTCGATCACCGTCGCGACCGGTGCGCCGCTGATCGCCGGTGCCGTGCAGCCGAGGGTGGTGGCATCATGAGCGGCACCCTCGACTTCCCGTGGGCCGTCGACGGCACCGGGCGCACGGCGACCACCGGACGCGACGAGCACGTGCGCGACCTCATCGAGCAGGCGCTGCTCACGTCCCCCGGCGAGCGCGTCATGCGGCCCGACTTCGGCGCGGGCCTGCTCGCGCAGGTCTTCGCACCCGGCGGACCGGAAGCTGCCGCAGCATCCCAGTTCCTCATACAGGCGTCGCTCGAACGTGAGCTGGCGAACGTCGTCGCGATCGAGTCGGTCGAGGTCGAAGCCCAGGGGGCCGCTCTCGTCGCGACCATCGCGTACGTCGTGCGCGCGACCGGTTCGCACGAGGTCCAGACGTTCCGCACACCGCCGGGGGTGTCGGCATGAGCTGCTACACCTGCGGCGACCAGCGCCGGCTCATGGCGGTGAAGCTCGCGGGCCTCAGCAACGGTATCGAATTCCTGGAGGTGCGCGACCACGACGAGCCCGACGACGCGCTGCGCCAGCGGACGCTCGTCGTGCGGCTGCTGCTTCCGGTGCCGGCGGGCCTGGACCGCACGTGGGTCGCGATCGAGGGCGGCGAGCGCATCCGGCCCGTCCACGTCGAATGGGCCAGGGCCGGCACCGACCTCGCAGGCGCCGACCTCGACCTCATCGACGGCTACGACGACCCCGCGACGCTGCTCGTCGTGCGCACGGCGCGGTGGGGCGACTTCTCCCTCTATACGCTGCGCGTGCGCGCACCCGGAACCACCGACCCGCCGACGGGGTTCGACCCGCTGCTGGCGGCGGTGCCGTTCTCGTTCAAGGTGGAGTGCCCGAGCGACCTCGACTGCCTTCAGCCGTGCACGTGCCCGGCAGGGGTGCACCACCCGCCGCCGATCGACTACCTGGCCAAGGACTATCAGGGGTTCCGGCGCGTCATGCTCGAGCGGATGGCGCTGCTCGCCCCCGGATGGACGGAGCGGTCGTCGGCCGACGTCGGCGTGATGCTCGTGGAGCTGCTCGCGTACGCCGCCGACGAGCTGTCGTACCGGCAGGACGCGGTGGCCACCGAGGCCTACCTCGGCACCGCGCGCAGCCGCGTCTCGCTGCGCCGCCACGCGCGCCTCGTCGACTACCGCGTGCACGACGGCGCGAGCGCCCGGGTGTGGGCGCGGGTCCTCGTGGGCGAGGGCGCCGTCGACGTCCCCCTCGCGGCGGGCACGCGGCTGCTCACACGCGTTCCC
>JAVBUG010000295.1:0-10355 GCA_031555515.1 Microbacterium sp. | reverse complement strand
GCGATCGACGCCGCCTCGGCCTCGGCCGCGTAGCCGCCGAGCGCCTCGAAGCGCTCCGTGAGGTTCGCGTACTTGCGCATCGCCTTCGCGGCGACGGCCTCGTCGCCGTCACCCATCGCGAGCGACGCCTCGTGCATGCCGATCGCGAGTGTTCCGAGGCCGCGTGCATCGAGGATGCGCGTGCGCGCGAGCATCTCGGGATCGCCGGAGCGCGGGTCCTGGGGCAGGTAGCCGAGTTCGCCGGAGCTCTCGACCTTGCCGTCCGCCGGGATGAGGTCGCCGGCGAGCACCTTGGTCAGCGTCGTCTTTCCGGCGCCGTTGCGGCCGACGAGGCCGATCTTGTCGCCGTCCGAGACGCGGAAGGAGACGTCCGACATGAGCACGCGGGCGCCCACGCGGATCTCGAGGTCGTGCACGGCGAGCACAGCGGAAGTCCGATCCGTCGATGGAGATGGGGAAGTGGCCGAACGGCCAGCCTCCCAGTATACGGGGCGCCCCTGCCTCGGGTTCGACCGAATACCTCCGCAGAGGGACCCTGATCGATACCGCAGAGGGATGCTGCGACCCGCACGGGGCGCATACCGTTCCGGGGTGGATCTCATCTCCGACCTGGTGCTGCAGGCTGTCGCGTCGCCGTGGCTGTACCTCGCGATGTTCGCCGTGGCGCTCATCGACGGGTTCTTCCCGCCCGTGCCGAGCGAGACCGTGCTCGTCGCGGCCGCGGCGGTGGCAGCATCCACCGGCCGTCCCGATCTTGTCGCGCTCGGCCTCGTCGCCGCCGCGGGGGCCGCGGTCGGCGACAACATCGCGTTCGCCATCGGGCGGCGCACGGGCACCGCCCGGTTCGCGTGGATGCGGCGGCCGCGCGTCGCGGAGGCGTTCGCGTGGGCGGGTGCGGCGCTCGATCGGCGGGGCACCGGACTCGTCCTCGGGGCCCGCTTCATCCCGGTGGGGCGGGTCGCGGTCAACCTCTCGGCCGGCGCCCTCGCCTACCCGTGGCGACGGTTCGCGCTGCTCAGCGTCGCAGCAGGACTGTGCTGGGCGGCCTACAGCATCGCGATCGGACTCCTCGCGGGCGCGTGGCTGAAGGACCAGCCGCTGCTGAGTGCCGGCCTCGGCATCGTGCTCGCAGTGGGTCTCGGGCTGCTGGTGGACAGGCTGGTCGCCGCGCGCGCCCGTCGGGTCGCGGCATCCGCGTGAACGGCGACGACTGACAGGATGACATCGTGCACGACACCTCCTCCCCCGTGACGTCCGCCTCGCGGACTCGTCGCCGGCCGAACGCGGCGGTGGTCATGTTCGGCGCGCTGGCGCTCGCCGCCGTGGTGCTCTTCTCCGTGCTGGTGCCGCTGCACATCACGCTCTACCGCCAGCCGGCGCCGTTCGCGTTCCTGTTCGGCGCGATGCTGTGCGCCTCCCCGATCCTGGCCGTGCGATTCCCGCGCTGGTCGATCATCGTGGCCACCGTGGCGGCGGTCGCGCTGCCGCTGCCGGGCGGCGAGCCCGCGACCCTCTGGCCGTGGCCGTGGTCCGTGCCGGCCATGCTCGCCTTCATCCTCTTCATCGGCGTGCTCTCGATCATGCACGGCTGGCGGATCGCCCTGGTCGCCTGGCTGCTGGGCATCGGCGGGACGCTCGCGGTTGTCGTCGCGCTGGCCGCCACGGTGCCCGTGGTCGCGGGGATCGTGAACCTCGTCATCGTGACGTCGGTGTCGGGCGCGGCTCTTCTCGTCGCGGTGCTCGCGGCCAGCCGCGTACGGGTCGGCGCGGAGCTCACCCGCGAGCGCGAGCTGAGCGCCCTCGAACAGTCGCGGCGCGTCCTCGTCGAGGAGCGCACCCGCATCGCGCGCGAGCTGCACGACGTCGTCGCGCACGGCATGTCGCTCATCCAGGTGCAGGCGTCCACGGCGCGCTATCGCGTGCCCGGGCTGCCCGATGAGGCGGTGCACGAGTTCGACGAGATCGCGCGGACGGCGCGCGAAGGGCTCACCGAGATGCGACGGCTGCTGGGCGTGCTCCGCACCGACGACCAGCAGGCCGACCTCGCGCCGCAGCAGGGCCTGCGCGACATCCCGGATCTCGTTCAGGCGCTGCGACGCGCGGGCGCCGACATCGACGACTCCCTCGCCCCGCTGCCAGAGGCGGTGCCGAGCGGCGTCGACATCGCGGCCTTCCGCATCGTTCAGGAGGCGCTGAGCAACGCGGTGCGGCACGCCCCGCAGACGCGCATCGAGCTCGCGACGGAGACGGATGCTGCGGCCCTGCGCCTCGTCATCCGCAACGGCCCGTCGGGCGATGCCGTGAGGACCGATGCGCCGGCGACGCGCGGGCACGGCCTGCTCGGCATGCGCGAGCGCGCGACGCTCGTCGGCGGCACCGTGGACGCGGGGCCCGATGCCGACGGCGGTTGGACCGTGCGCGCCGCCCTCCCCCTCGCCCCGCTCCCACCCGACCCGACGCCCGGAGGCGCAGCGTGACCATCAGTGTTCTCATCGCGGACGACCAGGCGATGGTGCGGGCAGGCTTCGCCGCCCTCCTCGACGCGCAGGACGGCCTCCGCGTCGTCGGACAGGCGGCGGACGGGAAGGAGGCGGTGACGCTGTCGGCGCGCCTCGACCCCGACGTGGTGCTGATGGACGTGCGGATGCCGGAACTCGACGGCATCGCCGCGACGCGACGCATCCTGGGTCCGGAGTATCCGGCCGCCCGCGTGCCGCGGATCCTGATGCTCACGACGTTCGACATCGACGACTACGTGTACGACGCGCTCGAGGCGGGCGCGAGCGGCTTCCTTCTGAAGGACGCCCTCCCGGAGGACCTGATCCACGCCGTGCGTGTCGTCGCCGCGGGGGACGCACTGCTCGCGCCGAGCGTCACGCGGCGCATGATCGAGCATTTCGCCGCGCGCCGGCCCCGCAGCGGGCGTGCCGCGGCGGCGCTGCGCGACCTCACCGAACGCGAGCGCGAGGTGCTGACACTGATCGGCCGCGGGCGCTCGAACGCCGAGATCGCCGCCGAGCTGTTCATCTCGGAGCAGACGGTGAAGACGCACGTCGGAAAGGTGCTGGCGAAGCTCGGCGCCCGCGATCGCGTCCAGGCCGTGATCTTCGCCTACGACGCCGGGCTGGTCGAGCCGGCCCCCTGATCCCTCCACGGGGTGACGCCACGACGGCACCGGAGAGCGATGCGGCTGCGCACACCGTGTTCTTAGCCTTCCCGGGACGCACCCCGAGGAGGCCTCATGACCATCGTCCGCACCGCCACGGCAGCCCTGCCCCCGACCGACGCTCCGGGCAGAGACCGCGCGATCGACCTCGTCCGCGCCTGCTGCATCGCCGGGGTGGTCGTGCTCCACGCGATGATGGTCGGCGTCGCCGTGACCGACACCGGTCCGTCCTTCGTCAACGCGAGCGACGGCACCGCCTGGGTCGTGCCGCTCAGCTGGCTGCTCCAGGTGATGCCGCTGTTCTTCGTGATCGGCGGGTTCTCCGGCGCGACCGCGTTGCGGCGGGCGCGACGGCGCGGTCAGGACGGCGTGGACTTCGTGGCGGGGCGGATCCATCGCCTGCTGCTGCCCGCGCTGGTCACGATCGCGACAGTGGGCGCCCTGCTCGCCGCGCTCGCGGTCGTGGGCACCCCACCGGACCTCGTCGCTCTGGCGGGGTTCCGGTTCGCGCAGCCGCTGTGGTTCCTCGGTGTCTTCCTCGTCTGCCAAGCGCTGCAGCCGGCACTCCTCCGTCTGCACGAGACCGCGCCCCTGCGGACGATCGCCGCGCTCGCCGCGGCCGCGGTGGCCGTCGACGCGGTCCGCCTCGGCACCGGCATCGACGCGCTCGGGTTCGTCAACCTCGGATTCGTCTGGCTCGCGCTGCAGCAGCTGGGGTTCTTCCTGGCAGACGGACGCATCGACGCGCTGTCGCTGCGCACCCGGATCGTGTGGGCCGCGGGGGCGATCGCCGCACTCGCCGTCTCGTTCGTCACGGGAGTGCATTCGCCGGATCTCGTGGCCAACATCAATCCGCCCACGACCGCACTGCTGCTGGTGGGCATCGCGCACACGGCCCTGTTCTCGCTCATGCGGGGCCCGCTGGCACGGCTTGCGGCCCGCCCCGCGCCCGCGCGGCTCATCGACCTCGTCACGCCGCGCGCGATGACCGTCTACCTGTGGCACATGCCCGTGCTCCTCTTCCTTGCCGGGATCACCGCGGCCGGAGCCATGATCGCCGCGCTGCCGCTCCCCCCGATCGACGGCGCATGGTGGTGGCTCTCGCGACCGGCCTGGCTGGCACTCGCGCTCGTGGCGACGGCGATCGTCGCATGGCCGCTCGCCCGCATCGAGGCGATCCCCTCGCCGCAGGGCACGCGCTCGGCGGGGCGGCTCGGCCTCGCGACGGCGACCGGAACGGCGGCCGTCGCGGTCCTCTTGGTGGCCGGCACGAGCGTGTTCACCGCGGCGGTCGCCGTCGCGCTCCTCGTCGCCGCGCTCCGGCTGGCACACGCTGCGCGGCCACGTCCTCGTAGACGCCGGACAGCGGATCCGTCGATCATTCGTGGATCCCGTCCAAGAACCCCGTCTCCCCTCCCCCTAGGCTGAGTGCCATGTCATCCATCGCCGCCGCCCCGACCGCCTCCGCCGGCACGCGTCGCGTCCTCGCCGACGTCATCGCCCGCCCGTCCTCGCGCGCTCGCGCGTTCGCCCTCGATGCCGGACTCGTCATCGCCGGTGCGACAGTCGTCGCCCTCCTCGCCCAGGTCGAGATCCCGCTGTGGCCCGTGCCGATCACGGGTCAGACACTGGGCGTCATCGTCGTCGGCGCCGCTCTCGGCGCCTGGCGCGGTGCAGCCGCGCTGACCAGCTACATGCTGGTCGGCCTCGCAGGCCTGCCGGTCTTCGCCGGCTTCACCGGCACCGTCGCCGCGATCGGCAAGCCCAGCTTCGGGTTCGTGATCGGGTTCATCTTCTCGGCGTTCGTCGCCGGCTGGTTCGCCGAGCGAGCGTGGGACCGTCGTCCTGCACTGGCCTTCCTCGGCTTCGCCGCCGCCAGCGTCGTGCCGTTCCTGTTCGGCATCCCGTACATGGCCTTCATCCTCAACGTCGTGATGGGCCTGGACTACTCGTTCGGGGAGCTCCTCAGCGTCGGCCTCCTGCCGTTCATCCTGGGCGGCCTCATCAAGGCGGCACTGGCCGCAGCGATCATCCCGGGAGCGTGGGCGCTCGTCCGCAAGGCGGATCAGAGCAAGAGCTGACACGGATGCCTCGACCCCGAGGCATCCGTTCCCCGAAAGCCCCGGCCCGCACGGCCGGGGCTTTCGCGCACGCATGACGTGGCCGATTCGCAATCTGGGAAACGGCTGGGTAAGGTTGGCCTTACTGCGCCTTCGCTAAGGGCATCCTTACCTAACACTTCTCCGGAGGAATCCGTGCGCCTCAACCGTCCCGCCGCCGCCACCGCGATGCTCGCCGTCGCCGCGATCGCCCTCGCCGGGTGCGCGAGCGCGGCCGCCGACAACACCGACGACTCCGCCGCCGCCTCGGGCGGCGTGTTCCCCGTCACGATCGAGCACGCCCTGGGCGAGACGGTGATCGAGTCCCAGCCGGAGCGCGTCGCGACGATCGCGTGGGGCAACCAGGACGTCGCCCTCGCGCTGGGCATCGTCCCGGTCGGCACCGACACGCAGGTGTGGGCGTGGAGCGGCGCATCCGAGCCCGGGGTGTACGAGTGGACGAGCGACAAGCTCGACGAGCTCGGCGCAGACCTGCCGACGTTGTTCGAGACCACCGACGGCGTGGACTTCGAGGCGATCGCCGACACCGCGCCCGACGTCATCCTCGCCGCCCAGTCGGGCCTCAGCCAGGAGGACTACGACACCCTCAGCGACATCGCACCGGTGGTCTCGTACCCCGAGATCCCCTGGTTCACGCCGTGGCGCGACCAGATCACGCTGAACGCCGAGGGCCTGGGCCTGAAGACGGAGGGCGAGGAGCTCGTCGCCGACCTCGAGGAGCAGATCGCCGACGCGACGGCCGACGCCGGCCTCGCGGGCAAGTCCGCGGCGTTCTTCTACATGTCGCCGGCCGACCTCTCGTCGGTGTCGCTGTACACGGGCGGCGACTCGCGCACCGCGTTCCTGAGCGACCTCGGCTTCGACCTGCCGCAGGTCGCGATCGACGCCGCCGAAGAGGGCTCGTTCTATCTGGACTTCAGCGCCGAGAACGCCGACCAGCTGGCCGACGTCGACGTGATCGTCACCTACGGCGACGAGACCCTGCTGCCCGCGCTGCAGGCGGACCCGCTGTGGAGCACGATCCCCGCGGTCCAGAACGGCGCCGTCGTCACCGTCGGCGAGGGCGACGCGTACAGCGCCGCCGTCAGCCCCACGGCTCTGTCGATCCCGTGGGTCCTCGAGCAGTACGTCGGCGACCTGAAGGCCGCTGCCGCCAAGGTGCAGTGACCGACACACTCGTCGCTCCGCGCCGCGGTCCTCGTCGTCGCGATCGTCGCCGTCCTGCTGTCGATCGTCATCTCGCTGTCGTTCGGCTCACGCCCGGTGTCGGTCGACCAGATCGTCGAGGGCATCGAGATGTGGGTGCGCGGGGAGACGCCGACCGACATCGGGGCGATCGCGGTGCAGAGCCGCGTGCCCCGCACCGTGCTCGCCCTCCTCGCCGGTGCGGCCCTCGCCCTGTCCGGCGCGCTCATGCAGGCGATCACCCGCAATCCCCTGGCCGATCCGGGCATCCTCGGCGTCAACACCGGCGCGGCGCTCGCCGTCGTCATCGGCATCGCGTTCCTCGGCACATCCAGCGCGCTCGGCTACCTCGGGCTCGCCCTCGTCGGCGCCTTCGCGACCGCGTTCTTCGTCTACTTCGTCGGCTCCGTCGGCCCCGGCGGCACCACGCCGATCAAGCTCGCCCTCGCCGGCGCGGCGACCACGGCCGCCCTCGCTTCGCTGGTGGCAGCGATCCTCCTCCCTCGTCAGGCCGTCATGGACGAGTTCCGCTACTGGCAGATCGGCAACGTCGGGCGCGCCGAGTGGGAGACGATGGCGCTCGTCGTCCCCGTGCTGGTCGTCGGCGCGATCATCGCGCTCTTGTGCGCCTCTTCGCTCAACGCCCTCGCCATGGGCGACGACGTCGCCGTCGGTCTCGGGGTGCACGTGGGGCGAGTCCGCATCGTCGCGGCGATCGCCGGTGTCACCCTCTGTGCGGGGGTCACCGCCGTGGCGGGCCCGATCGGGTTCGTCGGCCTCATGGTGCCGCACGCCGTCCGCCTCCTCGCCGGCTCCGACCAGCGCTGGCTGCTGCCGCTGTCGGCCCTCGGCGGCGCCGTGCTCCTCACCCTCGCCGACACGATCGGCCGCGTGATCGGCGCGCCCGGCGAGGTCGAGGCCGGGATCATCACCGCGTTCCTCGGGGCACCGGTGCTCATCGCGATCGCTCGCCGTACCCGAATGAAGGCGATGTGATGACCGCGACGCTCTCCCCCCTGACCGACGAGCACGTCGAGCTCGTGCGCAGCGGGCGCGTCCGGCGCAACCGTCGCCGCCGCATGGCGATGGGGATCCTGGTGGCGCTCCTGGTCGTGCTGTTCGGAGCGATGCTCATGCTGGGCAACACGATCTACCCCGTCTCGGACGTGATCGCGGTCCTTTCCGGCCAGCAGGTGCCGGGTGCGTCGTTCACCGTCGGCTCACTGCGCCTGCCCCGTGCGCTCACCGGCGTCCTCGCCGGCATCGCGTTCGGCGTGGCGGGTGCCACGTTCCAGACGATGCTCCGCAACCCCCTCGCGAGCCCCGACGTGATCGGCATCACCTCCGGAGCGAGCGCCGCCGCAGTGCTCTCGCTCGTCGTGCTGCACCTGAGCGGCGCGGCCACGATGGGCCTCGCCCTCGTGGCCGGTATCGGAACGGCCGCCGTCATCTACCTCGCGGCTCGCGGCGGCGAGGCCACCGGCGGCAGGCTCATCCTGATCGGCATCGGCGTCGGCGCCATGCTCGACGCGGTCGTGGCATTCCTGCTGATGCGTGCCGCGGTCTGGGACATCGCGGTCGCCACGCGCTGGATGACCGGCAGCCTGAACGGCTCGCGGATGGAGGACGTCCCGCCGCTGGCGCTCGCGGTCGTGGTGCTCGTTCCGGTCGTGCTGCTGCTCGGCCGCGATCTCGGCGCACTCGAACTCGGCGACGCGTCGGCGACGGCGCTGGGCGTGCGCGTCGACAGGACGCGCATCGTGCTCATCGTCGCAGCGGTCGCCCTCGCCTGCTTCGCGACCGCCACGACCGGCCCCATCGCATTCGTCGCATTCCTCGCCGGCCCCATCGCCGCGCGCATCGTCGGCCCGGGCACGTCGGTCATCCTGCCCGCCGCGCTCACCGGCGCCTGCCTGGTGCTGGCCGCCGACCTGCTCGGGCAGTTCGCCTTCGACACGAAATTCCCCGTGGGCGTCATCACCGGCATCCTCGGCGCCCCGTACCTCATCTACCTGCTCATCCGAACCAGCCGCAGCGGAGGATCGTCATGACCGCACAGCACGCCATCCGGACCGAGGGGCTGGTCGCCGGCTACGGAGGACGCAAGGTCGTCGACGGCATCGACATGGTGATCCCCGCCGGGCGCGTCAGCGTCATCGTGGGCGCGAACGCCTGCGGGAAGTCGACGCTTCTGAAGACGATCTCGCGGCTGCTGCCCGCTCAGGAGGGCGCTGTCGTCCTCGACGGGAAGCGGATCGACCAGATCCCCACGAAGGAGCTCGCCCGCACCCTGGGGCTCCTCCCCCAGCAGCCGATCGCCCCCGAGGGGATCGCCGTGGCGGACCTCGTCGGCCGCGGCCGGCACCCGCACCAGAAGCTGTTCCGCTCGTGGACCGCCGCCGACGACCGCGCCGTCGCCGAGGCGCTGGCCGCGACCGGCGTCCTCGACCTCGCGGACCGCGCGGTCGACGAGCTGTCGGGCGGGCAGCGTCAGCGGGTGTGGATCGCGATGGCACTCGCGCAGCAGACCGATGTGCTGCTGCTGGACGAGCCGACGACCTTCCTCGACGTCTCGCACCAGATCGACGTGCTCGACCTGCTCGCCGACCTCAACGCGAGCCGCGGCACCACCATCGTGATGGTGCTGCACGACATCAACCTCGCCGCCCGCTACGCCGACCACCTGTTCGCGCTGCGGCAGGGGCGCCTCGTCGCCAGCGGCGCTCCGGCCGACGTCGTCACCAGCGAGCTCGTCCGCGAGGTGTTCGATCTCGAATCGCTCGTGATCGCCGACCCGGTGTCGGGCGCTCCCATGGTGCTGCCGCGGGGCCGCCATCATTCCCGCGCCGACGTCGACGCGACCCCCGTCCATGCCGCCGACCCGACTGGAGACCCCCGATGACGGATGCGCGCCCGACCAGCCGTTTCTTCCGCGCCCGCGTGACGGCGATCGCCGACGTGACGCCGAGCTTCCGCCGCTTCACGTTCGGCGGCGACGACCTCGCCGAGTACGGCGACCCGGGACTCGACCAGCGCATCAAGATCGTGTTCCCGACGCGCACGCTCGGCCTCGACGCGATGCCCCTCGGCGACGACTGGTACACGCAGTGGCGCGAGCTCCCCGAGGACCAGCGACTGCCGTTCCGCACGTACACCACGCGCTACGTGCGCAATCACCTCAGCGAGGTCGACGTCGACATGGTCTCGCACGACGTCCTCGGCCCGGCCTCGGACTGGATCGACCGCGCCCAGGTCGGCGACGAGGTGCTCATCTTCGCCCCGACGGCCGCGCACAGCGGCGTGAGCTTCGGCATCGACTTCGTGCCGCCCGCGCGGGTCGACGCGATCCTGCTCGCCGGCGACGAGACCGCCGCGCCCGCGATCGCCGCGATCCTCGAGCAGCTCCCCCGCGACGCCAGCGGCGTGGTGGCTGTCGAGCTTCCGCACGCTGACGATGCCGCGTACTTCCCCCGGCATCCCGGGTTCGAGTACCGCGTCGGCGCGCGCGCCGACGGCGAGCGTCACGCGCACCTGGTGGAGTCCGTCACCGATGCCGCGGCGCGCCTCGCGCCCGCCGGAGCCGGAGCCGACGTCGAGGAGGTCGACATCGACACCGACATCCTGTGGGAGGTCCCGCGCACCGCGAAGGGCGGCGCGGCGCTCAAGAGCGCGCGTCTGTACGCGTGGCTCGCCGGCGAGGCCGGCGCGATCAAGGCCCTGCGCCGCCATCTCGTGGCCGAGCGCGGCGTCGACCGCCGCGCCGTCGCGTTCATGGGCTACTGGCGCCTCGGCCGCGCCGAGAACTGACCCGCCCGTCAGCCTCGCGGCGCCTCGTGCGCGTGCCCGAGCCTGAGCCCCGGCACCAGTGCACCGAGCGCGAGCAC
>JAVBUG010000385.1:0-11276 GCA_031555515.1 Microbacterium sp. | reverse complement strand
CGGAAGCACGGCGTGCACGCGGATGCCGCCTTCCAGGCGCACATCGACGCAGGGCGACGCGTCATCGATGTGCCTGCCGCCCAGACCGATGAGCGCGACCGCGAGGTCGCGCACCTCTTCCTCCGTGGCGCGCCACTCGCGCGCCGGGGTCACCCCCGCGCCACGATCGACGAACAGGCCCGCGGCACCGTTGACGAACACGTCAGTGACCTCCGGATCGTCGAGGTGCGCCGCGAACGGCGCCAGGACAGGATGCCGCTCCGCCGCCACCCGCACGGGAACATGCCTGTCCACGGGCGAGGGGGCGCGCTCGGACGCTCGTGAGGGACCGCGCTCGATCGGCGGCGAGGGCGGTGCGGTCTCCGCGGCGCCGGTGCGGCGCGGCACCCAGGCCCCGCTCCCTCCCGGCGCACTCAACGGTGCGGGCGCATCGACCGCGACCCGAACGACCGGCGCTGCCGGGGCAGCCGGCCGGGCCGCAGCATCCCATCGGTCCTTCCCACCGGGCGCGGCCGCAACCCCGGGACGAGGACGGACGACGAACGGTGCGGACATGCTCCGACGCTACGAAGGCCGCGTCCTCCTCGGCGTGCGGAGCCCTTCATCGGTGGAGAGCCGGGCCGCCGCCGGAGCTGGGGAGGAACCGGTGGACCGCGGAACCGCTCCCAATGAATAGAGGCGGCATCCCATGGGGGGAATGGGATGCCGCCAAGCGCGGCCCCGAATTCGGGGGGTGACGTCGGGTGCCGCAATGCCAGAATCGATGTTCGGCCAACGGTCAGCATAGGCGAGGTAGGGGTCCTGACAAAACGAAAAGGAGAGGATTCTCACTGATATATCGGTCGGGATCGATGTATGAGGCGCCCCCTACTATCGGGGGTAGTCGGTTCCGGCGGCGGTGGGTACATTTCCTGGCAGACTCGCCGACACCCTCGGCCTGACCCAGCCCGCAAAGGAGCGCGCTCCCATGAGCGAACAGACCCCTGTCACGCACGCCAGCAGCCAGATCGACCACCTGCTCACCGAGGATCGGCGCTTCGCGCCCACCGCCGAGTTCGCCGGCGACGCGATCGCCACGGCAGAGCTGTATGAAGAGGCGAAGGCCGACCGCCTGGGCTTCTGGGCCGACCAGGCCCGCGACCTCCACTGGCACAAGCCGTTCACCGAGGTGCTCGACTGGTCGAACCCGCCGTTCGCGCAGTGGTTCGCCGACGGCGAGCTGAACGTCGCCTACAACTGCCTCGACCGTCACGTTGAGGCCGGCAACGGCGACCGCGTCGCGCTGCTGTGGGAGGGCGAGCCCGGCGACGAGCGCCGCGTCACCTACGCCGAACTCACCGACGAGGTCAAGCGGCTCGCGAACGTGCTCGAGGGTCTCGGCATCGGCCAGGGCGACCGCGTCGCGATCTACCTGCCGATGATCCCGGAGGCCGTGGCCTCGATGCTCGCGGTCGCCCGCATCGGCGCGATCCACTCCGTCGTGTTCGGCGGCTTCTCGGCCGACAGCCTGCGCTCCCGGATCGACGACGCCGGCGCGAAGCTCGTCATCACCGCCGACGGCGGCTACCGCAAGGGCAAGGTCTCGCCGCTGAAGCCGGCCGTCGACCTCGCGCTCGCCGACCGCGGCGCGGGCGTGCAGGAGTCCGTCGAGCACGTTCTCGTCGTGAAGCGCGGCGAGAACGAGGTCGACTGGCAGGACGGCCGCGACCTCTGGTGGCACGACGTCGTGCCGCAGGCCTCCGGCGAGCACGAGGCGCAGGCCTTCCCCGCCGAGAACCCGCTGTTCATCCTCTACACGTCGGGCACCACCGGAAAGCCGAAGGGCATCCTCCACACCTCTGGCGGCTACCTCACCCAGTCCGCGTTCACGAACAAGGTCGTCCACGACCTCCACCCCGAGACCGACGTGTACTGGTGCACCGCCGACATCGGCTGGATCACCGGCCACAGCTACGTCACGTACGGCCCGCTCGCGAACGGCGCGACGCAGGTGCTGTACGAGGGCACCCCCGACACCCCGCACCCGGGCCGCTGGTGGGAGATCGTGCAGAAGTACGGCGTCACCGTGCTCTACACCGCGCCGACCGCGATCCGCTCGTTCATGAAGCTGGGCCGCGCCATCCCCAAGCAGTTCGACCTGTCGTCGCTGCGCCTTCTCGGCTCGGTGGGCGAACCCATCAACCCCGAGGCGTGGATGTGGTACCGCAAGATCATCGGCGGAAAGACCGCGCCGATCGTCGACACGTGGTGGCAGACCGAGACCGGCTCGATCATGGTGTCGGCCCTCCCGGGCGTCACCGAGACCAAGCCCGGCTCGGCGCAGGTGCCCCTCCCCGGCGTCTCCATCGACGTCGTCGACGAGGACGGCACGCACGTCGGCAACGGCAACGGCGGACTCCTCGTCGTCACCGAGCCGTGGCCGTCGATGCTGCGCGGCATCTGGGGCGACCCGGAGCGCTTCGTCGAGACCTACTGGGAGAAGTTCCAGAAGCAGGGCTACTACTTCGCCGGCGACGGCGCCCGCCTCGACGACGACGGCGACGTCTGGCTGCTCGGCCGCGTCGACGACGTCATGAATGTGTCAGGCCACCGCCTGTCGACCACCGAGATCGAGTCGGCCCTCGTCGGCAACGAGGCAGTCGCCGAGGCGGCCGTCGTCGGCGCCTCCGACGAGACCACCGGGCAGGCCGTCGTGGCGTTCGTCATCATCAAGCAGTCCTACCTCGACGCCCACTCCCCCGACGGCCTTGCACAGAACCTGCGCATCTGGGTCGGCGAGCAGATCGGCCCGATCGCCCGCCCGCGCGACGTGTACATCGTGGGCGAACTGCCCAAGACCCGCTCCGGCAAGATCATGCGCCGCCTGCTGCGCGATGTCGCCGAGGGCCGCGAGGTCGGCGACACGACCACCCTCGCCGACACCGCCGTCATGTCGGTGATCTCCGCGCAGGTCAAGTAGCCTAAGAGAAGAGCGGATGCTGCAGCCCGGGGCTGCAGCATCCGCTCTCTGCTGTCTGCGGTCCGTGTCGCCGATCAGGCGATGGAGAAGACGACCTCGACCTCGACGGGGGCGTCCAGGGGCAGCACCGGCACGCCGACGGCCGAACGGGCGTGCTTGCCGGCGTCGCCGAAGACCTCGCCGAGAAGCTCGCTCGCGCCGTTGATGACACCGGGCTGGCCGGTGAACTCGGGAACGGATGCGACGAACCCGGTGACCTTGAGGACGCCGGTGAGACGGTCCACCCCGCCGACGGCGGCAGCTGCGGCGGCGATCGCGTTCAGCGCGCTCTGGCGTGCGTAGCCCTTCGCGTCGGACGCGGGAACAAGGCCGTGGCCCTCGCCGACCTTGCCGGTCGCCGGCAGCGAGCCTGCGACCATCGGCAGCTGGCCGGCGGTGTAGACGAGGTCGCCGTGCGCCTTCGCGGGCACGTAGGCGGCGACGGGCGGCACGACGTCAGGCAGGTCGATGCCGAGTTCGGCGAGGCGGGCGCTCACACTCATGCTCACGCCTCCTCGAACTGCTTCGCGGCCTGGGCCGCAGCATCCAGTCCCGCGTTCTGCTGGCCACCGCCGGACGGGCGCTTGAAGTAGGCGACCAGACCGCCCTCGGGACCCTGCACGACCTGCACGAGCTCCCAGCCCTGCTTGCCCCAGTTGTTGAGGATCGCGGCGGTGTTGTGGATCAGAAGGGGCGTGGTGAGGTACTCCCACGTCGTCATCGCGACTCCTCGAGTATGGGGAAGGGACGGCTGGTGAAGGCTGGGAAACACCCCGGTTGGCTGAGCGTCCTTGATGGATCGCCCAGGTATCTCCCTTACGATCAACCCTATGCCTGATACCAAACGCACGGCCACCGGTGTGCTCGGCGGACTCGCCGGGCTCGTCGGCCTCAGTGCCGCAGCCGGTGTCCTCATTGCGGCGACCGTCACCCCCGCGGTCGCACTCACGAGCACCGCGGCCGAGCGCGCGATCACGATGTTCGACAATCTCCCGAGCGTCCTCGAGATCGACAAGCTCATGCTTCCGAGCAACTTCTACGCCACGGATCCTGAGACCCAGCAGCCCGTGCTGCTGACGCAGTTCCTCGAGCAGGACCGCACTCCGGTCAACTTCGACCAGATCAACCCCGTCATGTACGACGCGCTCCTCTCCAGTGAGGACCCGCGGTACTACCAGCACGGCGGCATCGACCTCATCGGCACGACCCGTGCTCTCCTGTCGAACGCGCAGGGTGGCGGTGAGACCCAGGGCGGGTCGTCGATCAGCCAGCAGTACGTGAAGAACGTGCTGATCCAGAAGTGCGAGCAGGAAGCGACCGACACCCCGGAGCTCGACGACAACGGCGAGGCCGTTCTCGACGAGAACGGCAATGCGAAGATCATCCCGCGCTCGCAGGTGCTGCTCAACTGCTGGACGGACGCCACGACGGCCAAGGGCTCGGAGGGCTACACCCGCAAGCTGCAGGAGATGCGCTACGCCATTGCGCTCGAGCAGAAGTATTCGAAGAACGACATCCTGCTCGGCTACCTGAACATCGCCAACTTCGGCGGCATCACGTACGGCATCGAGGCTGCGGCGCGCCACTACTTCCGCACGACCGCCGCGAACCTCACCGTCGCACAGGCCGCGACCCTCGCCGGCATGGTGCAGAACCCGAACAGCTACCGCATCGACAAGGCGGGCGGCTCGATCTTCGGCTCCGACGGAGCGACCTTCAACAAGGCTCCCGACGGCGTCATCGATGAAGGCGCCAAGCTCGGCGTCCTCGACGCCCTGGTGGCGTCGGGCGAGATCACGGAGGAGCAGAAGCTCGCGGCTGCCGATGGCTACACCTCCACGAAGGTGCGCCAGCTCTATGTGCTGAGCCGCATGCTCGACGACGGGAAGATCACGCGCGAGCAATACGTGGAGGCGGCCGTCTGGCCTATCACTCCGGACGTCGTCGAACCCACCACGGGCTGCCAGGCCGCGGGGGGCGCCGCGTACTTCTGCCAGTACGTGAAGGACGTCATCCTCAAGGACGAGGCCTTCGGGGCCACGTTCGAGGAGCGCCAGGCGCTCCTGCAGCGCGGCGGACTCAACGTCTACACCACGCTCGACACCCGCGTTCAGGCGGCGGCGCAGGACGCGATGACCAAGTACGCGCCGACCTCGGCCGAGATGCCGATCGGACGCACGGTCGGTCAGCCTGGGCGCTTCGGGGCCACGTCGGTGAGCATCGAGGCGACGACAGGGCGCGTCCTCGCGATCGCCCAGAACACCAAGTTCAGCGAGGACGCCTCGCTCGCGGCTGATGCGAACTTCTCGTCGCTGGTGTTCGCAGGAGACAGCAAATTCGGCAACTCCTCGGGATTCCCTGCCGGCTCCACGTTCAAGCTGTTCACCCTCATCGACTGGCTCGAAAAGGGCAACTCGGTCAATCAGACCCTGAACGGCACTCTGCACGTGTTCAAGCGGATGAAGAACTCGTGCACCGGCGACTGGGTCAACACCTCGAACACCCTCATCAAGAACTTCGGCGGCAACGGCGGCTACATGGGCACGCCCATGCGCTTCACCAAGGACTCGCTCAACACCGGGTTCTTCGCGATGGCGGAGAAGCTCGACCTCTGCGACATCAAGAACGTCGCCACGCGCATGGGCGTGACCCAGGGGAACGGCGCCGAAGTCGAGGTGAAGGTTCTGAACGACATCATCGGCACGAACTTCGTGTCTCCGATGGCGATGGCCGAGGCCTACGCAACGGTCGCGAACAACGGCGTCTACTGCCAGCCGCAGGCGATCGACCGCGTGACGGACTCCGAGGGCGCTGAGCTGGCGAAGCCCGCGCGCACGTGCACCCAGGTCATCGCGCCGAACGTCGCGGCGACCGCGGCCTTCGCGCTGCAGGGCGTCATGAACAGCGGCGGCACCGGCACCGGCGGCAACCCCGGCGACGGCACCCCGCTCATCGGCAAGACGGGTACGCACGAAGAGATCACGACGTGGATGGTCGAGTCGAGCACGAAGGTGGCCACGGCGACGTGGGTCGGCAACGTGCAGGGTGGCGGTGACATCACGAAGACCTCCTACAACGGCAATCGTCTGAACCAGATCCGATTCCCGATCACGCGAGCCATTCAGGGCGTGGCGAACGACATCTACGGCGGTGACAAGTTCGCCGCTCCCGACAACGAACTCACCAAGGTCCAGCTCACGGACCTCCCGAACGTCGTAGGGAAGTCGGTCGACGAGGCGACGACGATCCTGACCGAGGCCGGGTTCACGGTCGAGGTCGGCGGAGCGATCGACTCCGACCAGCCGGCGGGCGTCGTGGGCGCGCAGAACCCCGGACCGGGCAAGGTGGCCGGCGGCAGCACCGTCACGATCAACCCGAGCAACGGCGAGGGCATCTCGGTGCCCGACGTCTCGGGCCGCACCCTCGACGATGCCAAGAAGGCTCTGCGCAGCGCGGGCTTCGGTAACGTCGGCGACGGCACCTGCACGGCTGATGCCAGCCTCGGCGCGCAGACCAGGTCCGGCGCGACCAACCCGGGCGCCGGCTCCGTGGTGAACCGCAACGCGTCGATCACCGTCGACTACGCCGCCGCGGTCTGCGGTGGTGGCGGTGCCGGTCGCCCCGGCAACGGCGGCGGCAACGGCTAGTGCCGGCTTCATCGACTCGCACCGCCCTCACCGTGCTCGGCACGGTGGGGGCGGTCGGCGCGGGTGCCGTGATCTGGGGCGTCGGCATCGAACGCTATCTCTTCACGGTCCGCTTCCATGAGGTTCCGGTGCTCCCGGCAGGCGCTGCGCCGATCCGCGTGCTGCACCTGTCGGACGCCCACATGGCGCCGTGGCAGCACCGCAAGCAGGAGTGGATCGCCGCGCTCGCCGAGCTCCAGCCGGATCTCGTCGTCAACACCGGTGACAACATGGGCCACTTCGAAGGCCTCCGCGGGCTCCGCCGTGCGTTCGACCCGCTGCGCGGCGTGCCCGGCGTGTTCGTGCACGGATCCAACGACCACGCGGCGCCCTCGCCGCGCAACCCGTTCCTGTACTTCACCGGCCCGTCCAAGGTGAAGCACACTTCGGAACCGCTCGACACCGAGGCGCTCGACGACTACCTCACCCGCGAGCTCGGCTGGCTCGATCTCAACAACAAGGTCGGCTCGCTGGATGCCGGGGGCCTCCGCATCGCAGCCCTCGGTGTGAGCGACGCGCACCGCCACTGGGACCGCCTCGAGGCGCTCCCCGAGCCGCTGGCCGCGCTTCGCGCCCGGGAGTCCGCCGACCTGACGATCGGCGTGACGCACGCCCCGTACCGCCGCGTGCTCGACGAGTTCATCGACCTGGGGGCCGACGCGATCTTCGGTGGCCACACCCACGGCGGTCAGGTGCGCGTGCCCGGCTACGGCGCGCTCGTCGCCAACTGCGACATCCCGCTACGCCAGGCACGGGGACTCAGCGCCTGGAAGCACGACGGCCGCTCGGTGCCGCTCAACGTGAGCGCCGGACTCGGCCACTCGATCTACGCGCCGGTGCGCTTCGCCTGCCGCCCCGAGGCCTCGCTCCTGACGCTCATTCCGCGGGCATAGGCGCCTCCGCAGGGACTCCTCCCCAGCCGAGCATCGGGATCATTCGTCCACAGTTCGCCCTCCACGGGCGCCGCCGCGTGCGCGGGGCGTCGATCCTCGATGCATGGCTGCTCCGCGTTCCCCCCGACCCGCCCACGATCCGTTCCGGAACACGCTCGTCACCACGACGGCCGTTCACGGGATGGGGCTGCCGGTGCGTCTGCAACTGCTCGCGCTCGTGATCGCCCTGGTGATCGCGGTCGTCTCCGCTCCGTTCGCCCCCGCGGCGACGGACGACGCCGATCACGGCAACACCTATCGGCCTCGCGGCTTCGGCCGACACGCCCCGCCGATGCCCGTCATCGGGGACGCCGAGTGAACGTGTCTGCGATTCCTTCGCCCGCAGACGCGATGCGGCTCGAGCCCCGCCGGCGCGCACTGCTAATGCTCTTCGCCGTCACGATCGTCCTCGCGATCACGCTCGTCGTCCCGTCCCGCGCCGACGCCGCCGAACGCGGCACCGGGTTCGGCACCTGGGCGCCGATCTCCGCGTACGGCTGGCACGGCTCGATGCTGGTCGGGGGCGTGCACACCTACTGCATCACGCCAGGAGCTCCCGCCCCGACCGGGCAGACCACCGATCACGGCATCAGCGGCTCGGCTGCCGGCCTCTCCCCGCGGCAGCTCGCAGGGATCAACCTCCTGGTCACGACGTACGGCCAGACGGGCGACCCCGTCCAGGCCGCAGCGGTCGCATGGGCCGTGAAGGCGATCGCGAACCGCGAGGAGACGCTGCATGCCTTCGGCTACCGCGGGGACTCGCTCGCCGGGGCGATCCACTGGACGATGTCGGCACTCTCACCCGAGCATGACCGTGCCGTGCAGGAGCGAGCCGTCGCCTACTACGACGAGGCCTCCCGCGTCGGCGCGGGCGCGGTGAGCGCGAGTGGAGCGCTGGTGTTCACGACGGATGCTGCGGACCATCGCTCCGGCACCGTCCGGGTCGACGCGACCAGCCCGGCGACCGGCACCGTCACCCTCACGAACGCGGTCTTCGCGGACTCGGGCTCACCGACGCTCGCGAACGCCGCATCCGGCTCGACCTACGCCATCCGCACCGATGCGCCCGCCGAGGGACGCCCGTACTCCGTGAGCGGGACCGGCCGCTTCGACGCCGGCCTCTCCGCCGCGGTGCGGCACTTCACGACGCCTGGCGGCCAGGAGACGGCGGGGCCGGCCGGGAGTGTGCAGTTCGATGTGTCGGGCGCCGACGCCGCGCCGCGCATCCCCCCGTTCTCCCCCGCCATCTCGACACAGGTCGCAGCGCGGGAGGCGGGCGGCGGCCACTACATCGACGAGGTCACCTTCACGGCGGCCGACGGCTCATGGCCGCGCGCCGACGACGGCACCTACCTGCCGGTCACCGCCGGCGCCGTGGTGTACCGCACCGACGACGAGCCCGTCGCAGGTGCAGCTGCTCCCGGCGACGCGGCCATCGTCGGCACCCTCGAGGTCACCACCGACCCCACGACCGGTCCCGGAGCCCCGTACACCGTCACGTCGCCGTGGGAGATGACCGCGCCGGGGTATTACACCGCCGTCTGGAGCGTGCGTGCGGCCGACCAGCTTCCCGCCGTCGCCGCCCACACCGGCGCGGACTTCGTCTGGACCGAGCGGTTCGGCGAGCCCTCGCAGGTCGTCGTGATCGCCCCGCCGCCACCGGCGCCGACACCCGCCGCCACGCCCGCCGTCGAAGCGCCTCCCCCACCGGCCGCACCGCGCACGGCGGAGCTGGCGGCGACGGGAACGGATGCTGCCACCCTGCGCACACCGGCCGCCATCGCGATCGCGCTCATCAGTCTCGGCGTCGCGATCATCGCCTCCCGACGGCCCTGGTTAGGAGCACCCCTTCGGATCGGTTAGACTCGGAGGGTTGCAAAACGGGGTGTGGCGCAGCTTGGTAGCGCGCTTCGTTCGGGACGAAGAGGCCGCAGGTTCAAATCCTGTCACCCCGACCGCAGAGAGGCTCCGCCGGAAGGCGGAGCCTCTCGTGTGAAAGGACGGACACATGGCCGACAGCATCCCGCCCCTTCTCGTCGCGTTCGATCTCGACGACACGCTCGCCCCTTCCAAGAGCCAGATCGACCCCCGCATCGGCGAGCTGCTGATCGCTCTCGCCGAGCGAGTCGAGGTCGCGATCATCTCCGGTGGCCAGCTGGCGAAGTTCACGACCCAGGTGGTCGACCGCCTTCCGGACGCGTCAGTCGACGCCCTTGCGCGTCTGCACCTGCTCCCCACCTGCGGAACCCAGTACTACCGGCTCACCGAGGACGAGGTCGTCACGGTGTACAAGCGGTCACTCACCGATGACCAGAAGTCCCGCGCGCTCTCAGCCGTCGAAGGCGAGGCGCGTCGCCTCGGCCTCTGGGAGTCCGAGACGTGGGGCGACATCCTCGAGGACCGCGGCTCCCAGATCACCTTCTCGGCGCTCGGCCAGCAGGCTCCGGTTCCTGCGAAGACCGCGTGGGACCCCACCGGCGAGAAGAAGAACAACCTGCGCGCGGCCGTGGCGGCGCTGCTGCCCGATCTCGAGGTGCGCTCCGGCGGCTCGACCTCGGTCGACATCACCGAGCAGGGCATCGACAAGGCCTACGGCATGCGCCAGCTCGCCGAGCAGACCGGCATCTCCCTCGACGACATGCTGTTCGTCGGCGACCGCCTCGACCCGGACGGCAACGACTATCCCGTCCTCGCGATGGGTGTGCGCTGCCAGGCCGTCGACGGCTGGGAAGACACGGTCGTCTACCTCGAGCAGCTCATCCCCACGCTTCCCGTCCGCGTCTGACGCAGCATCCGCTCGCCTGTCACAACCTGCCGCATCGAGCGGCACATCGTGACAGGCGAGCAGCGGTCAGAAGGTCAGGCCTTGGCGCGCGGTCCGGTGCTCTTCGCCGCCGGGACCTTCGCGGGACGGGATGCTGCAGCATCCGCCTTCGCACTGCTCGAAGCCGTCGTGGCACGAGCTGCGCGGGGGCGCGGAGCCGCGGCAGCAGCCTCGGCGGCGGGCGCCGACGCCGCCACGGGAACGAGGCGCTGCAGCTGCGTGACGTGGCGCGGCTCGATCTCGGCGATAGACGAGACGCCGATGAGCTTCATCGTGCGCTCGATCTCGCTGCGGAGGATCGCGATCGTACGGTCGACGCCCTGTCGTCCGCCCGCCATCAGGCCGTACAGGTATGCACGGCCGATGAGCGTGAACTTCGCACCGAGTGCGATCGAGGCGACGATGTCGGCGCCGTTCATGATGCCGGTGTCGACCATGACCGTGGCGTCCTTGCCGACTTCGCGCACGACCTCGGGCAGGAGGCGGAATGGGATCGGCGCACGGTCGAGCTGACGGCCGCCGTGGTTCGACAGGATGATGCCGTCGACGCCCGCGTCGATGAGGCGCTTCGAGTCGGCGACGTTCTGCACGCCCTTGATCACGATCTTGCCCGGCCAGATCTCGCGGATGATCGCGAGGTCGTCGTAGCTGATGGTCGGGTCCATGGCCGAGTTGAGCAGCTCGCCGCCGGTGCCGCCCGTCGTCGAGAGCGACGCGAACTCGAGCTTGGGCGTGGTGAGGAAGTCGTACCACCACCAGGGGCGCGGGATCGCGTTGACGATGGTGCCGAGCGTGAGCTGCGGCGGGATCGAGAAGCCGTTGCGCTTGTCGCGCAG
>JAVBUG010000166.1:0-3919 GCA_031555515.1 Microbacterium sp. | reverse complement strand
ACCGAGTCGAGCGAGAACACGAGGTCGAGCACGAGGATCTGCGCGATCACCGAGCCGAACGTCACGGCCTTGCGCCCGCCGGCGCCGTGCTCCTCCTCTGCGCCCTCGAGCTTGTGGTGGATCTCGGTCACCGCCTTGTAGACGAGGAAGAGTCCACCGGCGATGAGGATGATGTCCTTCCACGAGAAGCCCATCTCGCCGATGAAGAACACCTCCTCCTTGAGCGTGACGATCCAGCCGGCGAACAGCACGAGGATGACGCGCATCAGCATCGCGAGCGTGAGGCCCAGGTTGCGGGCCTTGGCCTGCTGCTCCTTGGGGAGCTTGGACGCGAGGATCGAGATGAAGATGACGTTGTCGACGCCGAGCACGACCTCGAGCACGAACAGCGTCAGGAACACGGCGATCAGATCGGGCGTGAAAGCGAAGGAGAAGTCCACGCCGCCATCGTATGAGGCCGCGGTGAACGGGCCGGGATCACCCGGCACTCGGCGCCGCGGTGCGGCAGGATGATCTCGCGCCCTCGTCTCGCCGCGAGGGAGACGGGAGTCGCGGCCGCACATGGAAACGGTGCTCTGGTACACGATCCCGATCGCCCTGGCGATCGCCCTGAGCGTGTTCCCGATCGTCTCGGTGCTGGTGCTGCTGCTCGCTCCCGACCCGATGCGGCGCAGCCTGCTGTTCACCGGCGGGTGGTTCGGCGGCCTGCTCGTCCTCGTGGCGGCGTTCACCATCGGTGCCGCGCTCATCCCGGACGAGGCGCGCGGTCCCTTCCCGCCGTGGGCGCATGTCGTCGAGATCGTGATCGGCGTCGTCCTGATCGTGATGACGCTCGTCGTCGGCCGGCGGGCTCGTCGGTCGGACGCGGCGAAGAACCTCGATCTGTCCGGTCTCACGAACGGGATGACGGGTCCGCGCGCGTTCGCGTTCGGAGTCATGATGAACGTCCGGCCGAAGAATATCGTCCTCACGGTCGCCGGCGGCCTCGCGATCGGCGCGGCAGCGCTCGACCTCGTGGCGACCTCGACGATCGTGGTCATCTTCACCGTGGTGGCCGCGTCCACCGTCGTCGGGCTGGTCGTCGTCTACACGTTCGGCAAGACGCGGGTGCGCCCCGGGCTCGACCGCCTCCGTGGCTACCTGGTCGACCACGCCTCCGTGGTGCTCCAGGTCTTCGGCGTTCTCGTGGGCGTGCTGCTGGTCGTCATCGGCACCGTGCGGCTGATCGGCGGATGAGAAGAGGAGACGGATGCTGCGGCATCCGTCTCCTCTTTCACCTCCGTGGGCGCGGCCCTCAGTCGAGAATCTCCCGAAGGCGTGCCGCGAAGCCCGCGGGGTCGCCCGGGTAGCCGGGCTGATCCGTGAAGCCCGCGTGGTGGCTCGGGAAGTCGGCGACGGGCCGGTCGAGCACCGCGGCGACTCCGCGGGCGCCGCGCGCGGGAAGCGTGTCGCCCGACTCGACGCCCGCCGCGATCACGAGCCGGTCGCCCAGCGTCAGCAGCCGGCCGGCATCGACGTCGTAGACGATGGTCGCCGGCATGTTCCGCATCAGCGGGTTCGTGCGGGTGCCGTCGTCCTCCGCCGACATGCCGAACATCGCGGGGTCGGGCGCGGGCTGGTCGAGGTAGCCGTCGGGCACCGGCCCGTCGAGCATCACGAACGGGATGAAGGCCGCCATCGCGGCGCCGTCGCCCTTCTCGGCGTACGTGCGCTTCATGTGGTCGACCACCGCGAGGACAGCCTCCCGGTCGGGGAGCACGTTCGCGAGCGGCGGCTCGTGCACCACGGCGATCCGCACGTCGTCGGGGTACGCCGTGACCAGCGCGAGCAGGTTCACCGCCCCGCCGCTGGTGCCGAACGCGTCGACGGGGCCGCAGCCCAGCGCCGCGATCACGCGATGCAGGTCCGCCGCATGCTGCTCGACCGTGATGTCGGCCGTGCCCACCGGGTTGCGCCCGGCGCCGCGCGGGTCGTAGGTCACCACCGGGCGATCCGCGAACTGCCCGGCGAGCTGCGCCAGTCCGCCGGCGTCCATCGGCGCGGCGAAGAGGAACAACGCCGGTCGTTCGGCGCTGGCGGCGCCCAGGTCGCCGTGGACGTCGTACGTGATCGCGTCGTCGCCCTCACCCACGACGTGGGTGGTGACGGTCCGCTCGACGGTGTTCTCGGTCATCTCGCTTCTCCTCGGCCTCGGACGCCTCAGACCTGGGCCAGGACGCCCTCGAGGCGGCCGTAGCTGGCTTCCATGCCGTCGGTCATGCCGGTGGCGAGGACGATGTCGCGCGTCTCCTTGTCGGGGTACTCGATGAGGAGCGTGATGAGGGTCGCACCATCTTCCTCGTAGAGGTTCAGGTCGTTGAGCGTCGACGGGTAGTCGGTCCCCGTCATGTGCTCGGTGGTGACGGCGCGGCGCGGCGCCTCGGACAGCACCGTCTCGCCGTCGAAGCCGAAGGTCTCGCCCTCGGTGTCGCCGACCGGCTCCCACTCGTAGCGGTAGGTGCCGCCCACCGCGGGGTCGACCTCGCACACCGACATGCGCCAGCCGTCGGGTCCGAGCATCCACTTCTCGAGCAGCTCGGGCTCCTGGTGGGCGCGCCATACGAGGTCGATCGGGCCCTCGATGAGCCGCGTGATGCGCACGTGGGTGTCGTCGAGGATCTCGGTCTGCGTGCCCTTGCCGGCGGAGTAGGCGCGCAGCCCTTCGAGCACGCGGTCGAGCTGGTTGATCGCCATCGTCGAGCCCTCGATGGCGCCCATCGCGACGACCTTCTCGAGCGCCTCGGCCGAGTCGAAGTACGTGGTGTTGACCAGCCGCGACCCGGTCGGCGTCTGGGTGAACGCGAACACCATGCGCGAGGTGGGCATCTCGGCTAGCACCGTGCCCTCGGCGTCGGCGAACGAGTCGAGCGCCGTGAAGGTGCGGGGTCCGTCGATCTCGAGGAACTCCCACACCCCGTGGAACTCCTCGCCCTTCGGGCTGGTCATGTGGTACCTGGCGCGGCCGCCGGCGGTGAGGTCGAACTCCGTGAACGTGGCGGGGTACCCGGGAGGGCCCCAGAACCGCTCGAGCTGCCGCGGTTCGGTGAAGGCCTCCCACAGGCGCTCGACCGGAGCGGTGAACTCGGCCGTGAGCGTCATGGTGAGCGCTTCGGGATCGGTGGTGACGTCGGTGACGGGCATCGTCATTCTCCTTCGTTACTGCGCGGATCGTTCTTCGGTTCTTCGGTGGTGGGGGTGCCGGGGGTTCCGGCCGGTTCGGCGAGCAGCGCATCGAGCCGGTCGATGCGTGCGCGCCACAGCTCCTCGTAGCGGGCGAGCAGTGCGCGGGCGCGGGCGATCATCTCGGGATCCGCCCGGACGAGACGCTCGCGCCCCTCGGCGCGCTTGATGATGAGCCCGGCGGCCTCGAGCACGGTGACGTGCTTCTGCACAGCCGCGAACGACATGTCGTACTCGCGGGCGAGCGTCGATACGGAGTACTCACCCGCGAGCGTCCGACGCAGGATGTCGCGCCGGGTCGCCGCTGCCAATGCATGGAACACACGGTCGATCTCGTCATCGCTGAGCTCAATTCCTACAACCATTTGGTTGTAGGTTATGACGGAACGCAGCATCCGTCAACCCCTTTTCCGGTGATGGATGCTGCGGCCGCCGCGATCCGTCACCCCATCCGTTGCGCAACTAGACTGTTCAGGTCCGGCATCCCCGAATTTCTGGAGCTGAGCCGCGTGACCACCCCCTCTTCGACTTCCGTCGCCGACACCGTCTCCAACGCCGAGGCCACGCCCGAGAAGGAGCAGCCGTACGCGGCGCTCGGTCTCAAGCCCGACGAGTACGAGAAGATCCGCGAGATCCTCGGCCGCCGCCCCACGTCGGGCGAGCTGGCGATGTACTCCGTCATGTGGTCGGAGCACTGCTC
>JAVBUG010000121.1:0-4426 GCA_031555515.1 Microbacterium sp. | reverse complement strand
TGGGCTCGCGGCGTTGTCGGGGAGGTCTGAGCGAAACACGGCGCCCGAACTCGTCAGCCCGCACGGATTTAATCGGTCGAGATGGCAGCTGTCGTAGTAGGAAGCGACAACGTAGCCGCGCCAGCCGACGAGCGTATCGGTCTGCGCCAGCGTGCCGACGCGGTGGCAATAGCCGTGAAAGCAGTAACGTGAGCCGGGAGACTTAGCGTCTGCCAGCGGTGCGGCCGCGACGCCGACGCTGGGCGGCGCCCCGCCCACCCTGATCGTCACCACCACCGCGGAGGACCTGGCCGCCCCCGGAGGGGTGGCGTTCGTGGAGTCGGCGGGCGGTCCGGTGCCGGTGCCGGCGTCGTTCGCTCGGCATGTCGGCTGTCACGGCACCATCCACCGGCTCACCCTCACCGGCACCGGCGCGATCAAAGCGCTGGTCGTCGAGGACCGGGTGTTCAATCACTGGCAGCGCAAGGCGGTCGGCGCCCGCGACGGGGGCTGCATCATCCCCGGCTGCACCGTCCCGGCGGCGTGGTGCGAGGTGCACCATGTCGTCGACTGGGCCAACGGCGGCCCGACCACGGTCGACAACGGCGTGTTGCTGTGTTGGCACCACCATCACGGCATCGAGACCAGCGGGTGGGAGATCCGCATGGTCGACGGCCTGCCGCAGGTGCGACCACCCGCCTGGATCGACCCGCAACGACGATGGCGCGGCCCCAATCGGCTCCTCCTCGATCAACTCAGACGCGCCAGGTCCGCATAGACCACCCGCGCTCGAACCACCCACCCGACTCGGCCAGCCGGCCACACCGGGCTGCCTCTGCGACGACGGGGAGGTCGGAGCGGCCGCTCAGTGGTCGCCGGAGTGGCGCGACAGGCGGGTCTCCTCGAGGTCGAGCATGGCCTGCGCCTCGGCGAGCACGCGAGAGGAGTACAGGCCCTGGGCGCGGAGCTCCAGCAGCCGTTCCCGCTCCGCGTCGACCACGGCGAGGCGGATCTCCCGGTACCGCTGATGCGGCATCTCGTCGGGCTTGCGCCCCATGTGCGCGCGTTCCCAAGCCGCCTCTGTGCTGAGGAAGGACGCCCGCCGCACCCGTTCGACGACATCGGGGTCGATCGGGGCGGTGGTGGCAGCATCCGTCTCGATCTCGTCCAGAGCCTCCAGACCGACGTTGCTGATGTCTTCGAGCAGCGCCGCGAGCTCGCGGCGGTCTTCGTGGGCATCGATGCCCTGAACGTTGAGCAGACGGATGAGCCACGGCAGCGTGCCGCCCTGCACCACGATGCTCACCACCGCGACGGTGAACGCGATGAGGATCAGCTGCGATCGATACGGGGTGTTCTCGGGCAGGGACTGCGCGGCGGCGAGCGTCACCACGCCGCGCATGCCCGACCAGCCCAGCACGACGCCACCGCGCCAGTCGATGTGCTCCTGGCGCTGCTGCTCGAGATCGGCCCGCCGGCGCTCGTAGTCGCGCTCGAGGCGATCGCGCGTGCGGGCCTGCCGTGTCGTGCTGACCGGATGACTTCGGTAGTAGTAGAGGGCGAGCAGCGCCTGGTAGGTGCGACTCTCGGTGCGCTCCTCACGCTTGCCGAGGAAGTACACCAGCGGGCCGATCCACAGGAACCGGATCACGATGAGGGCGGCCAGGGCGAGGAGGCCGATCAGCACCGCGTCGCCGGCGCTGAGCACCGTCGGATCGACGTGGTCGACGAGCGTGCGGATCTCGAGTCCGATGAGCAGGAAGACGCCGTTCTCGAGCAGGAACTGGATCGTGCGCCAGTTGATGCGATCGCTGATCCGCGCCTGAGCGGTGAACTTCGTCGGAGCCGCGTGGCCGGTGTAGAGGCCGGCGACGACGACCGCCATCACGCCCGACGCGCCGACCGCCTCGGCCGGAGCGAACGCCACGAACGGAACCGCGATCGACAGGGCCGTGTCGAGCACCGGATCGTTGAGCTTCGAGCGCACGAACACGGTGACGTACCCGGCGACGAGACCGATCGCGACGGCGACGACGACGGCGTAGACGAAGTCGATGACTCCGGCCCACGGCGTGGTGAGGCCGCCGACCGCCGCGGCGGCGATCGCCGAGCGCAGGAGCACCAGGGCTGTCGCGTCGTTGAGGAGGCCTTCGCCCTCGAGCACCGTCAGCAGCCTCGGCGGCAGCCCGAGGCGCCGGCCGATGGAGGTCGCGGCCACCGCATCGGGCGGGCTGATGATCGCGCCCAGCGCGATCGCCGCGGCGAGGTTGAGGTCGGGCAGCAGCGAGTACAGCAGGAAGCCCGCGGCGAACGCGGTCACGATCACCAGCACGACCGACAGGCTCGCGATGGACCCGACGTTCCGGCGGAAGTCGGTGATCGGCACACTGATCGCCGCCGCGTACAGGATCGGCGGCAGCACCACGTCGAGGATGATCTCGTGCGGCACCTCGATGTCGGGCACCCCCGGCAGATACGACAGCCCCACACCTACGACCACGAGGATGATCGGCGCCGCGACTCCGAGCTTCTTGGAGAACGCGGCGACCGCCACGATGACCGCCACGGCGATGACCGCGTAGATCCCCAACTCCATAGGGTCAGCCTATTGAGGGGTTCTCCGGTTGGCGGGGGATGGATGCTGCGCGCCAGGGTCGTGCGCCGAGCTCCGGCGTTTCGATTCGCAAGCTCGCTCAACGAGCGGAACCTTGACCCCCGGTCGACTCGCAGGCTCGCTCAACGAGCCCCCGGTCGTTGAGCGAAGGGCGCTCTGGCGCCCGAAGTCGAAACGCGACGGGTCTCCGAGCTACGCCGGCAGCTGACGCTCCCGCTCAGCCGCCCGGTGGGGCGGCACCGGCGGGGCGGGAGCGTCGAGGGCACGGAGCATCCGTTCCAGCGTCTCGCGCAACTCCTCGCGCGCGGGCGACGGGAGGTCGGTCGTGTACTCGACGCCCGCGGGAATCCAGGTCAGGCCGTACATCGTCTCGCGGAAGTCCGAACCACCGACCGGCCAGCGCGTGTGCGTCGCGTCCTCGGCCGTCGCGCCCTGGCCCCACTGGCCGAAGTACTCGCGCATCTCGTCGAACGGCAGCTCCATCACCGCGTCGGCCTCGACCGCCTGCCGCACCCACGAGCGTGCGACGAAGATGAACTCCTCGACCTGCTCGGGGGTCAACGGCTTCGGCTCGAACAGCACGCGCGTGTGCGCGACATCCGCCAATCTGTCCACACGGAAGGTGCGCCAGTCGTCCTTGTCGAGGTCCCAGCAGAGCAGGTACCAGTGCCGGTCGGCGGGCGCGAGCGCGTGCGGCTCGACGCGGCGGTGCGTGACCTCACCCGACGCCGCGGTATACGTGAAGCGCACGCGCTCGTGGTCGCGGGTGGCGAGGGCGAGTTCGCCGAGCACCTCACCCGACACGGCGGCGCCGGCGTTGAGTCCGGCGGGCTGCACGGTCTCGGCCAGTGCGGCGACGCGGCGGCGCAGCGGAGCGGGCAGCACCTGCTCGAGCTTCGCGAGAGCGGTGATGGTCGTCTCGGGACCACTCACGAGTCGCTGGGATGCTGCCACCCGCAGCCCGATCGCCATCGCCACGGCCTCCTCATCGGTGAGCAGCAAGGGTGGCACGGCGCTGCCGGCCTCGAGGCGGTAGCCGCCCGCCGCACCGGGGATCGACTCGATGCGGTAGCCGAGGTCACGCAGCCGCTCGACGTCGCGCCGCACCGTGCGCTCGGTGACGCCCAGCCGATCGGCCAGCTCGGACCCCGGCCAGTGCCGGTGGGTCTGGAGCAGGTTGAGCAGCGACAGGGCTCGGGTCGTCGTATCGGACATGCGAAAAGAATCTCATGAATCGCGGACAGGATCTGTCCGCATCCGCTCCTAGCTTGGGGGCATGGCGAACGAATCGATCATCCAAGCGCAGGGTCTGACCAAGCGCTTCACCGTGAAAGGCAAGACCGTCGAGGCCGTCACCGACCTCGCGTTCGAGGTGGCGCGCGGCGAGCTCGTCGCGTTCCTCGGACCCAACGGCGCCGGCAAGTCGACAAGCCTGCGTATGCTCACGACCCTCATCCCGCCGACGTCGGGCACCGCACGGGTCGTCGGGTTCGACATCCTGAAGCAGCCCGCCGAAGTCCGCGCGCGCATCGGCTACGTGGGCCAGCTCACGAGCGGCAGCTTCTCGCAGCGCGCCCGCGACGAGCTGCTCAGCCAGGGTGCGTTCTACGGCATGTCGAAGGCTGCGGCGCGGACGCGGGCCGACGAGCTCATCGAGTCGCTCGACCTCGCGGGCTTCGCGACCCGGTCGGTGCAGCAGCTGTCGGGCGGACAGAAGCGCCGGCTCGACGTCGCGCTGGGCCTCATGCACGCGCCGCCGCTGCTGTTCCTCGACGAGCCCTCGACCGGACTCGACCCGCAGAGCCGCGCCAACCTCTGGCAGCACATCATCGA
>JAVBUG010000051.1:0-7208 GCA_031555515.1 Microbacterium sp. | reverse complement strand
GCGATGCCGAACGGCATCGCCGACGGGCCGCCGAGGATCTCGGTCGACATGTCGACGTTCTCGGCCGGGCGGAGCACGTCGGGGTGGAATTCGATGTCTTCGAACGCCTGGCGGGCACGCGACAGCGACAGTTCGCCCTCGGCCGCGCCGTCGGTGTAGTCGAAGGCGGCCTTCGGCGTGCGGCGCTTCGCGATGTCGCGCAGGTCGTAGATCGTGAGCGCGGACTCGAGGCGGCGCTTCTTGCCGTCGAGCTCGGGCTTCTTGAACTGCATGAGCTCGAGGAGCTCCTTGGGGTTCGGGAACTGGCGGGTGACCATGAGTACCTCTCCGATGGGTCAGATCTGGGTGCGGGCGGCGGTCGAGCGGGCGAGACCCGCCGCTGCGTAGTAGCCGACGATGTGGTCGTGGACGAGGGTGCGGGCGAGCGCGGGATCGCCCGCGTCGACGGCGTCGAGGATCGCGTGGTGCTCGTCGCGCAGGCGGTCGGCCGCAGCATCCCATTCGGAGATGCCCGCAGCGCCCGCCTGCACGTACGACTCGATCGCCGTGCGCAGGCCCGCCATCATCGCCGCGATGACGACATTGCCGGAGGCCTCGGCGAGGGCGAGGTGCAGCTGCGCGTCGAGGGCGAGGAACTCGGGGGCGGTGAGGTCGTCGGCGTCCATCGCGTCGAGCACCTCCCGCGCCTGAGCGGTCGAGCGCGCCGGGTCGCCCGCGAGCGCGTCGACGACGGCCGACTCCAGCACGAGGCGGGTGGCGACGACATCGTCGAACGGGAACCCCTGCGCGGCGACCTGCAGCCGCAGCAGCGCCGACATGCCGCCCTCGGGCGTCGCGATGATGATGGCGCCGGAGGTCGGTCCCGATCCGGTGCCGGTGCGGATGAGGCCCATCACCTCGAGCACACGCAGCGCTTCGCGAACGCTGGAGCGCCCGACGCCGAGCGTCGCGGCGAGCTCACGCTCGGGCGCGAGCCGGTCGCCGGGAGTGAGGGTGCCGTCGAGGAGATCGGTCTCGATCGTCTCGAGCACGACGCGCCATGCGCGCGCCGGCGCGAGCGCGGGCGGAGTCGGGGTGCCTGCCACGGATCTCCTCGTCGATGTCGGATCCGGCGCCTTCCGTCGTTGAAAGGCACGGTGTGGTCTGACCACGATAGCGTGTGGTCGGACCACAGACAACCCGAATGACGCCGCGTGTCCGCGCGGCCCACTACGCTGACCCCATGGACCCCCTCCTCCTCGTCCTCATCGTCGCGGGCGTCGCTGCCGCGTTCTGCTGGATCACCTCGCTCGTCACGAACGAGACGTCGTGGATCGACCGGCTGTGGTCGATCGTGCCGGTGATCTACGTCTGGATCTTCACCGTCGCCGCGCTCATCGCGGGCGTCGATGCGACGCGGCTCGTCGTGATGGCACTGCTGGTCACGGCGTGGGGCGCGCGACTCACCTTCAACTTCGCGCGCAAAGGCGGCTACACCGGCATGGAGGACTACCGGTGGGCGATCCTGCGCGGCCGCATGTCGCGCCGGCAGTTCCAGCTGTTCAACGTCTTCTTCATCGTGCTGTTCCAAAGCGCGCTGCTCGTGCTCATCTCGCTTCCGGCGTACATCGCGTGGCAGCATCCCGTTCCGTTCACCGGATGGGATGCCGCGTTCGCGGTGCTCTTCGCCGCGTTCCTTGTCGGCGAGACCGTGGCGGATCAGCAGCAGTGGAGGTTCCACCAGGCCAAGAAGGCGGCGGGCGGCACCCTCGAACCCGGCTTCGTCACCACAGGGCTCTTCGCCTACAGCCGGCACCCGAACTTCTTCTTCGAGCAGGCGCAGTGGTGGGCGTTCTACGCACTCGGCGCGGCGGCGCTCGTCGCCGACGGCGGCAGCTGGCTCAACTGGACGATCGCCGGCGCAGCGCTGCTGACGATCCTCTTCGTCGGCTCGACGGTGTTCACCGAGTCGATCTCGGCGTCGAAGTACCCGGCCTACCGCGAGTACCAGCGCACAACGTCGATGCTGATCCCGCTCCCCCGCCGGCGCCGACGCACACCCGAGACGGCCTGACCCGAGGCCGCGTCAGCGACTTCACTCCAGACGACCGCCTGATGCGCGCAGGTAGTCCTCGGCGCACAGCGACTCATACGTGACGCGGTCCGCGGTGAGCTCGTCGATCGCCACCTGGTCGCCGTCGAAGACGAACCGGCCCTCGACGAGGCGGGCGTTGAAGAGCGCCTTGCGTCCGCAGCGACAGATGGTCTTGAGCTCCTCGAGGCTGTGGGCGAGCTCGAGCAGGCGGGCCGAGCCGGGGAACGCCTGGGTCTGGAAGTCGGTGCGGATGCCGTAGGCCAGCACCGGCACGCCGTCGAACACGACGATGCGCAGCAGGTCGTCGACCTGCTCGCGGGTGAGGAACTGCGCCTCGTCGATCAGCAGGCACGCGACGTCGACCTCGTGCTCGTCGGATTCGGGAACGAGCGTGTCGGCCGCCTCCGCCTTCACCCGCGCGCGGTGCTCGGCGAACAGCGCGCGGATGTCGTCGTCGGGACGCACCAGGAAGTCGACCGTGCGCTTGACCCCGAGGCGGCTGTCGATCTGGTCGGCGCCCTTGGTGTCGATGGCGGGCTTCGCGAGCAGCACGTGCTGTCCGCGCTCCTCGTAGTTGTATGCGGCCTGCAGGAGCGATGTCGACTTGCCGGAGTTCATCGCCCCGTAGCGGAAGTAGAGCTTGGCCACGGATCGAGCGTAGTCGGTGGTCGGGTCAGCGCCCGCCGAAGCCACCCCCGCCGCCTCCGCCGCCCGAGAACCCGCCGCCGGAGGATCCGCCCGAGGACGACCAGCTCGAGCTCGAGGACGAGCTCGACGAGGATCCCGGCCGCGACACCGGGGTGGCAGCGAGCCGTCCGATCGACGACGACGCGTCGGAGAGCGAGCGCGAGGTCACCGCGTCGAACAGCGCGAGCTGCGAGGCGACCTCGACGGCTCCTGCCGCCCGGATGACGTTCACCCACTCGCGCTCCATCCCGAACAGGACCGCGTACGGCAGCAGCCGCTCGTAGAGGTTGACGACCGACGCGCCCGCAGCGCCCGGCGCGTCGCCGTAAGGGCGACGCCCTGACGACACGAGATCGGCGGTCTGCGGCGACTGGGCCGCGCGCAACCGATCCTCCTCCGTGAGCTGCAGATACTCGCGGATGCCCTCCAGATAGGTCTTGTGCATGCCGCCCGCGACGGTCAGCACCGACTTCGGAAGCGAGAAGAACGGCAGCCCGATGAACGCGAAGAACGCGCTCCCCAGCGCGGCGAAGTAGATGACGTTCCCGAGCTGCCCGAGGGGGTCGAGCACTACGAACGCGCCGTCGGCGAAGAAGATCAGGAGCATCGCGAGCGGCAGCCCCGCGAACTGGAGGAAGCCGCGCAGCAGCGTGATCCAGCCCGGCAGCTTGCTGCGATACCCGCGCTGTACGGTGAACTCGTCGATCCGCCGCACGTAGGTGACGGCGCGCGACGGGGGCTTGCGGGCGAACGCGCCGAGGTCCACGTCAGCGCCGGGTTCGGCCTTGCGGCCGAACAGCGTGTCGACGATGCGGCGCTCGTCACTGTCGAGCCCCGCGGTGTCGCGCAGCACGACCTCGAAGTCGTCCGCATCCTGCCGGTCGCCGGTCGCCCGGATCTCGACGGCGTCCTTCACCGCGAGGTCGACGACGTGTGCGGCCAGCGCTCGCTCCGGGGCGTCGAGCACCCCGGCCGACAGGGTCAGCGACTCGTCCTCGGGCGGCGTGTACTGCACGATCACCGGCGACCGGTCGGGATTCCGGTGCGCGGCGGCCTTCACGACGAGCACGAACACCAGACCGCCGATGCCCGACAGCAGCGCGAGCGCCGGGAGGATCCAGAGCCACCACGGGTACGGGGGCGGCGGAGGCGGGCTCAGCGCCGCGAAGGTGCCCTGTTCGAAGCCGAGCGCCACTGTCACGTTCTCGTACGGGCCGATCCCCTGGTCGCCGGCCGTGAACGTCACCGCGCTCATGGCCGACGCGCCGACGGCCTGCGCCCACGCCTGCACGGCGTCCGGCAGCGACGCCGGCTCCGCCGCGCGCTCGATCGCGCACTGCTCCGTCGACCCTTGCGGCCCGGTGTAGCAGAACGCGCGCCCGTCGAGGAGGCCGGCCGCAGCATCCGTCGCCACATGAACGTCGGCGGTGACGACGTCGAACGGCTGCGCGTGGTCGGTGCCGACGGTGTCCCAGTAGAACTCGTCGGCCGCGGTGTCACCGTAGCGCAGCACGACGTCGCTCATCTCGTACGTGATGACGTAGGTCTGCGGGCCGTGCACGTACGAGTCGTCGCCGGTGAGCACGTAGATCCAGTCGCCGTCGCGCTCGGTCCACCAGGGGATCGCCGCGCCGTCGGCACCGGTCACCGTGTAGACCACGGTGCCGAGGTCCAGCCCGCTGTCGACGACGGGCAGCGCCCGCACCATCCCCTTGTTCTGGTCGAAATCAGGGAAGCGCGCCACGATCGTCTCGGTCGTGAGCAGACGGCTGCGCTCGCCCGCGCCGCGCACGAGCCAGTAGTCGGCCTCGAACGAATCGAACGTGAAGTCGTCGACGGATGCTGCGGCCACCGCATTCAGGACCGCGGCGCGTTCGCTTCCCCGCGCCGCGATCGCCGCGGGAGCCGCAGACGCACTCACGACGCCGAGCGTGATGGCCCCCGCGACGACGAGCGCGACCAACGCCCCGGCGGCGATCCCCCAGTGACGCCATCCGCGCCGTGACACCGACATGCACCCACCCTAGGGGTGCAGGGCCCGCACGCCCCGACACCGGAGGGCGGACCGCGACGGATCAGGCGGTGAGCGCCAGCGTTTCGGCGGTCTCGCCGAGCGATTCGCGAGCGACCTCGGGCCGCGCGTTGAGCGTGTCGCCGTAGCTCGGGATGAGCTCGCGCAGGCGCGGCTCCCATGCGTCGATGCGGTCGGGGAAGCAGGTCTTGAGCAGGCCCAGCATGATCGAGACCGCGGTCGAGGCGCCCGGCGAAGCGCCGAGCAGGCCGGCGATCGTGCCGTCGGCGCCGGTGACGACCTCGGTGCCGAACTGCAGCACGCCACCCTTCTCCGGGTCCTTCTTCATGACCTGCGCGCGCTGGCCGGCCTGGATGAGCGTCCAGTCCTCGTCCTTCGCGGTGGGCATGAAGGTGCGGAGGCTGTCGACCTTCTTCTTGTGGTTCTTCAGCAGTTCGCCCACGAGGTAGGTGATGAGGCTGGGGTTGTCCCACGCGACCTTGAGCATCGGGCCGAGGTTGCCGGGCCGCACCTGGCCGACGATGTCGAACCACGAGCCGGTCTTCAGGAACTTCGGGCTGAACGTCGCGAACGGGCCGAACAGCAGCGACGCCTCGCCGTCCACGACGCGGGTGTCGAGGTGGGGCACCGACATCGGCGGCGCGCCGACCGAGGCCTGCGAGTACACCTTCGCCTTGTGCTGCGCCACGACCGCGGGGTTCGAGGTCTTGAGGAACTGTCCGCCGATCGGGAACACACCGTAGCCCGAGATCTCGGGGATACCGGAGCGCTGCAGCAGCTTGAGCGCCCAGCCGCCGGCGCCCACGAACACGAACTTCGCGCGGATCTCGCCGGGCGTGCGGCCGATGGTGCGACGGTACTTCGCGCTCCAGGTGCCGTCGGCCAGACGCTTGAGCTTCCTCACTTCGGTGTTGGTGCGCACGTCGGCGCCGTTCTCGGCGAGCCGGTCGACCAGCTGGCGGGTCAGCGCACCGAAGTCGACATCCGTGCCGGCAGGCACACGCGTCGCCGCGAACGGCTCGCCCTTGCGTCGCTTCTGCATCAGCAGCGGCGCCCATGTGTTGATGACGCGCGAGTCCTCGCTGTACTCGATGCCTGCGAAGAGCGGCTCGTCCTTGAGGGCCTCGTAGCGCTTCTTGAGGTACGCGACGTCCTTCTCGCCGCGAACGAAAGTCATGTGCGGTGCGGAGTTGATGAACGTCGACGGAGCGTCGAGCACGCCGGCCTCGACGAGCGAGGACCACAGCTGCCGGCTCTGCTGGAACTGCTCGTTGATCGAGATCGCCTTGGCGGGATCGACCGAGCCGTCCTTGCCCTCGGGCATGTAGTTCAGCTCGCACAGGGCCGCGTGGCCGGTGCCGGCGTTGTTCCACGCGTTCGAGCTCTCCAGCGCGACATCGCTCAGCCGCTCGAAGACCGCGATCTTGAGATCGGGCTGCAGCTCCGGGAGCAGGGTGCCGAGCGTCGCGCTCATGATCCCGCCGCCGATCAGCAGCACGTCGACGGTCTCGACGTGGGAGTGGTGGTCGGCGTGGTTCTCAGCGGGCGTTGCGGTCACCAGACGATTCTAGTTCCGCGTGAAAGCACCCCAGACCGGGACCGGGTCTTCACGCCGAAAATCCTGCGGTTCTTGCCGGAACGACAAGCGGACGGATGCTGCGGGGAGCAGCTGGGCCCACGCGCCCGGAGGCTCCGCGCGACGCGCCAGCGGCGCGTGGAGGGGGCGTGGGGACCGTCCGCTTCGAAGCGCTGCGCGTGAAGCGTCAGGCGGTGACGCCGAGGTTCGCGGCGACGACCTCGGCGATCTGCACGGCGTTGAGCGCGGCGCCCTTGCGGAGGTTGTCGTTGGAGATGAACAGCACGAGGCCCTTGCCCTCGGGCGCGGACTGGTCGGCGCGGATGCGGCCGACGTAGCTCGGGTCGTTGCCGGCCGCCTGCAGCGGCGTCGGGACCTCTTCGACGACGACGCCCGGCGCCGACGCGAGGATCTCGTACGCGCGCTCGGGCGTGATGTCGCGCGCGAACTCCGCGTGGATCGACAGCGAGTGGCCGGTGAAGACCGGGACGCGCACGCAGGTGCCCGCGACGCGGAGGTCGGGGAGCTCGAGGATCTTGCGGCTCTCGTTGCGGAGCTTCTTCTCCTCGTCGGTCTCGTTGTCACCGTCGTCCACGAGGTTCCCGGCGAACGGGATGACGTCGAACGCGATCGGCGCGACGTACTTCTCGGGCTCGGGGAAGTCGACGGCGGATCCGTCGTGCACGAGGCGGAGCGTGTCGCCCTGGGCGAGGACGCCCTCGACCTGGCCGAGCAGCTCCTGCGCTCCGGCGAGGCCCGATCCCGACACGGCCTGGTAGGTGCTCACGATGAGGCGCTCGAGGCCGGCGGCCTCGTGCAGGGGCTTCAGCACCGGCATC
>JAVBUG010000286.1:0-5767 GCA_031555515.1 Microbacterium sp. | reverse complement strand
ACTCCATCTGTCCCCCCGGGGGGGGGGGGGTGGGGCGGGCGAGCCCCCTTCACCTCGCCCGGGTCCCCCCGGTGGCCACCCCCCGCGACGGCGTGTTCGTCCTCGAGGACGACGACCCCGGCAAGTTCGCGCTCGACGCGGAGAGGCTTCCCGAGGTCGTCGACAACGGCACCCGCATCCTGTGGCCCGAGGTCGGCGAGCGGGAACTTCGCGTGCGCCGTGCCGACGGCACGGTCGACGACCTGGGCGCGCTCGACGTCGTGCTGCCGATCCTCCACGGGGTGCACGGCGAGGACGGCACCATCCAGGGCTTCTTCGACACGCTCGAGATCCCGTCCGCGGGCGGTGGCGTGCTCGATTCGGCGCTGTGCATGGACAAGCACTTCATGAAGATCGTCCTGCAGGCGGCGGGCGTGCCCGTCTCGCCTTGGGTCACCGTGACGCAGGAGCGCTGGGAGCGCGATCCGGAGGGTGTGCGAGCGGATGCTGCGGCCCTCGGGCAGCCGTCCTTCGTGAAGCCTGCGCGCGCCGGGTCGAGTGTCGGCGTCTCCAAGGTCCACGACGCCTCGGAGCTCGATGCGGCGCTCGCCCTCGCGTTCGCCGAGGACGACAAGGTGCTCATCGAGTCGGCGATCGTCGGTCGCGAGGTCGAGGTCGCGATCCTCGAGGGACGCGGGGGCGCCGCCCCGCGTGCGTCGCTGCCCGGCGAGATCGTGCTCACGAGCCGCGAGTTCTACCACTTCGAGGGAAAGTACCTCGGCGGCGACGGCGCCGAGGTGGTCTGCCCCGCCGACCTGACCGACGGTGAGATCGCGGCGATCCAGGAGCTCGGCATCCGTGCGTTCCAGGCCGTCGACGGCAAGGGACTCGCCCGTGTCGACTTCTTCCTCGCTGCGGACGGACTGTACGTCAACGAGCTCAACACGATGCCGGGGTTCACGCCGATCTCGATGTTCCCCAAGTGCTGGATCGCGTCGGGCATGTCGTACCCCGAGCTCATCACGGAGCTCATTGACACCGCGCTCGAGCGCGCGGCGCAGCCGGTCGGGATGCGCGCCGCCCGCTGAGCGGCGCCTTCGCCGAGCGTCAGGGCGCGGGGGTCTCCTCGCCGCGCTGCGTGCACTCGCCGTCGACGGGGAGCACGCCCACGATGGGTGACAGCGCGTCGAGCACGTCGCGGCTCGACACTCCGTCGCCGTTCTCGTCGGCGGTGGTGTCGAGGTAGATCTCCACGGCGGGGGTGCGGCCGAACGTGGTCACGCGGAATCGCGGGGCATCGGAGTCGTCGATGATCCAGTCGACACCCGCGACGTCCTGGCAGGGAAGCGTGGTCGGTCCCGGCGGCTCGACGCCGCACGTCAGCAGCACCTTCGAGTCTCCGGGTGCGCCCCACGCGCCGGTCGCCTGCGCGTCGGTCCACAGGCGCGCCTGGCCGCTGACCGACCCCGGCAGGCGCGAGGTCACCTCCGCGCACAGCGAGTCGTTCGCCGACGGCGCCGGGTCGAGGTCGACGGTCGTGGTGCAGCCCGTCAGCCCGACAGCCGCCACGATCGTGAGTCCGAACGCGACGAGAGAGGGGAGAGCACGCACCCTTCCAGGCTAACCCGGGGGCGCGGCGGGCGACGTCGGCACCGGTAGCGTGGTCGTGTGGGCGACGAGCGCAGGGATCCGACGGTGGGCGAGCTCAGCGAGGGGCGCATCCTCCGCGCCATCCTCGAACGCCTGGGCGAGTCGAACGCCCTCGTCGGCCCGGGCGACGACGCGGCCGTGATCGCCGCCGCCGACGGCCGCGTGGTGGCGACGGTCGACACGCTCGTCCACGGTCCGGACTTCCGCCTCGCATGGTCGAGCGCGTTCGATCTCGGCTACAAGGCTGCCGCCGTCAACCTCGCGGACGTCGCGGCCATGGGCGCCACGCCCACCACGCTGCTCGTGGCCCTCGCGATGCCCGATGCGACCCGCCTCTCGTTCGTCACCGGCATCGCCGACGGGCTGCGCGCCGCCTGCCGCGACCTCGCGCCCGGCTGCCGCGTCGAGGGCGGCGACCTCACGGTGTCCGACACCCTCACGATCGCGGTCACCGCCCTCGGCGCGCTCGCGGGTCGTCAGCCCGTCCTGCGCTCAGGGGCCGAGGCCGGCGACCTGGTCGCGGTGGCCGGCGAACTGGGACGCGCGGCACGGGGGCTCGGCATCCTTTTCGAGCGGTTCACGGATGCTGCGCACCACCCGATCCCCGTCGACGAGAGCCTCCTCGAGCCCGCGGAGCTCGCCGACCTGGTGGCGCAGCTGCGTCCGTCGCCGCCGGTGTGGCTCGGCCCCGAGGCCGCTGACGCCGGAGCGACCGCGATGATGGACGTGTCGGACGGCCTCGTGCTCGACGCCTCGCGCATGGCCGCGGCATCCGATGTCACGATCGCCCTCGAGTCGGCGCTGCTCGGATCCGACGTCGCCTCCGCCCTGGCCGGGGGAGAGGATCACGCGCTGCTCGCAACCTTCCCCGCGGACCGGCCGCTGCCGCACGGGTTCGTCCGCGTCGGCATGGTGCAGCCGCGCGGCGACGATGCCGTGCTCGTCGACGGCCGGCCCCACGACGGTCGCGACGGCTGGGATCCGTACCGCGACTGGGATGCCGGCACGGGATGATCCGCTGTCGGCGGCGTCCGCTACGTTGACACCGTGACACTGCTGCTTCCCCGCTCGACGCCTGAGCGTCAGGCCGTGCCGTCCGCCGCGATCTCGTGCCTGATCGGCGCCTTGAACGGTCTCTCGCACCTCCACACGCTGACCGTCGTGCGCCACGGCCACGTCATCGCCGAGGCGACGTGGGCGCCGTACGAGCGGGAGCTGCCGACCGCGATGTACTCGGTGAGCAAGAGCTTCACGTCGATCGCCGTCGGGCTCGCGGTCGACGAGGGCAGGCTCTCGATCGACGACCTCGTGGTCGACCTGCTGCCCGCACTCGCCCCCGAGCGGCCGTCCGCGCACCTCGCGGCGCTCCAGGTGCGGCATCTGCTGACGATGACGACGGGCCACGCCGTCGAGCCGCCGTTCGACGTCGAGGACTGGGCGCGGGCCGCCCTCGCCGCCGAACTGCGATATGAGCCGGGCACGCACTGGATGTACAACACCCCTGCCACGCACCTGCTGTCGCAGATCGTCCAGACGCTCACCGGCGAGCGACTCCTCGACTACCTGAAGCCGCGCCTGTTCGATCCGCTCGGCTTCCACGCACCCGAGTGGGAGCAGAGTCCCGCGGGCGTCGACGCCGGCGGGTTCGGGCTGTCCATCCGCCCGGAGGAGCTCGCCGTGTTCGGCCAGCTGCTGCTGCAGCGCGGGTCGTGGGAGGGAACGCAGCTCGTTCCGGCCGAATGGATCGACGCGGCGACGAGCCGTCAGGTGGCGAACAGCCCGGGCGTCGGCGACTGGAGCCAGGGGTACGGGTTCCAGTTCTGGCGCTGCCGCCACGGCGCGTACCGCGGTGACGGCGCGTTCGGCCAGTACGTCGTGGTGATCCCCGAGTTCGACGCCGTCGTCGCGATCACCGGGGGAGTGCCCGACATGCAGCCCCCGCTCGACGCGATCTGGGATGCCCTGCTGCCGGCGTTCGACACGGAAGAGCACCCGGTCGACCTCGGCGAGACGACGCCGATCCCTGCGATCGACGGCGAGCGGCGGGGCGGCGAGGTCTGCTACGACTACGACGGCCCGCTCCGCCGCATCCGCGTGAGCGACGGGCTTCTCGAGATCGACGGCTCGGTGCTGCCGTGTGTGCCCGGCGTGTGGTCGGCCGCGACGTTCCCGCCCGATCCGGGGGCGGACCGCTTCTGGTACGGCGACAGGGTCGCGGTGTCGGGCGGCTGGCAGGAGGAGACGTTCCGGGCCGACGTGCGGCTGCTCGGCGACGCGGCCACGTTCCGCCTCGAGGTCGGCGCGGCGGGTCACCTGCGGCTGACGCGGGACGTCGGATTCGACGGCACCCACGTCTGGGAGGGTGATCCCGTCGATCAGTCGGCGGTGGTCGCCCACCACATCGCCGTGTCGCCGTAGCGCTTCGAGCGTGTGGCGACGAGACCGTCGGGCAGGCTCGGTTCGGGCGATCGGGCGGCGCGTTCGATGACGACGTCAGCCCCGGGCGCAAGCTGGGCGACGAGCAGAGCGAGGGTCGACGACAGCTCGGTCTCGCCGACGTCGTAGGGCGGGTCGAGGAACACCAGGTCGAACGGCCCGCGCGCCGAGCGCAGGAAGGCGTCGGCCGACGCGCGGTGCACGCGGATCGCGGCATCCGTCCCCACGGCCTTCGCCACCCGGCTCGCGTTGCGCTGCACGACGGTCGCCGCCCGCGGCGACTTCTCGACGAGGTCGGCGGACGATGCGCCCCGGCTCACCGCCTCGAGCCCGAGCGCTCCCGAGCCGGCATAGAGGTCCAGCACCGCGGCACCGCGCAGAGCATCTGCTGACTCGAGCGCTCCGAAGAGCGATTCGCGCACGCGGTCGCTCGTGGGCCGGGTGCCGGCGTCCGGCACGTCGAGCATGAGCGAGCCCGCACGGCCGGCGATGATGCGCGTCACCCTCTCACGATAACGGTCCTCCGCTCGGACGACTTCGGCGCCGACGCACGCGACGTCGCCGGTCGCTCCTAGACTCGTGGCGTGGCCTCCTTCACCCTCGACTCGAGCCTCGGCGGCGCGATCGGCGGAAAGACGGCTGCTGCGCTCGAGCGTGCCTTCGGCATGAAGACGGTCGGCGACCTTCTGGTCCACTATCCCCGCCGCTATGCCCGTCACGGCGAGCTGACGCCGATCTCGACATTGCCGCTCGGTGAGCCCGTGACGATCGTCGCCGAGGTGCGACGCGTGAGCGAACGACGCATGAAGAACCGGAACGGGTCCCTGCTCGAGGTCGTGATCAGCGACGGCAACGGCGAGATGTCGCTCACGTTCTTCAATCAGTCGTGGCGCGTGCGCGACCTGCAGCCCGGCAGGCAGGGGATCTTCGCCGGCAAGGTGGGCATCTACAAGGGTGCGCAGCAGCTCGCCCACCCGGACTACGAGCTCTTCGAAGACGTCGACACGGCGCGGATGAAGGTGCAGGCGAACGCCAATCTGCCGATCCCGATCTATCCCGCCACCAGCACGGTCGCCAGCTGGCAGATACAGAAGACGGTGGAGCTCGTCCTCGACGGTCTCGGCGAGGTCCCCGAGCCGCTCACCGACGAGCTGCGCGTACGGCACGGCCTCATCGCGGCCCGGAGCGCGATCGAGCGCATCCACCGCCCCGACGATTTCGAGCAGATCGAGCCCGCTCGCGCGACGCTGCGCATGCAGGAGGCCTTCGTCCTGCAGGTGGCACTGCTTCAGCAACGGCAGTTCGTGCGCGCGCTCTCGGCGACCAGGCGCGCGCCCGGAGCCCTTCTCGAGCGGTTCGACGCAGCGCTGCCGTTCCCGCGTACGCCCGACCAGGTGACGGTCGGCGACGACGTCGCGCGGGACCTCCAAGGCGACTGGCCCATGAACCGCCTCGTCCAGGGCGAGGTCGGCTCCGGAAAGACGCTGGTCGCGCTGAGGGCGATGCTGCAGGTCGCGCAGTCCGGTGGCCAGTCGGCGCTGATCGCGCCGACGGAGGTGCTTGCGGCGCAGCATGTGCGGTCGATCGCACGGATGCTGGGTCCCCAGCTCGCCCCCGAGCTCATGCCGACCCTCCTCACCGGGCAGCTCCCCGCCGCGGAGCGGCGCAAGGCGGCGCTGCGCGCCGCCTCGGGGCAGGCGCT
>JAVBUG010000110.1:0-4009 GCA_031555515.1 Microbacterium sp. | reverse complement strand
CGTGCCCACCCCGCCCGACGCTCCGATCACGAGCACCCGCTGCGGCGACGCACCCGCGGCCGCAGCTGGGCCCACGCGCCCCGAGGCTCCGCGCGGGGCGCCGGCGCTGCGCGGAGGGGGCGTGGGGACCACTCCTCCGAGCTGCAGCGCCTGCCACGCCGTCCCGCCCGCGACCGGCAGGCTCGCGGCGACCGCGGCGTCGAGCTCGGCGGGTCGGGCGACGAGGCGCGACGCCGGGCACACCGCGTACCCCGCCAGCCCACCGCCGCCGGGCAGCTCGCCGACCACCTCGTCGCCGACCGCGAGGCCCGTCACGGCTTCACCCAGCGCGGCGACGGTGGCGGCGGCATCCATCCCCCTCACCGCCTGGCGCGGGCGACGCAGGCCGAACGCGAGGCGCACGAGGAGAGGCTCGCCGCGCATGACGCGGACGTCGCCGTTGTTGAGGCCTGTCGCGCGCAGGCGCAGGAGCACCTCGCCGCGCCGCGGCGCCGGCACACCGATGTTCTCGAGCGCGACAGTGTCGGCCTCGCCGTAGCGATGCTGCGTCCACGCGGGCATCGAGTCGGTGCGCAGGGCCTCGGCCCCGGGAGGCGTCTCGGACCTGTCATTCCTCCGGGTAGTCGAAGAGGTCGTCGAGCCCGACGCCGAAGGCGCGGGCGAGCTGGAAGGCGAGTTCGAGGGTCGGCGAGTACCGGCCCTGCTCGATGGCGATGAGGGTCTGCCGGGTGACGCCCACCCGACGCGCGAGCTCGGCCTGCGTGATCCCCGCCGCCTCGCGCACGGCGCGGATGGAGTTCTGGACCTTGGTGGGCTTCACCATCAGACGAGCCCCCGGCGGTAGGCGATGACGCTCGCGATGCCGCCGACGATCGACGACAGCGCGAAGCCGAAGTACATGGTGTTGGCGATCCAGAACCAGTCGGCCTCGAACGCGCACAGGACGAGGACGCCGAGCCCCGCGATGATGAGGAACGCCTGACCGACGCGCGTCGACATGTGCGCGATGTCGCGGTCGCGCTGGTCGCTCTTGCCCACCCCGTCGGGGTCGAACATGCCCGCGAGGATGCCCCACGCGATGCTCAGCACGATCGCGCCGACGATGCTGGCGCCGATGACCCACAGCATGATCGGCACCCAGTCCACCTCGGTGAGCGGACCGCCGTCGGCCTGCTGCAGCACGATCACGACGTAGACGATCGTGCCGATCACGCTGACGATGAGGCTCGCCCAGATGTTGCGCTCTTCGTAGACCATGGCCCCTCCCGGGGTGTGTAAAAGATTCTTGACACCGAAGATAGGCGGGTCTACCGTGCGTGTCAAGAATCTTTTACACACCGCCTCGGAAGGAATCGACATGCCCTCGCTCACCCGCACCGCCCGCTGGACCGGCGGCGCCTACCTCGCCCTCGCCGTGCTCGGCGGCCTCGGCTTCCTGCTCGTGCGCCCCCTCGCCGGCGGGTCCCTCGGCTACGCGCAGCTCGGCATCGTCCTCGAACTCGGCGTGGTGCTCGCGCAGTCGCTCGCCGCGGTCGGGTTCTTCGCCCTCTACCGCGCAGACCGGCCCGTCGCCGCCTACGCGGTCGCGACCTTCGGCATGGGCAACGCCCTCGCCGTGCTGGGCAGCGCCGCCCTGCTCACCGCGGCGCTCGCGGTCTCGCTCGACCCCGCAACCCTGGCGGGAACGGATGCCGCGTCCCTGCTGCGCGTCGTCGCTGACGCGTTCTGGACGGTCGGCGCCGTGTTCTTCGGCCTGTGGCTCATCCCGATGGGCTGGTTCGCGGTGTCGACGGGACGGATGCCCCGCGTCCTCGGCTGGATCCTCGTCGCGGGCGGCGTGGGGTACGTCCTCAACGCGGTGCTCTCGGCCGCCCTTCCCGGCGCGGCCGACGTGGCGGCGGACCTCATCGTGATCCCGGCCACCGTCGGCGAGCTCTGGATGGTCGGGTACCTGCTGGTCCGCGGCATCCGTCCGTCTCTCGTTCCCCGGCCGGCCTTCCCCCGGGTGCCCGCCGCCTGAGGCCCACTTTCGGGTTTGGGGCGCAGATCCTCCGTTGGGGCGCAGGTTCTACGCCCCAACGGACAGATCGCGCCCCGAACCCGGGGAACACGACCCCGAGAGAGCCGAGCGGAGACGGAGACGGGGAGCATGGGAGGACGGATGCCGCGGGCCGAGGCATCCGCGTCCATCAGATGACGGATTCGCTCCAGGGGTCGGGATTGCCGAAGCGGTGCGCGGTGATCGTCACGGACTGCTCGTGGAGGAACGGGAGCAGCTCGAGCCGGCCGGCGGTGGTCACCTCGTTGTCGTAGATCGCGAGGTCGGGGTCGCCGCCGAGCGCCTGCGCCACGAGGGTGTGCAGCGCCGCGACCGACCCGGGCCGGCCGATGAGCCGCACGCGCGCGGGCCGCGGCTCGGGGTCGGCGTCGGCGGCCGCCGCGACGATGTCGACCGCGGTGAGGCGCTCGAGCCACTGCTCGTCGGTCTCGACGAACACGGCGACATCCTCCTCCGCCAGCACGCGGCGCACGGCGGCGGGGAGGCCCACGGGCGCGCTCAGCGTCAGTCGCGATCCGGCGCGCAGGCCCGCGATGACGACGCGCAGCACCGCCTGCCAGGAGGCGTCGGCGGTGGCGCGGAGCACGACCGTCGGGATCGGGCGATAGCGGAACAGGTTGCGCTCGACGCCGAGGCCCGACACGTCCTTCACCTGGCCGAACTCTCGGTCCCACGCGATGGCGTCCGACAGGGCGCCGCGACGGAGCCACTCGAACGCCTCGTAGTCGAGCGACGGCTGGGCGGCCTCGATGAGGGCGACGATGCGGGTGTCGAGCCCGCGCAGGTGCAGCGTCGCCGACGCCGGAGCGCCGGAGGTGGCGCGCCAGCGCCCGAGACCGACGAGGTAGTTCGGGCCGCCGGCCTTGGCGCCGGCGCCGACCGACGAACGCTTCCAGCCGCCGAACGGCTGGCGCTGCACGATCGCACCCGTGATGCCGCGGTTGACGTAGAGGTTGCCCGCCTCGACGCGGTCGAGCCACAGCGCGAGGTCGTCGGGGTTCTGCGTATAGAGCCCCGCGGTGAGGCCATAGGCCACGGCGTTCTGCAATTCGATCGCGTGTGCGAGCGACGACGCGTGCATGATGCCGAGGACAGGGCCGAAGAACTCCTCGCGGTGGAAGCGCGACCCCGGCTGCACGCCGGTGCGGATGCCGGGGCTCCAGAGCCGCCCGTCGTACTCGGGCGCCGCGTCCACGCGCTTCGGCTCGACGAGCCACGACTCCCCCTCGTCCAGGGTCGTGAGGGCCCACTGGAGCTTTCCGCGCGGCACCTCGACCACCGGGCCGACCTCGCTGAGCGGATCGGAAGGGGGTCCGACGCGCAGGGAGGTCGCAGCATCCATCAGCTGACGCGCGAAGCGCTGCGAGTGGCCGACCGGACCCACGAGGATGGCGAGCGACGCGGCGGAGCACTTCTGGCCCGCGTGGCCGAAGGCGCTCTTGATGAGATCGGATGCCGCGAGGTCGAGGTCGGCCGTCGGCATGACGATCATCGCGTTCTTGCCGCTCGTCTCGGCGAGGAGCGGGAGGTCGGGGCGCCACGAGCGGAACAGGGTCGCGGTCTCCCACGCGCCCGTGAGGATCACGCGGTCGACGTCGGGGTGCGACAGCAGGGTCTGCCCGAGTCCGCCCTCGTCGATGTCGACGAGGGCGAGCACGTCGCGGGGAACGCCCGCCTCCCACAGCGCCTCGGCGACGACCGCCGCGCAGCGCCGGGCCTGCGGCGCGGGCTTGAAGACCACGCCCGAGCCCGCGGCGAGCGCCGCCAGCACGCCGCCGGCGGGGATCGCGATCGGGAAGTTCCACGGCGGGGTGACCACGGTGAGGCGCGCCGGCTCGAACACGGCTCCGCTCACGCGGTCGAGCTCGCGCGCGGTGGCGGCGTAGTAGTTCGCGAAGTCGACGGCCTCGCTCACCTCGACGTCCGCCTCGGCGAAGACCTTGCCGGTCT
>JAVBUG010000273.1:0-6974 GCA_031555515.1 Microbacterium sp. | reverse complement strand
GGTGCCCCCCTCCCGTTGTGGGGCTCCGGGGGGGGTTGTTTGTGGGGGGGGGGGGGGGGGGGGTTGTCCCCCCCCCCCCCCCCCGAGACTGTGTCTGGACGGATGCCCCGGCTCAGAGGCCGAGGTCCTCCTTGGTCCAGTAACCGGTGTCGACGAGCGCCTCTTCGACGTTGTCCTTGATGACCGGGACGGGGGCGAGGAGGTACGACGGGACGACCTTCACGTCGTTGTCGTACGTGTCGGTGTCGTTCACCTCGGGCTCTTCGCCGTTCAGCAGGGCGACGGCCATGCCGGCCGCGACCTTCGCGAGCTCACGCGTGTCCTTGAAGATCGTGGCGTACTGCTCGCCCGAGAGGATCGCCTTGACCGAGTCGACCTCGGCGTCCTGACCCGAGATGATCGGCCACTCGTCGCCGACCGAGTAGCCGGCGTCGGTGAGCGCCGAGATGATGCCGCGCGAGATCCCGTCGTAGGGCGAGAGGACCGCGTCCACCTGGGTGCCGTCGGAGTAGTTCGCCGTGAGGAGGTCCTCCATGCGGCTCTGGGCGGTCTCGCCGTCCCAGCGCAGCGTGGCGGCCTGCTCGATGTCGGTCTGGCCAGATCCCACGACCAGCGTGCCCTCGTCGATGTACGGCTGGAGCACGTCCATCGCACCGTCGAAGAAGAAGAAGGCGTTGTTGTCGTCGAGCGATCCGGCGAACAGCTCGATGTTGAACGGGCCCTCGGGGGCGCCGTCGGTCGGGTTGCCCTCGAGGTCGGTCAGGCCGAGGCCGTTCAGGAGCGTCCACGCCTGCTGCTGGCCGACGAGGAAGTTGTCGAACGTCGCGTAGTAGTCGACGTTCTCCGTGCCCTTGATGAGGCGGTCGTACGCGATGACCGGGATGTCGGCGTCCGCCGCGGTCTGCAGCACCTCCGACAGGGTCGTGCCGTCGATCGAGGCCACGATCAGGGCTTCCGCGCCCTTGGTGATCATGTTCTCGATCTGCGAGACCTGCGTGGGGATGTCGTCCTCGGCGTACTGCAGGTCGACGGTGTACCCCTCGTCCTCGAGCGCGGCCTTCACGGCGTCGCCGTCGGCGATCCAGCGCTCCGAGCTCTTGGTGGGCATCGCGACGCCGATGAGGCCGCCGTCACCGCCGCCGTCGCCGCCGTCACCTGCGCCGGCACCGCCTGCGCAGCCCGAGAGGAGGAGTGCGCCCGCCGCGACAGCGGCGAATACGAACTTCTTTGCGTTCACTGTGATTCCTTTCATCACGAAATTGACGTCTTCGTCTTGGTGCGTTTTTCAGTTGTCGACGGGGAAGTCTGGGGACGGGGCGCGGCCTTCAGCGCGTCCGTCTGATCGGTGGCCCGGGCGTGACGCGCGGCGAACAGCCGGTCGATCGTCTCCTGCGGCAGCGGGCGCACGGCGCCCTGGGTGCGGGCGAGGTGCAGCGTGCGCGCGACCTGCTCGACGAAAGCCGTCACCCGGGTCGCGTCGTCGACGTCGGTTCCGACGGCCACGGCGCCGCGCGCCGGGAGGAGCACGGCGTGCGCGCTGCCGCCCTTGAGCTCGTCGCACACCGCGCGACCCGCGCCGGCGTCGAGGCCGGCCCCGGGCGCGACGGGGATGGGGCCGCCGAACTCCTCGGCGATCGCCGCCATCGCGCACGGAATCGGCTCGCCGCGCACAGCCCATGCCGACGTGTACGGCGCCGCGCTCGAGACGATCCCGCCGACGGCGTCCGACTGTGCGTAGATCTCGGCGTGCAGCGGGGCCTGGGCGTGGGGTCGTCCCTTGCTGCCCGGCGTGCCGGCGATGACCGCGCCGTCGAAATCGCAGAGGACGAGGTTCTCGGGCGCCACATCGCTCACGCGGAGGTCGCCGGGCGTGACCACGAACAGGTCTGCTCCGGGGATCCGGCCCGACACCGCGCCGCCCGCGGCGTGGATGGCGCCGGCGACGACGAGCTCGGCGTGTGCCGCTGCGACATCCGAGCGGATGCGTGCGATCGCCACCTCGGTCCGCACCCCGCTCACGTACCGCTCGCGGAGCTCGGCGTCTCTGCCGTGCGTCAAGTCCGTCTCCCTCTTTGGAAAGCCTTCGGCTGTGTGATCGGCGTGTGACCGTTCACATCGAGATGACTATAGCGACACGGCTGCTCGGATTGTCAAGCCAGAATTGTCTCGAGTTCGTAACGGGGCTCAGAGGGCCGGCGCGGTCGAACCGCGGACGATCAGCTCGGGCGCGATCGTCGAAGGGCTGGGCGACTGCAGCGAGTCCGCCGGCCCGAGGAGCAGATCCACGCACCGGCGGCCGAGTTCGGCGAAGTCCTGCCGGACGGTGGTGAGCGGCGGCCAGAAGTGCGCGGCCTCGGGGATGTCGTCGAATCCGACCACGCTGATGTCCCTCGGCACATCGAGGCCCTCGTCGCGCACGGCGTGGATGAAGCCCAGCGCCATCTGGTCGTTTGACGAGAAGACGGCCGTGAAATCTCGCACGCGCAGCAGCTCGCGGCCCGCGTAGTAGCCGAACTCGGCGGTCCAGTCCCCGAGAATCGGCGCCGTCGTCGGCACGTCGCTCGAGCTCAGCTCGTCGAGGAACCCGCGCATGCGGGCCTCGGCTTCGATCCAGTCCTGCGGGCCGGCGAGGTGGTAGATGCCCCGATGTCCGAGGCTGATCAGGTGTTTCGTCGCCAGCCGCGCGCCGGCGACCTGGTCGACAGACAGCATGTGAGCGACGTCGAGGTCGGTGGACTGGAGCGTGACGTAGGGGATCTCGAGAGCCTGCGCGGCCAGCGCCCGGAAGACCCGCACCTGTGGTGCGATCACGACCAGCCCCTCGATCGCCTGTGCGCGAAGGTGCGCGAGCCCTTCTGGGATCGAGCTCGGATCGGTCGGGTCGATGTTGGCCGTGCTCACCCAGTAGCCCCGAAGGCGGGCGGCCGCCTCGATCGCGGCGATGCTCGACGCCGGCCCGTACATCGAACTCGACGCCGCGAGGATGCCGATCGTCTGGGACCGGCTCGTGACCAGGGCGCGCGCCGCCTGGTTGGGGCGGTAGTTGAGCTCGGCCATCACCCGGTTGACGCGTTCGCGCGTCTCGGGTCGGACGCTCGGATGATCGTTGAGCACCCGGGAGACTGTCTGGTAAGACACGTCGGCCAGACGTGCGACATCCCGGATGCTCGGCCGGCGGCCGCTGGCGTCGTCGCTCATGTCAGTTCCATCGAAGCGTGTGTACGGTCACACACAGACTGGCACAACTGCGCGGGTTTGCGTCAGACTGATGATGTGACAGTCACATCGAGCCAGGTGCATCCACGCTCTGGTGTCACATCATCACATGCCAAGGAGGGCATCGATGGATTTCGCGAGGTACCTGCCGCTGAGCCAGCGTCGGCCCGGTGACGAGGCCGGCGTCACGGGTGATCGCCGCGCCGAAGTCGCCGCCGTCGTGCGCGAGGCGCACCGTCTCATCGTGTCCTCCGGCCACGGCGACAGCGAGGCGCTGGCCAGACGGTTCGCGCTCGATGCCGGACTGCCCGAGAAGGAACTCGTTCCGACCGCCCTGGAGGGTCTGCAGACGGCCGCAGAGGTGATCGAGGCCGGCGACAGGCAGAAGATCGCCGCGCTCGACCGGGCCGTCCGAGGCGTCCTCGTCCTCAGTGACGCCGTGGAAGACCCGGCGCGCGTCGCGCCCCTCACCCTGGGCGCCGTCGCGATGCATGCCTCGGCGACGGCGCCGTTCGACCGGCGTGCAGCGATCTCGGGGCACACCGTCGTGGCGGTGGACGGCGACTGGAGACTGGGACAGGGCCCGGAGCTTCACGGAACCGCCGAGGGGATCGTGCGGTTCCTGCTGGGCCTCAGCGATGTTCCGCCGCGCTCCGTGACGTGAGCCGGTCCGGTCAGCCTCCCGACGTCAGTGCGCCGATCACTCCGCTGAAGACCATGTAGAGCCCGATGGCACCGGCGATGACCCAGATGCCGATGCGGGTGGCGCTCACGCGAGGTCGACGGTCGGGAGATTCGGGCACGCCGCCAGCCTAGCCCAGCCCCGCGGCGGCGCCGGCGCCGCTGTCCGGCGCCGGCGGCTCGCGGCGGCCTTCCGCGCCGCCTTCCCCGGGCTCCGCCGTCGCAGGCTTGTCGTCCTTGGTCTCGCGCTTGAGGATGCGCACGGACTGGCCGACACCCCGCGCCAGCGCGGGCAGCCGCGCCGCGCCGAAGAGCAGCAGCACCACCGCGAAGATCAGGAGCAGATGCCATCCTCCGAAGTTCGCAAGCATTCCCACGGCCCTCCGCTCAGATCTGATCGCCGACGAGGGCGAGGTTCTGGATGGCGGCGAGGCCGTATTGGGCGCTGGCGTTCGTGCTGAACGGCGCTTCGTCGATGGGATTGAGCACCGCCGGGCCCTCGATGCGGGTCGCGGTGAACGCGAGCCCCTCCGGGTATCCGGCGTGGCCGGTGCGGAACTCCCGCCACGCCCGCTGCGCCAGGGCGGTGTCGCCGAGCTTGTGCGCGGCGTACGCGGTCGCCCGCGAGTACGCCTGGCGCAGGTTCTGGCTCCCCCACGCCGTCCCCGTGATCGTGATCTGCTCCGCCGAGGTGCCGTTGTAGAGCCGGCAGTAGTTCACCCACTGCTCGGTCACGGCCGGGTCGTCGATCAGCTCTATGAGCTCGGCCATGAGCTCGAAGAGGCCGAACACCGAGTCGAGCGAACCGACCTCGACGCTCTTCTCGCTCGGGCCGGTGAACTTCCCGTCGGCGAGGTTGTAGCGGACCTCGCCGCCCTGCGACCAGCCGTTCGGGAGAGCGGCGATGGTCTTGGCTCCGTTGACGAGCTTCTCCTGGGCGACCGGGTCGCCGTTGCGCTCCCACTCCGCCAGCCATGCGAGCGCGAGGGCGCCCCAGTCCGTGGTGGTCGAGACGCCGAGGGCGTCGGGCTGCGGGGCGTACACCTCGTTGCGGATCTTGCGGGCCGGGTCGAGCACGAGGAAGGTCTTGTCGGCGTCGACGAGGTCCTTCATCAGGTCTCCGACGCGCTCGTCCGCGGTGAGGAAGTAGTAGAAGCGGCGGTACCCGGCGTTGCTGATGCGCTGCTGCTTCGCACTGTCGCCCCAGTGCATGATGCCGTGGCGCGTGCCGAGATCGCGGTACTTGCCGAGGTGGTAGACGTCCACCTCTCCGGTGTGACGGGTCATGGCTTCGGCGAAGCGGAAGGCCGCGGCATCCCCGGTCCGGAGGTAGTGGTACCAGAGCCACATGTCGGTGCTCAGCTCGGAGTTGTCCCACGCGTAGCCGCCGATGTCGTACCGCCACACGTGCCGGTCGCGGTCGAACTCGTGCATCACGTCGCCGTAGTCCCAGAACCCGTACCACGACCGCTGGTCGACCTGGGCGACGTAGTGCTGGTGCATGAAGGCGAGCTTGTCTTCGACGGCGATCTTCTTCAGGTTCGACCGGTCCACGGGCGCCCACGAGCCGAACACCCCCGCGGAGTGGTTGTGCTCGGGCGAGCTCACGAGCAGCGGCGGCGTCGCATTGGCATCGGCGAGCGCGCTGAAGTCCTGCGCGCTCGGCGTCGCGCCGAGCGCCCAGAAGCTCAGCTCGGTGGTGCGGGCGGTGCCGTAGGGCGATCCGAAGCCGGGCTCGAAGTCCTCGTACGTGATCTCGAGCGCGTCGAGCTGCTTGGCGTACGTGTCCTGCGCCATGCCGTCGTGGTAGAACCGCAGATCCATCGCCTCGGCCTTCGGCGACCACATCCATGCCGTGGCGGTCGCCTTGTCGGTCGCCGCCCCCGAGATCTCGAGCTCGGTCGGGTGAAGCTGCCAGAAGTTGCGCATGCCGAAGGCGAGTCCGCCACCGGGGCTCCCGACATAAGCCAGTCCTCGCGCCCGCTTGCCGGAGTCCACGCGGATCCACGAGTGCCCCGCCTTGGTGCGCTTGCGGATCTCGAATCCGTGGGCGGTGAGCTGGCTGAGGCTGTAGTCGCCCCAGGCGGGGATCCACTGCAGACGCGACGTCACGCGCTGGTCCCAGGTCGCGGGATCCGGGGTCCACGTGCCCGCGATCTGCGCGGCGCGTGCGGCAGCTCCCGGATCACGGCGCAGCCCGGTGATGCCGCGAACGGCCTCGCCGAGCACGCCGGCGGCCTCGCCGGCGAACCGGATGTGCCGGTCGTGCAGCTGCGCCGACAGCGGCACCGAGAAGCTGAAGCCGATGCCGGTGATGAAGTCCTTCGTCTCGTCCCCGTCGAAGACGAAGCTGTGCACGACGCGCACGCCGTCGGAACCCGCATAGAGGTAGAACCGGACGTCGAACGGCAACCAGGTGCGGTTGCCCTTCTTGTGGTTCCCCGTGACGCGCACCACGGCCCGAACCGGACCGTTCTGCTCGACCTTCACACCGGTGACCTGGCTCTGGAACTGCTCGCGGGCGACCTTCTCGGCGCCGTCGGTGTCGGGCTGGTCCTGACGGGAGGCGACGAGCCTGCCGCTCTCCGCGATGACGGTGTCGCCGCGGCGGATCGAAGACACCAGGTTCGCGCCGTTCTTGGGGAACTCGACGCGGATGACCCCGGTGTCGACGACGACGCGTCCCGGGTTCTCCGACACCGAGATCGCTGTCGACGGCGTCGCCGGCGAACCGGGCTGCAGAGAGTAGCCTGCGGCGCGCCCGGATGCTGCGCTCGCGGCGTGAGCTGTCCACTTCACGGATCCATCCGGCCACCACCCCGTCGGCCAGCTCTGCACCGGGACGGACTCACCCGTCTCCGACACCAGCGCGAACGTCTGCTCCGGGCTGAGAGCGCCGCGCGGCCACGGCACCCCCCAGGTCGTGCCGGCGACCAGCTGCGCCGGCGTGCCGCCCTCGAGCCACCGGAGCGGGACGGGCCCGTGGCCGGTGAGGGCCTGGGGCGCGAGCTGACCGAACGCGCCGCGCGCGGCCGGCGCCGCGTGGGCGGCTGCGGGAGCGGACGAGACGAAGGCCG
>JAVBUG010000244.1:0-14091 GCA_031555515.1 Microbacterium sp. | reverse complement strand
GATCATCGATTCGTCCCACCCTTCGGCGGACCGCAGGACGACGGCGCGGTTCATCAGGAAGACATCATGGCGGTCGACGGCTGCACGCTTGCCCTTCTCGCCGAGCCATGCGCTGTTCGACACCGATGCGTTGAGCGAGCCCGTGAGCAGCGTGAGATTGCCCAGACGATGCAGGTGGTCGTCGCGGTCGGCTTCGTCAGCCGCACCCTCGACCGGCCAGTTCGTCCGCCATCCACGTGGAAGCAAGTGCTCGACCTGCTGCTTGTCGCGGAAGATGCGCACGCCGGTCTTTGAGTTGCCCGAGTATGCGAATCCCCGGTACCAGTCCTCGACAGCCTGGAGCACCAGTCGCTGCATCGGCTGAGAGAAGCGTCGATAAAAGTGCTCGGTTGCAAGCGTGGAGATGATCTCGGCATCGCCGGGCCAATACGTGCTCGCGTACTGCTGACCGGTGAGGAACGACTCAACGATGCCGACCACTTCGGCCTGGCTTGATCCGCGCGCCACGGAAACGAGATCCGCGGCGATTCGTCCGAGGTCACTGCTCTGCAGGCGCAGAAGCCGCCGCCGAATGATCCAGCTCTCCACCATCGCGATGACACGTTCGACGACCGCCAACGAGTAATCCCCACCTGGCTCAGTCAGCCAGAGCACCACAGGCTTCGTGATCTCGACCTGAGCGATCGCCATCCGATACGTGTGGAGTTCGAGTCGGTTGAGGTCGGCGTGCGGATCTTCAGCGCGTTCGGTGAGCCGCTGATAGATGCTTGCCTGCTCGCTGATCAGCTGAAGGAGCTCCACCATCGGCAGGGTGGTCTCGTGTTCAACGAAGAACTTGAAACGGGTGAAGGTCGATCGAGGACTGATCTCCTTCCCCACGCGGGAGACGAGCCATTGGCTGAGAAAGACGGCGCTACGAGTAGTGGCATAGCGCCCGACGCTGACCTCCGCCTCCCAGAACTTTGACTCGAAAGGCCAAAGTTCGCGATACGCGCGCTCTTCGTCCTCACCGTCCTGCTTGAGTCGCTGGAAGACAAAGTTCTTGATGAGGTCCGCTGCGGTGAGTGGCGTACCCCGCGCGTTAAGTGTTTCGAAGATCTCCTGCGAGTCTTCGCTCGCGTTGAGCTGGATGACGACGAGCTCGAGCGCGTTCTGCAGCGCGACCGACAGTGCGTCGGCTCGAACCGGCGCCGGCTCCGGCCCCTCGTCGAGCCACGCGACCACCCGCCCGAAGAAGAACTCATGCGCCTTGACGAGACGTGATTCGCGCTGAGTCAGGGAGCCGTAATCGATGGGCGGGGCGGCTTGCATGACCTCCTCAAACGCCAGTCGGTCACGGTTCGTGTGTCGAAGCTTCAGCCCTGGCTTATCGGAGCCCAGGAACATCGCGCTGTTGTGGGTGAGGAACTCGAGTTGCCCCGTTAGCGCGTTGAGGTCGCGCGCACTGAACGCAGCTGCGGTCGCGTCGAGCACGAGTTGCAGCGTCGTGAGCCTCTGCTGACCGTCCACGATCAGGAACTCCTGAACCCCGACGGGCTGCGCGTCGGCCTGCTGAGTGACGACGGCTCCAAGGAAGTGGGTGGCAAGCGTTCCTGTGCTTCCCAGACGGTGCTCGGCGATCCGCCTGATATCGGCCCATAGCGGACCCCATTGCTCGTCTTCATCCCACACGTAGGGTCGCTGATATAGCGGAACCGTGAGGTGCTGCGGCATCCCGAAGATGCCCTGGGGCGTCGTAACGTCGGTCTTCATGCTCTGTTCAGTCCTTCGGCCGGCGGTGGCTTCATCGCAAGACCTTGCGATCGGCCGGCGGTGACGTCGCTCACTATGAGGCGAGATCGTCCTCGCCTCTTCGCATATCGTGCCAGATGCGGAACCCGCCGTTCAGTTACGTCTGGGAGGACGAATAGCCTTGTTGCTGGCGGCTCCTACGCCGATCTCCCGACCGTACCCACCTCGGGTCGATGCTTTGAGTCTCGTCGCCAACGACGGTTCCGGCACGGCCGTAGGAATCCTCGCAGGCTCTCTTCACTCGAGCTCGGCGGACACAACGCGGAGGTCGGAAGCGTCTTCATGCGCTCGGGATTCTCAGGCCGACGTTGAGTCAGATCGCTCAGCGGCGCTCATTGTCGGCGACGCTCATGATCGTCCGCGGGCGGGCCACGTCGGCGACCTCGACTAACGTGACCAGAATTTGCCCATACTTTCGCGAGAACGGCAGCCGAGTCCGCCCGCTCCAGAATGATCGGCGACCCCCGAAAGCCCGCGCAATTCCGAGATTCTCGGACCGAAACGGCTCGAGACAAAAGTCGCTCGGCTCCATTCGACTCCCGCCGACGCGATGACGCTCCAGCGCAGATGTCGATCCGATGAAATGGCGCGCGACCAAGATCAGCCTTCTCCGGCATCCAGCCAAGTTAGCGATCGGACGCGACGCAGTGCTCATCGTCGAACGGCTGCTAAGCGACGCGCGCCTGCGCGGAGTCTGCAAGGCGTGAGCGGCGAGAACGGAGACGCGAACGATCGCTACACTCTCGGCGTCGGAGGGAGGGGCCGCTTCGCCACAGCGCTAGTTGCCGACGTCTTCCGCCATCAATCCACATCTTTCATCAGCCGCGTTGACGGCATCCGATCAGTGTCCGACACTGGCCCGATACTGACCATCAACCCGGCGAAGATCGGAGGTCGAGATGGGCACCATCACCTCGTACGAAACGGCGAAGGGCCGCCGCTACCGCGTGCGCTATCGCAAGCCAGATCGCACCGAGGCGGAGAAGCGCGGCTTCACGACGATGCGCGAGGCGAAGCTGTATCTCTCGATGGTCACAGTGGCGAAGTCGAAGGGCGAGTACATCGACCCGTCGTCGTCGCGAGTTCCGGTACGGATGTTCGCGGACAGCTGGTTGAGATCGAAGCAGCCACCAATGTCGAAGCCGTCGTACTACATGACGCTCGAGCAGGCGTGGAAGAACCACGTCGCGCCGGTCTGGGCGGAGCGGGAGATCTGGTCGATCCGACGCTCGGAGGTTCAGGATTGGGTGTCCGATCTCGCGACGCGGAAGTCGCGCACGGTCGTCCTCCGATCGTTGGGGGTTCTGGCTGGCATCCTCGACGTGGCGATCGATGACCGGCGACTCGCGAGCAACCCGGCCAGGAACATCCGCAACCTTCCTCGTCATGGGCCGGGAAAGCGTCGCGTCTACCTCTCGCATGATCAGGTGGCCACGCTGGCAGCATGCTCAGCACATCCGACACTCGTCCTGACGCTGGCCTACTGCGGTCTGCGCTGGGGTGAGGCGACGGGATTGCGCGTACGGAGCGTCAATCGGCTGCGTAGGCGCTTCGTCATCGAAGAGAACGCGGTGATGATCGGCTACGAGATCCACGTCGGCACGCCGAAGACGCAGGAGCGCCGTTCGGTTCCCTACCCCGCGCGTCTGGCTCCAATGATTGAGCAAGCGAGCACCGGCAAGGGCCCCGAAGGGCTGCTCTTCGGCGACGGGGTCAATCACATGCGCAACTCGGGAGCGCAAGGTTGGTTCGCGAACGCAGTCCGGCGTGCACAGGCAGCCGATCCGTCGATCCCTCGGCTCACTCCCCACGACCTTCGTCACACCGCTGCATCGCTCGCGATCAGCTCGGGCGCGAACGTGAAGGCCGTGCAGAGGATGCTCGGACACGCGTCGGCCGCGATGACGCTCGACACGTACGCCGACCTCTTCGACGACGATCTGGATGCCGTCGCAGCGAGGCTGAACGACGCGATGCCGCTCGTCGCCCTGCCGTCGGGCCCGCAGACCCGGTACCCCCGCCCCCAACGACTCTGAGAGCAGATTGCTTAGTTTGCCGACGAGGCACCGAGCCTCAGAATCGGTCGATTTCGGCGTTCTGAGACGTTCGATGAAGTTCCATGCAGGGCTTGGCTCCTGCCTCGAAACAGCCCTCTCAGTTTTCAGAATGCGGGCAAAGAGCGGGCAAAAACGCAATCTCTGTGGTCTGACCACAAAAGAAATACCTGGTCAGAGGAAAAAAGAGACTGTGCCCCTGGAGGGACTCGAACCCCCAACCGTTTCCTTAGGACGGAACTGCTCTTCCATTGAGCTACAGAGGCTGGCCCGACGAGTCTACCCAGCCGCGAGGGCTCTGCCGTGTACCGGTCGCGAGACCGACGGCGCCCGGGATATGGCGGCCCGCCAGCCCTGTCAAGCCCTTGAGCCCCCTCTCCGGCCGGGAAAACAATGGGCTGATGGTCACTACGGAGCGCTCCGCGTTCGAATTCCTCGGCGATTGGAGCGGGCAGTTCGTCGCCACGGCGATCCACAACGGGCACGACGTCCGGCCGGAGGTCGCGGCCGAGCTGGTGCTGCCCGACGAGGACCGGCTGCGCGAGGAAGACCCGCACACCGATGAGATCGGCGCACTCGTCCCGGCCCGCGTCGTGGTGCACCGGTCGCGCTTCGAGGTCGACCTGAACCGCTCGCGGGAGAAGGCCGTCTACCGTTCGGCGGAGGAGGCGTGGGGGCTCGAGGTCGTGCGCGATCCGCCCCTCGACCCGGCCGTCGTCGCGGGATCCCTCGAGGTGTACGACGCGTTCTACGCGGAGCTCGGCCGACGACTCGACGTGGTCGCCGAACGCGGGCCGTTCGTGATGTTCGACATCCACTCCTACAACTACCGGCGCGACGGCGCCGGCGCCGCCGCGGCCCCCTGGACCGAGAATCCCGAGGTCAACGTCGGCACGGGTTCGCTCGATCGGGACCGCTTCGGGTCGGTGGTCGACGCCTTCATCGCCTCCCTCGCCCAGGCCGGCACGTCGGCGGGGCCGCTCGATGTGCGTGAGAACGTCCGATTCCGCGGGCAGCAGCTCGCCGCGTGGACGCACGCGCGCTATCCCGGCAGGGCTGCCGTGCTGGCGCTGGAGTTCAAGAAGACGTTCATGGACGAGTGGACGGGTGAGGCGGATCAGGCTCGCATCGACGAACTGGCCCGGGCCGTAGCATCCACCATCCCGGCCCTCGAAGAGGCGCTTCTCGAGGTGGCGGCACCGTGAGCACCGACCCGACGGATGCGGCCGACGCCGGCGGGCCCGAGACCGACGTCATCGACAAGGGCGCGTTCTCGGCCGCCGATCTGGCGGCGGACCATGCCATGGCCTCCCTCGCGGGTACCGTGCGATTCCTCCTCGAGATGACGCCGGTGAACGCGGACGACATCCGCGCGCAGTTCCTGGCCGACCGCGAAGTCGACCCGGTCTTCGAGTACCGGAGCCTGGACGTGGATCCCGACGTGCTCGACGCGCAGGTCGCCGCTCTCCCTCTCGACGCGGTGACCGACGCCACTCTCGCGGCGCTGCTGCGCAACCGGCAGCGCGAGATGACGCTGCGGGTGGAGATGCTGCGCGCCCGGAACACGCCCGAATTCCTGCAGCTCTCGATCGCGCAGTACGGGCCGGTGCTGCCGGCGCTGGTGGACACGGCCGACGACCTTCTCAGCCGGCTGCCGCACGGAAAGCTGGAGCGCGACTCCGTGGGGGCGGAGGAGTTCCTCGCGGCGGCGAAGGCAGAGATCGCTCACTATCGGTCGATCGACCCCGATGCCGAGCTCCACGCGGAGATCCGCGACGACGTGTCGGGTGTGCTCGTCGAGGGCAACACGCTCCTCGTCTCGCGGAACGCGGCGGTGGCCGGCCCCCGCGTGAACGCTCTGCTCCAGCACGAGGTGGGCACGCACCTCGTGACACAGGTCAACGGCCTGGCGCAGCCGATCCGCATGCTCGGCGCCGGGCTCGCCCACTACGACGAGACGCAGGAGGGCCTCGCCGTGCTCGCCGAGATCGCGTGCGGCGGGCTCACCGCGTCCCGCCTGCGTCAGCTCGCGGCGCGCGTCGTCGCCGTCCACGCGCTGGTGGGCGGCGCGAGCTTCGTCGAGACGCACCGACTGCTCACCGGTCACGGTCTGCCCGCGGGGAGCGCCTACAGCGTGGCGATGCGGGTGTACCGCGCAGGTGGCTTCACCAAGGACGCCATCTACCTCCGTGGCCTGCTGGCACTCCTGGATCACGTGGCGCACGGTGGTGCGCTCGCCCTGCTCTTCCTGGGGAAGTTCTCGCTCGAGGACCTTCCCCTCATCCAAGACCTCGCGGATCGGGGTCTTCTCGCACCGGCGCGCATCACGCCGCGCTACCTGTCGGAGCCCGAGTCCGCCGACAGGCTCAACGCCGCCGCCCGAGCGGATGACCTGGTCACGCTGGTCAACGCGTAGCCACCCCACCCTGGAGGAGCCCAGATGAGAATCGGTTTCGTCGTCAACGACATCGCCACCGAGCAGCCGATCTACTCGACGACGCGTCTCGCGATGAGCGCTGCCGCACGCGGTCACGACGTTCACCTGATGGGTCTTCGGGACTTCGGCTACGAACCCGACGGCTCGCTGTCGGCGATCGCCGCGACCGCGACCGCGGGCAAGCGGTACCGGTCGCTCGATCGCTATCTGGAAGACGTGCAGTCCGCGACCCGCGAGCGGACCGAGCTCGGCGACTTCGACGTCCTGATGCTGCGTGCCGACCCGGCGGCGGAAGCCGCTGACACGGCGTGGGCGAGCACGGCCGGACTGGCGTTCGGGCGGATGGCCGCAGAGGCCGGCGTCCTCGTCGTGAACGATCCGCGCTCCCTCGCCGACGCCATGTCGAAGGCCTACTTCCAGCAGTTCCCCGAGGTGGTGCGCCCGCGCACGCTGATCTCGCGCGACGAGGAGCGGGTGCGCGAGTTCATCGACGAGCTCGGAGGCCGTGCCGTGCTCAAGCCGCTGCAGGGTTCGGGCGGCTCGGGCGTGTTCCTCGTCGACCTGAAGCGGGAGCGCAACATCGCCCAGATCGTCGAGGCGATCGCCCGCGACGGATATGTGGTGGCGCAGGAGTACCTTCCCGCAGCCAAGGAGGGCGACGTGCGGATGTTCGTCATGAACGGCCGGGCGCTCGAGATCGACGGCGTGCACGCCGCGTTCCGCCGGCGCCCGGACGCCGCAGAAGTGCGGTCCAACATGTCGGCGGGCGGCAAGGCCGAAGCGGTGAAGGTCACCGACGAGATGCTGCACCTCGTCGATGCCGTGCGGCCGAAGCTCCTCACCGACGGCATGTTCCTCGTCGGGCTCGACATCGCGGGCGACAAGCTCATGGAGGTCAACGTGTTCTCGCCGGGCGGCCTCGGATCGTGCGCCGCGCTGTACGGGGTGGACTTCGCCGCGGCCGTCATCGAGGATCTCGAGCGCAAGACCGGCATGCGCGCGCACTACGGCAGCGAACTGCCCAACGTCCAGCTCGCGACCGCCTGACTGTCACGATGCAACGCGAAGGCCCCGGCATCCGATAACGGATGCCGGGGCCTGACGTGGTGCGGTCAGCCCTGGTTACCGAGGGCGAAGCGGACAGAGCCGTCGTTCGCGAGCTCGGCGTCCAGGACGCGGTCCTCGAGTGCGATCGCAGCGGTCTCGTCGAGGAAGACGCGCGCGCCGCTTTCGATCACGACGGTGTCGTGCGGCCCGGGATCGGGCGTGACGCTCAACTCGAATCCGGACGAGCCTTCCGCCCCTCGAATGCGCACACCCCCGTCCTCGGCGAGAGGAACTCGGGCGACGATCTCTTTGACGGCCTCGGCGGCGGTCTGGGTCAGCGTGAGCATGCTTTTCCTTTCCGTTTGCGGTTCCGGACCGGCCACGATTCCGAGATCCGCCGGCGGATGCAACCTCTACGCGCCGCACGGCGCGCATTCGGAGGGAGTTCCCACGTTCGGACGCAGCTCGGGTGTCGCGACACACGGAGTGACGGAAGCGAACCCGCGTGTCGTGCCACCCGAACCCGGACGACGACCGAACGCCGGGGTCACGGCCGCCGGCCGCCGCCACCCATCCCGCCGCCCATGCCGCCGCCGGAGACGTTCACCCCCTCCGACACGGTCGCCGCCGAGGCGCCGTCGACCGTGATCGTGTACGACCCGCCGTCGGCGACGCCGGGACCGCTGTAGAACACGGCGCCGAAGCTCTGATCCGCCTCGAAGCTCGCGATGACCGTGCCCGCAGCATCCGTCACCTCCACGGTGTCGCCGGCCGAACCGCTCGCGGTCGCCGCGACCCACGGCTGCGAGCCGGTGGGCGTGACCAGCACCGAGCCCGCGACGAACACCTCGCCGCCGTCGATCGTGATCTCGCCGTTGGCGTCGAGCGCGCCCTGACCGCCGGCCGAGCTCGGACCGCTGACGACGGTCGTGCCGCCCGTGATCGCGATCGTGCCGTTCGAGTCCAGGCCGTCGCCGACCGCGGCGACTCGCACGGTGCCGCCCGAGATCGTGATGGTCTCGCCGGTGTCCTGCTCGCCACCGCCGCCGATGCCGCCGGCCCCGCCGCCCCCGCCGCCGCCCTGCGCGTCGGAGGCGGTGCCGCTGGCGCCGTTCACGCCGTCGTCGCTCGAGGTGATGTCGACGGTGCCGCCCGAGATCGCGACATCCGTCGCCTCGAGCCCCTCGTACGACTCGGCGACGGTCACGGTGCCGTCGCGGATCTCGAGACGCTGCTCGGCGTGGATGCCGTCGTCGCCGGCCGACACGGTGACGGTGCCGCCGCCGATCCCGACTGATCCGTCGGAGTGCACGGCGTCGTCGGTGGCCTCGATGGTGATGTCGCCGCCGTCGATCGCGACCACCACGCCCGCCGTCACGCCCTTGGGCGAGTCGTCCGAGGCCGAGGCATCCGATCCGGCCGTCAGCGAGACCGTGCCGTCCGTGATGACGGCGTCCGTCGTCGCAGCGATGCCGTCGTCGCCGGTGGTGGCCGTCACCGTCCCGCCGGTGAGGGCGACGAACCCCTGCGTGGCGTCGTCGGTCTGGTCGCTCTTCAGCGCATCGCCACCGGCGGTGAGCTCGAGCGTGCCACCCTCGACGGTGAGCGAGTCCTTGCCGCGGAGCGCGTCGTCCACCGCCTCGACGGTGATCTCGCCCGACAGGATCACGAGGTCGTCGGTGCTCGTGATGCCGTCGTTGCCGTTGCCCGAGACCGAGAGCGCGCCGGAGCCCGAGATCGTGAGGTCGGCGTCGGCGTAGATCGCGGCGTTCGCGTCGGCGTCGTCGGCGTACGACGACGCGTCCGACACGCTGTTGTCGCTGCCGGCCGCGAGCGAGATGGCGACGTCGTCCGCGCTCGTCACGGTGATGGCGGGGGAGTCGGATGCTGCGATCTCGGCGTCGTCGAGGATCAGCACGACCTGCGCGTCCTCGGGGGCGGCGACCACCACCTGGCCGTCGAGCGCGCCAGAGAGGCGGAACACCCCGGTGTCGGTGATGGTGACGGTGGAGCCGTCGACGGTCACGGCGTCGGAGTCGCTCGACGCGGTGCTGCCCGACAGCGTGATGTCCGCAGCATCCGTCTCGCTCCATTCGTCGTCTTCCACGACGGTGACGTCGGCGTTCGCGGCGAGCACGGCTGCGGCGTCGAGGTCGGAGTCGACGACGGCCGCCGTCTCGGTCGACGTGTCGGTGGTGGACGTCGTCGTCGATGCCGCGGTCTGCGTCGCGCAGCCGGCGAGCACCACCGCGGCGAGAGCCAGCGGAGTGGCGGCGAGGATCAGGCGGCGACGGGAGTGGGGCTGGCGGGGCATGATGCGTCCTCCTTGTGGATGGCGTCGGTCGGGCGGGTCGCGGGTGCGGCGCGGTGCGCGGTGTCGAACGGACCGCGCAGCAGTCGCGCCCAGCGGTTGCGGGGGAGCGCGGGATGAAGGGCGGCGAGCCCGGTCGCGTACTTGCTGACCGTCGCGGGCCGGTGACCGGCGCGCCACAGCGCGCGGTCGACGTCGGACGGCCGGGCGCCGGACTTCGTCTCGACGATCGCCAGGTCGGGAAGGGCGAAGCCGTGCCCGTCGGGCTCGATCCATTCGAGGGCCGTGTCGACGGTGGCGCGCCCGGCGCCGTCGGCGGCGAGCAGAGTCGCCCGGCGGTAGCGGGTCAGCAGCGTCGCATCGAGTTCGTCGGCGCGTTCGGAGGCGACCCCGATCGTGGCGAACGCGTCGGCGACGTCGTCGCGGGCGTCGCCGGTGAGCCGGTCGCGGTCACGCGGGTCGTACTCGTCGCGGTCCTTGACGGTCGTCCCTCGTGCGCCGCGCGTCTTGATCTCGAGGTACGACGTGCCGGTGTCGAGGTAGCTGCGCGTGCGCAGCTTGAACCGGCGCCGGCGCGGCTGGGCAGCCATGCGGAAGCTCAGCAGGTCGGGGGTGTCGAAGTAGACGGATTCGTACGAGAAGTCGCGGGCGCCGTCGATCTCGAGCACCCGGGTGCCGGGGTCGAGGGCGGCGAGCACCGGCTCGAGGCGCTCGCGCGGCACCACGTACTTGCGGTCGACGCGGGTGAGGAGGGATGCCTCGGCGACGAGCGCGTCGAGCGTCACCGGGTCGAAGCGGGCGAAGGTCGTCATCGTGCGGCTCCCTCGAGCGCGGGCGCGCTCGCCGCGGCGGCTCGGCCGGCTGTGGGACGTGTGCCTGCCCGCGGGACCCGGTAGCGCACGTCGACGAGCGTCGTGTCGTTGACGAGGTCGAGTTCCTGCACAGTGGTCGACGCGACAGCGCCGCCCAGGCGCTCCGCGAGCTCGGCGTGCAGTTCGCGCTCGTCGGTGACGGCTCGGTCGAGACGTACGACCTGGTGGCGCGCCCGCGAGAGGAGCGCCGGGTGGTCGGCGGCCCACAGTACGGCGAGGATGAGCGCGACGAGGGCGGCGACGGGCCACGGGTTCGTCTGGGGGAGCCCGGTCACGAGGCCGATGGCGAGCGCTGCGAAGTAGTAGGCGACCTCGCGCTGCGAGATCTCGGACGAGCGGAGCCGGATGATCGACAGCACGCCGAACAGCCCGAGTCCGAGCCCGAGGGCGACCTCCGCCGTGCCGAGCACCGCGGCCACGACCATCACCCCGACGTTCACCCCCAGGAACGCGACGACGAGGTCGCGGCGATGGTGACGGCGGTAGTACAGGCCGAGGCTCAGCACGAGGGCGGCAGCGAGATCGATGCCGATCAGGATCAGCGCGCTGGTGGTCATGGGTTCCTCCCGATGGGGTGTTCGCTCTGATCCATTCGAGCCGCCGGCGCTATGCGGTTCCTATGACGCGCGTCAGGTGCGCGTACGAGTTCGCCACGGCGCGGCTGAGTGCCGAACACGAAGGTGCGCTGCACGCCGTAGCTCGTCACGAACAGCACCGCCTCGGTCGCGACCTTGGCGACGACGAGCGGCACGCCGTACCGCGTGAGGGCGTCGAGCCACACGATGTTCGACGCCAGGAGCGCGCCGGCCAGCAGGGCGTAGCGGACGCCTTGGCGCAGCATCCGTCCTCCCTTCTCGGCCCGGAAGACGACGCGGCGGTTGACGGCGAAGTTCACCGAGGCGCTCACGACGCGCGCCGCCACGATCGAGGGCACGAGCAGGTCGGTGAGGGCGTGGAGCGCGAGCAGCATGACGGTGTCGACGGCGAACGCCAGCAGCGACGAACCCGCGAACAGCACCAGCGGCAGCATCACGCGCAGCGAATCGACGACCGGGCGGAAGTGGCTGGACGCGTTGTCGTCGAGATACACGGTCTCGATCGGCAGCTCGCGGGTCGCGATCCCGTCGCGGCGGCAGCGCAGCAGCACGTTCTGCTCGTACGCGAATCTCTCGCCCGGCTGGTCGCGCACCCATGCGAGCAGTTCCGAGGGGATGCCGCGCAGTCCGGTCTGCGTGTCGCTCAGGCTCCATCCGGCCGCGAGCCGGAAGACCCCGCGGGCCACCGCGTTGCCCGCACGGGAGCGCAGCGGCACGCGGCCTGAGAACGCCCGGCAGCCGAGGATCAGGGTCGGAGTGTCATCGGCTGCGTCTCCCCGGAGCGCGTCCGCGACGCGGAGGATGTCGCGCACCGTATGCTGCCCGTCCGCGTCGGCGGTGACGACGTCGTCTCCGGGATGCGCCGCCATCGCGTGGTCGAACCCGGTGCGCAGGGCCGCCGCCTTGCCGAGATTCGCGTCGTGACGCAGCACCGTCGCGCCGAGCGCCTCGACCCCGGCGAAGACCGGTGCGAACGAGGGGCCGCTGCCGTCGTCGACGACCACGACCTCGACGTCCGGGTCGGCCAGGAACAGGCCCGCGACGACCGGCTCGAGGCGTGCCCCCGGCTCGTAGGCGGGGACGAGGACGATCACGGGGTCACTCCGTGACGGAGGCGTCGGCGATGTAGAGGATGTCGCTCGTGCCGCGCTCGCCGCCGTTCGACGGCGAGTTGATGACCTCGCCGTCGAAGTACATCGTCGACGAGCCGCCGCCGTCGAGGTTGTACGCGGTGGTGGCCCCGAGGTCGATCATGATGTCGGCGAGCTCCGTGAGCGTGACGCCCTCGCTGTAGCCGGACTGGCGTCCGTCGACGACGACGAACACGAGGTGATTCTCGTCGATCACGCCGACGGCGGTGCGCGGCTGGTCGCCCTGGAGCGAGTGGTTCCCGAAGTTCGTGTCGATCTCGGCCCCTTCGATGCCGTCGACGACGGTGCCGTCCTCGACGATGGCCGGACCGAAGCTCAGGGTGTTCCAAGCCCCGGCGGAGACGAGCTCCTCGGCAGACGTGGCGGTCTCGTCGTACACCTCGACACGGCCGTCGGTGTAGAACACGAGTCCTTCCCGGGCCGGCTCGTCGCGGAACACCACGCCGTTGCGGATCACGATGCCGGTGTCGCGGAACCCGTAGTAGTCGCCGTTGATCGCGAAGATCGCGCCGTTGTCGGCGGCGATCTCGCTCGTGAGCTCGGTGATGTTCTCACCGAACTGGTCCTTTGCGAAGGCGCTCTGCAGGGCTGTCGCGTCCGACAGCGTCACATCCCCGACGTAGTAGGTCACGGTGTCGGCACCCGAGCCCTCGGTGACGGTCGAGATCGTGACCGACGTCGCACCGTCCGAGTAGGACGTGTCGGTCACCGCGGCGTCGGTGGCGGCATCCGTCGTCGATGTCGTGGAGTCGACCGTCGAGTTCTGCGCCTCGTACTCCGACACGTCCGCGATCTCGACGTGCTCGACGAGGAACCGGTCGGTCGCCCACACCGCGCCGGCGCCGCCCGAGAGCGCGACGACGAGCCCCGAGGCGATGACGGCGGTGCGCACCCGGCGCTTGCGGGTGGCCTTGCTCGCGCTGCTCTTGTGGTTCATGCCTCCAGAGATATGTGCCGCACCTACGGCGACCTTCGCCGCGCGCTATGAACCGCCTGGCGGGGGAATGTGCATTCCGCAAGACCGGGGCGGTGCCGGAAGAAGACCGCTTGTGGTGCGCGGGGAGCAAATTCTGTGATTCTTGTCATCGTGTCGGGTGCAATGCGCGGCGAATCTGCGTGGGCGTCTGACATGGTGGAGGCGTCGTCGCGAGCGCCGAGAAGGGTCTCGCGGACGCGCCGCAGCGTGACGCTGCGACCGACCCAGAGGAACGCATGACCCGCATTGGCATCGTCGCCGAGGCGCCCGGAGAGACCCGGGTGGCCGCGACTCCGACCACCGTCCCCAAACTCATCGCCCTCGGCTACGACGTCGTCGTCGAAGCCGGAGCCGGTGCCGGCTCGTCGTTCTCCGACGCCGCGTTCGCCCAGGCGGGCGCGACAGTCGTCGACGGTGCGACGGCGTGGGCGGCGCCCGTCGTGCTCAAGGTCAACGCGCCGACGCCGGCCGAGATCGACCGGCTCGCCGACGGCGCGACGATCGTTGCGACGCTGAGCCCGGCGCTGCGGCCCGACCTCGTCCAGTCGCTCGCGACGCGGGGCATCACCGCGATCGCCCTCGACGCGGTGCCGCGCATCTCGCGCGCGCAGTCGATGGACGTGCTGAGCTCGATGGCCAACATCGCGGGGTACCGCGCCGTGGTGGAGGCGGCGCACGAGTTCGGGCGGTTCTTCACCGGGCAGGTCACGGCGGCGGGCAAGGTGCCGCCCGCCAAGGTGCTCGTCGCCGGTGCCGGCGTCGCCGGTCTCGCCGCGATCGGCGCGGCGTCGAGCCTGGGCGCGATCGTGCGCGCGACCGACCCGCGGCCCGAGGTCGCCGACCAGGTCGCGTCGAT
>JAVBUG010000260.1:0-8492 GCA_031555515.1 Microbacterium sp. | reverse complement strand
CGTGCGAACACGGTGGAGGGGACGAATTGCACGGTGGCTGGTGGTTTGTCGAGGTAGCGGCGTTGGGTGGGGCTGGTCCATTCGAGGATGCCGTCGCCGAGTTGGCGGACGCGCCAGGCGGTGGCGTGTTTGAGGGTGTGGTGCCGTCGACAGAGGTGGGCGAGGTTGTCGTCGGCGGTTTCGCCGCCCAGGGCGCGGTCGACGGTGTGGTCGATGTCGGATTTCGAAGGTCGGCGACGGCAGCCGGGGAACCGGCATCGTTCGTCTCGGGCGCGGAGGAAGCGTTTCAGGCCCGCGGAGGATCGGTAGCGGTCGACGGCGAGGGGGGTTCCGCTGTGCGGGTGGTACATGACCCGGTCCCAGCCGGCGACGGCGGCGGTGAGCTCGCGGGCGGTGGCCGTGTCGATCGGACCGTACCCGGCGAGCAGCGCGGGTTCGTTGCTGGTGCCTGCGGCCGTGAGTACGGGGACGGTGATCTGCACCTCGGCGCGGATCGAGGCGAGCGCGTCGCCTTCGCCGTGGCCGGTGGGGGCGCCGGTGAGGACCATGTCAGCGAAGATGTCGGCGCGCAGTTCGTCCAGCGACCGGTCGTCCGCTTGCGGGCCGGTGGTGAGCTGGGGCGCATCCGCCGCTCCCTCCTCGGTCGCGTCGTCATCGACCGCCGCCGCCGGTGGCGCAGCAGGCGTCGGCGGCTCGAGCCGGGCGCGACCGGCAGCGCGGGAAGGCGCACCCGCCACGGCGACGCCCGCCACCGCAGCTTCCACCGCAGCTTCCGCAGCAGCTTCCGCCACCGCGGCTTGCGCAGCCGCTTCCGCCGCGGCGGCGGCTTCTTCGCGTTCGGCGGCGCGTTCGGCCTGAGCCATCTGGGTCAGCCGGTCGTAGATCGCGTGGGCGAGCACCGCGGGCAGGTCGGCGACCAGCCGCGCCATGCCGTCATCCAGGTCGATGATGCGGATGTGACGCCTCCCGACCGCACGGCGGCGCAGTTCGTCGGCGAGGTCGGGGTCGATGCGGGCCGCGACCACCCGCGCGATCGCCCGCAGCCGGTGCGGGGTCTCGAACTGCGCAGCTTCGAGCACGATCCGTTCGTACTGTTCCCGCATCTCGGGATCGGCGATCACCGCGCCGGCGTCGACGATCGCCGACGCGTGCGCGAGATCGATGCGCCCCTCGGCCAACGCGGTGAAGGTGGCGGCGAACCCGTCGCGCAGCGTGCTGGCCGCCGACATCCGCGCCTGCACGGTCCGGTCGCTGAGCCGCATCGCGGCGCCGAGCTCGGCCGAGACCTCCCGCAACGGCAGATCGTGCGGGGTCCTGCGACCCGCCGCGCGTCGCGCCTGCTCCCGGGCACGGACGATGTCCGCAGCATCCGTCAGCAGCCGCGACTCCTCCGCCTGCAACCGGGCGATCTCGGACCGCGTCGACTGCATGTCGGCGACCACCCGATCGAGCGCACTCCAGGTCGCGTCGTCACTGTCGAAACGCTGGCCCATGATGCTCCCGCTGAACAGCACCCAGACGGGTGCGACGGAAGACCGAACGAAAGTGGGCACAAGCTCGATCCACTTGCAAGACTAGAGCATAAGTACGAACCTGGCAATACCGAGGAATCGCGAAGTCTCAGATACTTGCACGAGTTCCATCCATCACCGGGCAGGCAAGCTCCTCGACCAGGCCACCTCGCGGTCGAGCTGGCCGGTCCGCTGGAACAGCTGCACCTGATGGGTGTCCGCCAACGCCGATGCGAGTTCGTCGCGATCGGCGGACACGAAGCCCAGCCCCTGCCAGAACGGGCCGGAGCGGCGGCTGAACAGCCACGCGGTGCTCGCACCCTCGCCGGCCGCGCGATCCAGCGCGAAGCGGGCCAGCGCCGTACCGCTCCCCCGCGACCGCAGCGAAGGACGCACCGCCACGCTGCGGATCAGCGCGTGCCGGCCGTCCGCGCTGATCTCGTAGCCCGTGCTGCCGACGATCGCGCCGCGCTCGTCGCGTTCCAGCCACAGCCGGACGCTCGGCGCATCGAGTCCGCTGAGGGTCAGATCGACCTCACGCAGGAACGCGGTCAGCGCCTCGACGTCGCCTGCGCGGCACTCCTCAAGCGGCACCTCACCAGTCAACCATCCACGCACGCCCTGCAGGGCTGGGGCGGCTCCCGCCCCGCCCCCACAGCGGAGGGCCGGGGCGGCTCCCGCCACCCCGGCCCCCGCGAACCGCAACCCCCGGCTGAGCCGCGGGCCGCGGCATCCATTCACGCCTTCCGCATGTACGCCCGCACCGTGAGGGGTGCGAACACCGCCACGATCACGGCCGCGCCCAGCAGCGCGGTGAAGACGTCGACCGTCACCGTGCCGTCGTTGACGAGACCGCGCACCGCCGTCACGAGGTGCGAGACGGGGTTCGCCTCGACGAACCACTGCAGCCACTCGGGCATGGTGTCGGCCGGGACGAACGCGTTCGAGAGGAACGTCAGCGGGAACAGGATGAGCATCGAGATGCCCTGCACGCTCGAGGCCGTGCGCGCGATCACGCCGAAGAAGGCGAAGATCCAGCTCATCGCCCACGAGCACGCGATGACGAGCAGCCCCGCGGCCACCACTCCCGCGAGCCCGCCGCCCGGACGGAAGCCCATGATGAAGCCCATCGTGAACGTGAGCGTCGTGGCGATCGTGTAGCGCAGGGTGTCGGCCAGCAGCGCGCCCGACAACGGCGCGATGCGCGCGATCGGCAGCGAGCGGAAGCGGTCGAACACGCCCTTGTCCATGTCTTCGCGCAACTGCACGCCGGTGACGACGGAGGTCGTGATCACCGTCTGCACGAGGATGCCCGGGATGATGATCGGCAGGTAGTTCTGCACATCACCGGCGATCGCGCCGCCGAAGATGTACGTGAACATCAGCGTGAAGATGATCGGCTGCACCGTCACGTCGATGAGCTGCTCGGGGGTGCGCCGGATCTTCAGGATGCCGCGCCACGCCATGGTGAGCGTGTTGCGGACGGTCAGCCCGAGCGTCGAGCGGTTCGAGAGGTCGCGGTCGGCGACCGGGGTGATGGGGGTCGCGATGGCGGTCATGCGCGTACTCCTTCCAATTCGTCGGCCGTCGCATGGGCGGCCTCGTCGCCGGGCGGCACGCCCTTGCCGGTGAGGGTGAGGAAGACCTCGTCGAGCGTGGGCTGCTGAACGCTGAGCTCCTCGAGATGCAGGTCGGCGTCGCGGAACGACACGAGCAGGTCGGCGACCCGATCGGGGTCGCTCATGGGGACGGTGAGGCGCGCGGCCTCGGGCGACACGATGGCCGTCACACCCAGCACGCGCGAGATCTCGCGCTGCGCCTCGGCGATGTCAGAGCCGGCGCGCAGCCGGAGCAGCAGCGACGCCTGCCCGACCGACGCCTTGAGCTCGAGCGCCGTGCCCTCGGCGACCACGGTGCCGCGGTCGATGACGGCGATGCGGTCGGCGAGCTGGTCGGCCTCGTCGAGGTACTGCGTCGTGAGCAGCACCGTCGAACCCGTCGCCACGAGCCGGCGGATCGTGTCCCACATCTGCCCGCGCGTGCGCGGGTCGAGGCCGGTGGTCGGCTCGTCGAGGAAGATGAGCGGAGGCTGCGCGATGAGGGATGCCGCGAGGTCGAGGCGGCGACGCATGCCGCCGGAGAACTTCGCCAGGGGCCGGGTCGCGGCCTCGGTGAGCGAGAACTCCTCGAGCAGCTCGGCGGCCTTGCGCTTCGCGTCGAGGCGCGAAAGGCCGAGACGACGGCCGAAGATGACGAGGTTCTCGGTGGCCGAGAGCGTCTCGTCGACGGACGCGAACTGGCCGGTGAGGCCGATGAGCTGGCGCACGATCTGCGGGTGGCGCACGACGTCGTAGCCGAAGATCTCGGCCCGCCCGGCGTCGGGGCGCAGCAGCGTCGCGAGCATGCTGAGGGTGGTGGTCTTGCCCGCGCCGTTGGGGCCGAGCACACCGTAGACGGTGCCGGCTTCGACGGTCAGATCGACGCCGTCGACCGCGCGGTTGGCACCGAAGTTCTTGACGAGCCCTTCGGCGCGGATCGCCGGGGTGCGGGATGCGGAACTGGTGATGGTCATGGGATTCGCCTTTCGACGTCACCCAGAGTGCGCCCGCCCCATTGTCACGCTCCTGCCACGCCGGCGCCCCCGCTGTCACCGCGCTGTCAGGGCGCTGTCGTGTTGACGATGAGGGGAGACGGATGCTGCGGCAGCACGCCTGCGGCACGCGTTCTCCACATTCCTCCCACCGATTGGACACCGGGTCCCAACCCCTGGCTAGGGTGGGAGGACCCCGCCGGCCCGCCCCACGCCTGGAGACAGATCATGCTGCCGTTCCTCATCGTCGGAGGCGTCGGCCTCGCCGTCCTGCTGATCTCGCTCATCGTCGGCGACATCTTCGACCACTTCGACATCGGCGACGGCGCCATCTCGGGCACCGCGCTGGGCATCGCCGCCGTCGTGTTCGGGGCCTCCGGCGCCCTCACCACCACGAACGGGCTCGACACGCTCTGGGCGTACGTGCTCGCCGCCGTGCTGGCTGTCGTCGCGTACGTCATCGCCGTGCTCTTCGTGAAGCGGCTGACCAAGAGCTCGGACGGCGTGCCCGCCTCGGCGCTCGGGCTCAGCGGTGTCGCGCGATCGACCATCTCGACGGCGGGCGGCGAGGTCAGCCTCGACGGACCGCACGAGGTCGAACGACGCCTCGCGTACTCCGACGACACCATCGCCGAGGGCGCGCGCATCCGCGTCATCGAGCACTCCGGCACCCGCGTCAAGGTCGTCGCGGAGTAGATCCCCACCGCGGTCCGGGTCGGGAACCCCGGGCCGCGGCATCCATCGAGAAAGGTCGTCCATGACGAACGAACTCATCCAAGTGATCGCCGCCATCGCGCTCATCGTCGCGGTGCTCGGGCTCATCACCTTCATCGCGCGGCGCATCCGCCGCGTCCCTCCGAACGAGGCCCTCGTGATCGTCGGACGCGGGGCCGGCCGTCCGGCGCCCGGCGAGACCGGCAGCGGTCAGCGCGTCGTGATCGGCGGCCGCACCTTCGTGTGGCCGATCCTGCAGCAGGGCTTCTCGATCTCGCTCGAGCAGCGACAGATCGGGATCACCGTCGAGGGCGTCGACAAGAACCGCATCAAGATCGCGATCAAGGCGTCGATCAACTTCAAGGTCTCGGGCACGGAAGACGGGGTGCGCCGCGCCGCACAGCGCTTCCTCTCGCAGCAGGACCTCCTGACCGAGATCATCAAGGAGTCGCTCGAGGGGTCGCTGCGGTCGATCGTCGGCGACATGACCATCGAGCAGATCATCTCCGACCGCAAGAGCCTCTCCGACCGGGTCGTCGCCGAGACCAAGGCCGACCTCGTCGAGCAGGGCCTGCAGGTCGACCTCCTCAACATCAGCGACATCTCGACGCCGGGCAGCGACTACCTTGCGAACCTCGGCCGCGCCGAGGCCGCCCGCGCGCGCCAGGTCGCCGAGATCAGCGAGGCGGAGGCCTCCCGGGCCAGCGAGTTCGCGCGCATCGAGGCGTCAGAGCAGATCGCCGAGCGCCAGAAGGCCCTGGCGCTCAAGCAGGCCACGATCAAGGCCGAGACGGATCGTGCGAACGCCGAAGCCGAGGCCTCCGGCCAGCTCGCGACCGCCGAGCAGGACAAGCTCGTCGCCATGCAGGAGCGCGAAGCGCTCACCGAGCAGGCGCTCGTGACGCAGGAGCGTCTCGACATCGAGATCCGCAAGCCCGCCGAGGCCGAGGCGTACGCCGAGGTGCAGCGCGCGACGGCGCTCCGCGACGCCGCCAACGCCGCGACCGAGGCCGACGCGTACAAGCGCACGAAGATCGCCGAGGCGAACAAGGTCGCCGCGGTGCAGGATGCCGAGGCATCGGCCGCCGCGGTGCGCTTCGCCGGTGAGGCCGAGCGCGACAAGCAGGTCGCGCTCGCCGCCGGTATCAAGGCCGAGGGTGAGGCGCGGGCATCGGCGATCCAGGCCGAGGGTCTCGCCGAGGCCGCCTCGACCGACGCGAAGGCGCTCGCGCTGCAGAAGTACGGCGAGGCCGCGCTCGCGCAGGAGATCATCTCGCGCCTGCCCGACATCGTGCGGGCTGCGGCCGAGCCGATCGCCTCGATCGACAAGCTCACCGTCGTCTCGACCGACGGCGCCTCCGAGATGACGAAGACCGTCGGTCGGGTGCTCGGCGAGGGCACCGAGGTCGTGAAGGGGCTCACCGGCCTCGACCTCACCACGCTGCTGCAGGCGTTCGCGCTGAAGACGGCGGGGACGGATGCTGCCACCGCCGTCGAGGAGGTCAAGAAGGCCGTCTCGAACAGCGCCTGAACCGCTCGCCGGCGCCCCCATGGGGAATTGTCCCCATTTCGGGGGACAGGGGGCTCCGGCGGGTCTGGGTTACCCTGGGTGAGGTTTGTGGAAATCAGTCCGATCGGCGGTTTTGACCGCAACGAAGGGATGACGCGATGAAGTTCGCAATGGGTGCTGACACGCTCGGCGTGCTGACCAAGGCCACCAGCGGCTCCAGCGATGAGCTCTCGGTGCTCGTGCGCCAGCTGTTCGAGGCTGCGGAGCCGCTCGAGGGTCGGTTCCAGGGCTCCGGGCGTGCCGCGTTCGACCGGTTCAAGGGCCGCACCGACGCGATCTCGGCCGAACTGAAGGCCGCGCTCGACGGCGTGCTGGGCGGGATCGGCGGCATGAACCGCTCGTTCCTCGAGGGCGAGTCGGCGATGGTCGACCAGACCCAGTCGCTCGAGGCCGGTTCCGCGTTCGACGCCGCCCGCTTCGGCGGCGGAAAGTAAGGGGCCGATCATGGCGAACCAGAGCGACCGTCGCGACTACGACATCGCGGCATCCCAGAACGCGCAGGACAACTTCAACCGCGTCGCCGCGCAGCTGGAGGCGCTGATCGACCAGCGCGACCGCGACGTGCAGGCCGCGATGGCGGACTACTCCGCCGAGGGCGTGTCGGAGGACTACCGCGCCAAGGAGCTGCGGTGGAAGAACGCCGCCGCCGAGGTGCGCGGCATCATCCAGACGCTTCGCTCGTCGCTGGAGCGCAACGACGAATCGGCACAGGACGCCCTCCGCAAGGCACGCGCCGCCGTCGAAGCGATCGGCTGAACCGACCGGAGCTGATTCGAGCCGATGACGAACTGGAGCATCCAGCCGTCGGGGGTCGCGAGCGTCCTCACCGAGGTGAACACGTACGCGGTCGCCCTCGGCGAGGCGCTGAACGGGCTCGCCCCTGCCATGGAGGCGGCGGTGACGGCGACGCAGTCCGCCGCGATCTCGGAGGCGGTGCAGGCGTACTTCACGCAGCAGGAGGGGCCACGCATCGAGGGCATGAACGCCCGCATCGGCGCGGCGGCATCCGGCGTCGTCACGGCGACCGAGGCGTACGTCGCCGGTGATCTCGAAATGGCCGCGAACGCGCAGTCGGCCGCGGTGGCGACGGTGTATCCGGCGGACCTTCCCCCGGGGGTGATGTGATGCCGGCCGCGATCGATCACGAGGCGATCCCGGGCGCGCACCTGGACCCCGACGCCGTCGAGGCGAACGCCCGCAGCATCGCCGCCCTCGCGGGCGCGGTGCGCGACAACGGCTCGAGCGTCCACCTGAAGTGGCAGGGCATGGCAGGCGTGTACGAGGCGCCCGAGGCCGGCACCCTGCTCGGACTCATGCAGCCGGTGTCGTCGCAGGCCACCCAGGCCGGTGACAACCTGGAGGTCGTCGCAGCCGCGCTGACCCAGTTCGCGGCGGATGCCCGGCCGATCAAGGAAGCGCTCGACCAGCTTCGCCTCGACGCGCAGACCTTCCGCCACGAGATCGCCGGCGGCGTGGCCGTCCGCGAACTCAACCCCGCCTACGTGAGTGCGCAGGGCTACCAGGGGTCCTGGAACGCGTACGGCGCCGCGACCACCACCACGTCGGGCGCAGACGTCCCGCAGTACCGCACCGTCACGAAGCAGTGGCACGAGGTGCAGTCCTACGTCGACCGCAACAACGAGCTCATCGGCGCGGTCAACGCCCAGCAGGTGGCGCTCTGGGACGCCGAACGCGCCTGCGCGAACAAGATCCGGGGGCTCTACGGCGCCGCCCCGCTGCACGCGTTCCAGTCCGAGAACGATGTCAACGGCTACGGCCTGTCGGAGATCCCCGAGGGCACCGAGATGCCGTGGGGCGCTCCGGTCGAGCGCACCGAGAGCTGCGGCGAGGCCGCCGTCAGCTTCGTCGTGAAGGACTTCCTCTGGGAAGGCGTCATCGTCGGCGGCGTGTGGGGCACCATCCAGGGCCTGGGCACCCTCACCCTCGGCTACAACCCGGCGACCGGCGAGTGGTTCTCCGGCGACGCCTACGGCGCCGCGTGGGGAAATCTGGGCCTGCTGGCCGCCGGACTCGTCATCGCCTCCACCCCGCCGCTGAACCTCATCGTCGCCGCCGACGACGCGGCCGGGCTGTTCGGCGGCGACAT
>JAVBUG010000324.1:0-4090 GCA_031555515.1 Microbacterium sp. | reverse complement strand
GCTCCCGGTGACGCGGGCCGGCACTGGCGCCTAGGACGTGATGACCTGGGCGGTGCCCACCGCGGCATCCGGGCCCATCTCGTCGGCGATGCGGTTCGCCTCTTCGATGAGCGTGGCGACGATGTCGGCCTCGGGCACGGTCTTGATGACCTGGCCCTTCACGAAGATCTGGCCCTTGCCGTTGCCCGACGCGACGCCGAGGTCGGCCTCGCGGGCTTCGCCCGGGCCGTTCACGACGCAGCCCATGACCGCGACGCGCAGCGGGACCGTCATGTCCTTGAGGCCCTCGGTCACGTTGTCGGCGAGCGTGTAGACGTCCACCTGGGCGCGCCCGCACGAGGGGCACGAGACGATCTCGAGCTTTCGTTCGCGCAGATTGAGCGACTGCAGGATCTGGTGGCCGACCTTGACCTCTTCCGCCGGCGGGGCCGAGAGCGAGACGCGGATCGTGTCGCCGATGCCCTCGGCGAGGAGGATGCCGAACGCCGTGGCGCTCTTGATCGTCCCCTGGAACGCCGGGCCGGCCTCGGTCACGCCGAGGTGCAGGGGCCAGTCGCCGCGCTCGGCGAGGAGGCGGTAGGCCTTCAACATGACGATCGGATCGTTGTGCTTGACCGAGATCTTGAAGTCGTGGAAGTCGTGCTCTTCGAAGAGGGACGCCTCCCACACGGCGCTCTCGACGAGCGCCTCGGGCGTCGCCTTGCCGTACTTCTCGAGCAGCCGCCTGTCGAGCGACCCCGCGTTGACCCCGATGCGCAGCGACACGCCCGCGGCCTTCGCAGCGGCCGCGATCGCACCGACCTGGTCGTCGAACTTGCGGATGTTGCCGGGGTTCACGCGCACCGCGCCGCAGCCGGCGTCGATCGCCTGGAACACGTACTTCGGCTGGAAGTGGATGTCGGCGATCACCGGGATCTGGCTCTTCGCCGCGATGATGTGCAGCACGTCGGCGTCGTCCTGCGACGGCACCGCCACCCGCACGATCTCGCAGCCGGAGGCCGTGAGCTCGGCGATCTGCTGCAGCGTCGCGTTGATGTTCGTGGTGGGAGTCGTCGTCATCGACTGCACGCTCACGGGAGCGTCGCCGCCCACGAGCACCTGGCCCACCTTGATCTGGCGGGTCTTGCGACGGGGGGCGAGCGTTTCGGGGACCTTGGGCATCCCGATGTTGACGGCTGGCACGTCTGACAGCCTACGCGTCGGCGCGGGGACCGGGCTGGCCGTCGGCCCCGGCCGGCTCCGAGCCGGTGAGCGCGCGGACGAGCGTGCGTGCATCGTACGGCCCGACGTGCCGCACGCCGTTGATGAAGAACGTCGGCACCGACGTGACGTCCATCGCCTCGGCGTCCAGCATGTCGTCGCGCACCCGCTCGGTGACCTTCGGCGAGCTGAGGTCCTCCTCGAAGCGCTCGACGTCGAGGCCGAGCTCGCGAGCGCGGCGGATGATGTCGGACGGCAGCTGGTGGTCCTGGTCGGCGAACAGACTGCGTGAGAACTTGGGGAGCTTCCCCTGCAGGTTCGCGGCTTCGGCGGCCTCCGCCGCGGCGAGAGCGTTGGGATGCTGCCGCTCGAGCGGCGCGTGCCGCCAGACGTACCGCAGCCGGTCGCCGAGCTCCCGCCGCACCTCCTCGATCGAGCCCGACGCCTTGAGGCAGAACGGGCACTGGAAGTCGCCGTACTCGACGATCGTGAGCGGCGCGTTCACGTCGCCGTAGATGTGGTCGCGCTTGGGGTCGACCGGGCGCACCAGCGTGTGCCCGCCGTCGTCGTCGGGGCGGCGGGCATCCGAGATGCGGAACGCGATCGCCGCGAAGACGAAGGCGAGGACGGATGCTGCGAGCACGCCGACGCGCGCCTCATTCTGTACGCCGGGGTCGTCGATGGCGAGATCGATGATGAAGAGGGAGATCGTGAATCCGATGCCGCACAGCATCGCCCCGCCGGCGATGCGGTCGAGGGTGAGGCCGAGACCGAACTCGCCGAGCTTGAACACCTTCATGATCGCCGCAGCGCCGAAGACGCCGACGAACTTGCCGACGACGAGCCCCACGATGATGGCCCACGTGACCGGCGACTGCACCGCCGCCGCGAGGATCGGCCCCGAGATCTCGACGCCGGCGTTGGCCAGCGCGAACAGCGGAAGGATGACGTACGCCACGTAAGGGTAGTACGCCGACTGCATCCGCTCTTTGATGGAGATCTACTCGCGCAGGCTGTACGACGCCTTTCGCGCGTAATCGGTGTTCGGCGACTGGCGGAACACGCGAGCGAGTTCCAGCGCCTGCTCGACGTCGCGACGGTTGGGTCGATAGACCGGGATCAGCAGGGCGATGGCGACGCCGGCGAGCGTCGGGTGCACGCCCGACGCGAGGAACGCGAGCCACACGATGATCGACAGCGTCGCGTAGATCGGGCCGCGACCGCGCCGCACGTACCGCGTGAAGTAGATGCCGGCGAGCCCGACGGCGGCGATCGCGAGCGGCAGCGGCGTGAAGTTCTCGGTGTAGAAGAGCGCGATGATGCTCAGCGCCCCGATGTCGTCCACCACGGCGAGCGCGAGCAGGAACACGCGCAATCGGCCGGAGGCGCGCGGCCCGACGAGCGCGAGCGCGCCGACGAGGAATGCGGTGTCGGTCGAGATCACGACGCCCCACGCGTGCTCACTGCCGGACCCCGCCGCGATCGCGAGGAAGAGGCCCGCGGGCACGAGGAGACCGGCGATGGCCGCCATCACGGGGATCATCGCGCGCGACCAGCTCGTGAGCTCCCCGATCGCGAACTCGCGGCGCACCTCGAGGCCGACGGTGAAGAAGAAGATCGCCATGAGCGCGTCGTTGACGAGCGCGTGCAGCGTGAACTCGAGGTGGATGTCGCCGAACCCGATCGTCAGCTCGGTCTCCCAGAAGTCGTGGTACGACGTCGCGGAGATGTTCGCCCACACGATCGCGACGAGCGTCGCGAGCACCAGCAGCAGGGCGCCGGTGCGCTGCTCGCCCATGTTGCGGATGCGGTCGGCGATGGACGGACCACGTCGGGGCGGGCGCGCCGGCCGCTCGGGTTCGGGCGAGCGCTCGGTGATGGTCAGCTGGGTCATGGCATGCCTCCGCTGCGCGGGGATGGGAGGGGACGGGCTCGCCCCAGTATGGTGCGTAACCCAAGGCCGAGGGGCCGATCGCGGGAACGGGCGTGTGGTAGGTTCGGCGCATGTCCGCGCACCTCTCCTGGTGGCTCACCGCATAGGCGGTGGGTTCGCGCGACCACAGACCGCCCACGGGGCGGTCTTCTTTTTCGTACGGGACTCCGCCCCACGACGAAAGACGACGTACCATGACCGGGCCCGCTTCCCCGTCCCTTCCCGACCTCGCCGCGAGCGGTCTTCCGTTCGCGCTCATCGCGCGTGACGACCGCACCGTCGAGGTGCTGACCGGCGACGTCGTCGACGTCGACCTCCTCGCCGATATCCCACTGACGGACGCGTCCGGCGCACCGAACGAGGTGCTCGCCCTGGTCCCGTTCCGTCAGGTGCGCGAGCGCGGGTTCGAGTGCCACGACGACGGCGCGCCGCTGCGCTGCCTCATCGTGCGGGACCGTGCGTCGCTCCCCCGCGACGAAGCCCTCGCGCAGCTGCCGACCGACGCGGTCGCGCTCGACGACGCCGGCTTCGATATCGCCGACGAGGAGTACGCCGACATCGTGCGGCGTGTGATCGCCGACGAGATCGGCCGTGGCGAGGGTGCGAACTTCGTCATCCGTCGCGACTTCACCGCGGGAGTGACGACGGATGCCGCCACCGCTGCCCTGACATGGTTCCGGGCTCTCCTCGAGCACGAGCGGGGCGCGTACTGGACGTTCGCCGTCGTGACGCCGGGGCATGTCGCGGTCGGCGCGAGCCCCGAGGCGCATGTCAGCGCACGCGACGGCGTGGTCACGATGAATCCGATCTCGGGCACGTTCCGCCACCCCGCCGGCGGCGCGACCCCCGAGACCCTCACCGAGTTCCTCCGCTCGACGAAGGAGACCGAGGAGCTCTTCATGGTCGTCGACGAGGAGCTCAAGATGATGAGCGCCGTCTGCTCCGACGGCGGACGCA
>JAVBUG010000245.1:0-31456 GCA_031555515.1 Microbacterium sp. | reverse complement strand
CGTGCGCCGCCGCCCTCCGCTCAACGACCGGGACGATCGCCTCCCCCCGGTCGTTGGGCCGGCGAGGAACGAGCGGGACCTAACGTCCCGAGCGCGGCGCACCAGTCAGGCGTGCACGCCCCGCAGCGCGGCCCCGACGACGGCGGGCCGGGGCGGCGGGGCCTCACCGCGTGAGGGGTGCGCCGCGCCGGGTAGGTTCCTTCTGGCGCGTCCCCCCCTCGCCCAACGACCGGGTGGAGGCGATCTCCCCGGTCGTTGAGCGGAGGGCGGCGGCGCACGACGAAGGCCCGGGGGTCTCGCGAACCCCGGGCCTCTGCGTCCCACCGCGGACCCCGGCCGGGACACCACCCGACCGCCGAACCACCAGGGGTGACTGGGAGCTCGACGACCGGGTGCTGTCGGCGCGGCGCGGGGGCGCAGCATCCGTCTACTTCGCAGCCTCCGTCTCGCGCACCTGGTGGGTGGTGGCCCACTCGAGGGCGTAGTCGGCGATCTCCTCCCAGCCGTCCTGGCTGACCAGGCGGTGGGTGCGGCCCGCGTACTCCTTGTACTCGACGATCGCGGGGCTGCCCGAAGCCTGGTACTTCTTCACGATGGCCTTGACGATCGCCGGCGGAACGACGTGGTCGATGTCACCCACGATGAGAAGGAGCGGCGCGCGGTCGGTGCGGCCGTAGTCGACGTGCGTGACACCGCCCTTCTCGTTGAGCACCGACGTGACGCCCTCGAAGAACACCTTGTTGTACGAGTTGACCGCGTACTCCTCCCAGAGCTTGTCGGACTCGCTCCGCGGCAGGTCGTTGCCGAACGTGAAGTGGAAGTGGCGCTTCGAGAGCGGCTTGGCGCCGTTGATGCCGAACGGGTTCGACAGGATCGGGGTGCCGGTCCACAGGGTCGACAGCGGCAGGGTGGTGACGCCGGCCGTCTGCCCGGGGGCGACGCCGACATACGCGACGCCGAGGCCGCGGTCGGCGAGCATCTGGGTGAGGACTCCCCCGAAGGAGTGACCGATGATGATCGGCTTCTCGGGGAGGGCGCGGATGATGCGCTCGTAGTTGTCGGCGATCTGCTTCAGGCCGATGCCCTTGAGCGCCTCGGGGTTCTGGCGGATGTCTTCGACCGTGCGGTCGTCGATGCCGGGCCAGCCCGGGACGATCACCTGGTGGCCGGCGGCGCGGAAGCGCTCGGCCCAGGTGTCCCAGCTCTTCGGGGTCATCCAGAGGCCGTGGATCAGGACGATCGGGGTCTTGGTCGTGGTGTTCATGTCGTGCTCCTTGGTCGGTGTTGCGGTGGTTTCGGTTGTGGTCTCAGGCTCCGGATCCTGGTGTGTCTCCGGCTGATGTGACCGACAGTAGACCGAACGTTCTATCTACGCAAGACTATTCCCGAAGATTCTCGAAAAAAATCTGAACGGGCAAGATGGAGGAACCATGAGCAACGCATCACCAGCGCGGCAGCGCCTGCTCGAGGCGGCGACCGACCTCTTCTACAACGAGGGCATCCACTCGGTGGGGGTCGATCGCATCATCGAGGAGGCCGGCGTCACGCGGGCCACGATGTACAAGCAGTTCGCGGGCAAGGAGGGCCTCGTGCTCGCCTACCTCGAGGGGGAGGACCAGGGCCTGCGAGCGCTGTTCGCGCAGGCGGCGCAGGCCTCGGATGACCCCGACGTCCTCCTCGATCTCGTGGTCGCGGGCATCGAGCAGGACATCCGCGACCGGCACACCCGGGGGTGCCCCTTCATCAACGCCGCCGCCGAGTATCCCGACCAAGGTCCGGTGCGCGATCTCATCGCCGACCACCGCGAGTGGTTCCGCGGAACCCTCCGGCAGTTGGCGGAGGGAGCGGGGCTGCGCGATCCCGAGGGGGTCGCAGCATCCCTCGTCCTGCTGCGCGACGCGGCGCTCGTCGGCGGGTATCTCGACGGCACCGACCGCGTCGGTCCGGCGTTCGCCCGCACCGCCCGCGACCTCATCGCCGCGCACAAGGGCTGAACGCTGTCGGCGTAATCGAGGCTCACGAGCCACATTTGTCACTCTTTTCACACGACACGCGCCCGTAATCGGCAGAAATCCGCAGAAATACGCGGTTCTGTCGGCCAGGTCAGGTACATTCGGGACCGGTCGATAGGACCAGCCGGGGGGCGAAGCCGTCCGGTCCGAGCAATGACAAGACGGCACTCGTCGTCTTTGGAGGACATACCAAATGGCCGACAAGACCATCACCAAGACCGAGCTCGTCGCGAGCATCGCGAGCGCGACCGGCCAGAGCCAGTCCGCCGTCTCTGGCGTGCTCGACTCCCTCTTCTCCACCGTCTCCGACGCGGTCGCCGCCGGCAGCAAGGTCTCGATCCCGGGCTGGATCGCGTTCGAGCAGGTCGCCACCTCGGCTCGCACGGGCCGCAACCCGCAGACCGGCGAGGAGATCAAGATCCCCGCGGGCAAGCGGGTCAAGGTCACCGCGGGCTCGAAGCTGAAGGCCGCCGTCAAGTAATTCCGACGCAGACCTCTGGAGAGGGGATGCCGCGACCCGCGGCATCCCCTCTTCTGCGTCTGCGGGCGGCAAACCGCACAGGCACCGCGACGTAGGCTGGAGGGGTGAACCCGCGCGCCCTGCGGGCCGTCGGGCCCGTCATCCTCGTCGTGGCCGCACTCGCCGTCATGGTGTGGGCTCTGGCGTTCGGCGGGGGCGCCGCGCCGCTCGCGATCGCCGACCCCGGGCCGTTCGTCCGCTGGGGCCTGCCGACCGCGAAGCTCTTCGTCAACCTCTCCGCCGCCGGCATGGTCGGCGTCCTCGTGACGGCGCTGTTCACGCTGCGGGCCGGGGATCGCGAGTTCGACATCGCCCTCGACACCGCGTCGATCTCGGCCGCCGTCTTCACGATGGCCGCGGCCGCCACCGGGTTCCTCACGTTCGTCGACGCGTTCAATCCGGTCCTCAGCATCGGTCCGGAGTTCGGGGCCCAGCTCGGCCGCTTCATCGTCGAGACCGAGGTCGGCCGCACGTGGCTCATCACCACGATCGCCGGCGCCGCGCTCACCGTGCTGACCTTCGCCGTGCGCTCGTGGACCGCGACCTTCTTCGTGGCGCTGCTGGCCGCGGCATCCCTCGTCCCGATGGGCACCCAGGGCCACTCCGGCGAGGAGGCCTTCCACCACGAGGCGATGACGGCGCTGATCCTGCACATCATCGCCGCCGCGGTGTGGCTGGGCGGGCTGCTGCTCCTCGTCGTCGTGCGACCGCTGCAGTCCCGCGACGACAGCGTCGCGACGGTCGCGCGCTACTCGAGCATCGCGCTCGCCGCGTTCGCCGTGGTCGCCGTGTCGGGCACCGTGCGCGCCGCGATCGGCCTGCAGGACTGGTCGGCGCTCATCTCCCCGTACGGCCTGATCCTCGGCGTGAAGGTGCTGGCGCTCATCGCGCTCGGCCTTTTCGGCGCCTGGTACCGCACCCGCCTCATCGGCAAGATGCGGATCGAGGATGCTGCGACCCGCGCCTTCTGGACGCTCATCGCCTTCGAACTCGCGCTGATGGGCGTCGCGAGCGGTGCGGCAGCGGCCCGCGCGCGCACGCCCCCGCCGGTGGCGCCGCTGATCCCGCAGACGCCCACGCCGGCGGAGCGCCTCACCGGGGCGCCGCTGCCGCCCGAGCTGACGATCGAGCGCTGGTTCACGGCGTGGAACATCGACCTGCTGTGGGCCGTCATCGCGGGCTTCGCGATCTTCTTCTACCTCGTGGGCGTGTGGCGTCTGCGCCGCCGTGGCGACGCGTGGCCGGTGTACCGAACGATCATGTGGGTCGTCGGGTGGCTGCTGCTGGTGTGGGTCACCGGCGGCGTGATCAACGTCTACCAGGACTACCTCTTCAGCATGCACATGGTCGGGCACATGCTCCTGACCATGGCGATCCCGCTGCTGCTCGTGCCGGGGGCGCCCATCACGCTCGCGGCGCGCGCGATCCACAAGCGCGACGACGGCACCCGCGGCGGCCGCGAGTGGCTGCTCTGGGTCGTGCACTCGCCGGTGGCGCGCATCCTCACGAACCCGTTCGTCGCCGCGGGGCTCTTCATCGGCTCGCTCTGGGTCTTCTACTACACCGACCTGTTCCGCTGGTCGCTGTACGACCACCTCGGGCACGAGTGGATGATCGCGCACTTCCTCATCACGGGGTACCTGTTCGTGATGAGCCTCATCGGCATCGACCCGGTGCCCTACCGCCTGCCGTACCCGGGGCGCCTCCTCCTCCTCATCGGCGTGATGGCGATGCACGCGTTCTTCGGCATCGCGATCATGATGCAGGAGGGCCTCATGATCGCCGAGTGGTTCGGCTCGATGGGCCGCACGTGGGGCGCGACGCCCCTCGAGGACCAGTACACCGGCGGCGGCATCGCCTGGTCGATCGGCGAGATCCCCACGCTCATCCTCGCGATCACCGTGACCATCCAGTGGAGCCGCAGCGACGACCGCGAGACCAAGCGCCGCGACCGTCACGCCGACCGCACCGGCGACGCCGAGCTCGAGGCGTACAACGCCCACCTGGCGGCGCTCGCCGAGCGCGACGCGCGCACCGGCGGCTGAGAGCTACCCTTTCGCGGCGCCGGGGGCGTCGCCGGGCGGGTCGTCGCGCGGAGTTTCGGGCGCGGCATCCCATTTCGTCCCGTCGATGTCGCCGCGGAGCGTACCCGTGACCTCGTCGACGGCGGCGCCGACGGTCGGGGCGAAGCGGTCGGGCGTGAAGCGGTCGGTGAGGCCGTAGCGGGCGAGCGTGTCGACGACGGGCGACTTCATCTCGGCGATGATGAGACGGATGCCGCGTGCCTCGAGGTATTCGTCGAGTTCGACGAGCTCGTCGGCCGCGGTGGTGTCGATGTCGGTGATGGGCTCGGCGGCGAGGATCACGGTGCGGACCTCGGGCCCCGCGGAGCGCACGCGCGAGCGCACCCAGTCGTCGAACATCGCGCCGTTGGCGAAGAACAGCGGTGCGTCGAACCGCACGATGATGATGCCCGGCACGCGGGCGCCCTCGGTTCGCGAGAGGTCGTGGTAGCCGCGCAGGCCCTTCACGCGGCCGAGCTCTGCCCGGTACGGCCGCCACGAGCGGTTGACGAAGGCGATGAACGACAGGCCGATCGTGATCACGATGCCCTCGAGCACGCCGAACACGAGCACGCCGAGGAAGGCGGCCGCCGAGAGCACGGCGTCGACGACGTTGATGCGCACGAGCCTGATGACGCCGCGGGCGTCGATGAGGCCGATGGCCGCGCTCATGACGACGGCGGCGAGCGTCGCCGAAGGGAGGAGCTCGGTGAGTCCCGGAACGGCGAGGATGAACACGATGAGCAGCACGGCGCCGACGACGCCGGTGAGCTGGGTGCGCGCCCCCGCCTGCTCGGCGACCGGGGTGCGCGACGACGATCCCGAGACCGGGAAGCCGCCGAGGGCACCGCCCGCGACGTTCGCGATGCCGAGCCCCGCCATCTCCTGGCTGCCGTCGACGCTGTCGCCGCGGCGGGCGGCGAACGTGCGCGACAGCACCGCGGTGTCGGTGAACGCGATGAGCGCGATGCCGGCGGCGGGGAGCGCCAGGGATGCGACATCCGTCCACTCCAGCCCGCCGAGGGCGGGCGCGGGAAGGCCCTGCGGCAGTGCGCCGACCACGCTCAGCCGGTCAGAGAGGCCGAAGACCCCGGTGAGCACCATCGACACCACCACGACGACGAGCACGCCCGGCACGCGGAAGCGCACCGCTTTGAGCGCGAAGATCACGACGAGGGAGCCGACGCCGAACGCGGCAGCGAGCGGATCGACGTCGCCGTCGGCGATCCCTTCGACGATCGCGACCGCGCCCCGCCACAGGGTGGGCGCGTCGACGGAGAAGCCCAGGAGCTTCGGCAGCTGCGACACGATGACGATCACGGCGATCGCGTTGAGGTAGCCGACGCGGATCGGCTTCGACAGCAGGTCGGTCACGAACCCCAGGCGCACCAGGCCGCCCAGGATCAGCAGCGCGCCGACCATGATCGCCAGGAGCCCCGCCAGCGCGACGGCGCGCGACTGGTCGCCGAGGGCGAGCGGGAGGATCGCGGCGGCGATGATGGGCGCGAGCGACGAGTCCGGGCCGAGCACGAGCACCCGCGAGGGACCGAACACCGCGTACGCCAGCAACGGCACGATCGTCGCGTACAGGCCGGTCACGGGCGGAAGCCCCGCGACCTCGGCGTAGCCCATGCCCGCCGGGATCAGCAGGGCCGTCACGACGATGCCCGCCCGCACGTCGGGCCACAGCCACGCACGCTGGTAGCCGCGCACGGTCGCGACGGCGGGAATCCACCGCGCGATGCCTTCCTGCGACCTCATCATCGACCCCGGCACCCATCTTGGCGGAAAGGCCGGTCCGCCTGTGCGACGGCGGGGCGCTATGTCGTGTCGGGGCCCGTCACGACGATCGTCGCGGTGCCGTCGGGGCGCACCGTGATCGAGCCCTTGACGATGAAGGGGACGTCCTCGCTGACAGCGCGCACGCGGCCGTCGAAGAGGGAGCGGATGCCGACCTCGATGTGGGCGACCGCGTCGGCGGCGAGGATCGACCAGCCGGCGCCGTCCGGCTCGACCGCGACGGTCGGCTGCTGGACGATCGACCACTTCGGGGGCGACGTGATGCGGTCCTCGACGAAGAAGCCGAACGGGCACGCTGTCGGCTGCAGCACCTCCTGCGTCGCGCACGAGGTGAGGAACTCCTCCACCTTCTCCTGCACGACGCTCAGGAACTTCTCGGTGGGCTGAGCCACCACGTTCACCGGGATGGCGCGGAACGGGCTGTCGGACAGGACGGCGACGCCCGGGGTGCTCGAGATCGCGGTGTCGACCGACACCGAGTACAGGCCGGGCGAGAAGACCAGGAGCGAGACGGGTGCGGCGGGATCGGCGTCCGCCCCGTCAGGCGAGACCTGGCGCTTGTCGATCTCGAAGCCGTTCACATCGAAGACCATCGAGCCGGTGACGCCGAGGTTCATGACCGCGAGCGGGCTCCTCGCGAACCGCCATGTCGGCGCGAGGCCGATGGAGCCGTCGCGCTCGACCGAGAACGTCGTGCGGCCGTCGTGGCCCCGCGCCGTGTACTCGATGGTGACGTGCGTGACGTCGCCGTCCTGCTCCTCGGAGACGACATGCGCGTCGCGGATCGGGGCCAGTGCCGAGCTGCGCAGCAGCGCCTCGGACGCCGTCGGCGGCAGGCCCGCCGCTTCGAGCTCGGCGGAGTTCACGGCGACGCCGGGCACCGCGAGCGCGTCGGCCGCCCGCCCCTCGGCGAGGAGTTGCACGTAGCGCTCGACGAACGCCCGGGGGCTGTAGAACTCCCGCTGGATCACTCCCCACGCCGCGAACAGGGCGCCGACGAGGAGTACCCCGACGAGGCCCAGCAGCGTGAGATCGAGCGCCAGGCGCCGGCGCGTCCGGCCCTTCGCGGGGGGCTGGATGACGCCGTGGTCGGCGGCCACCGGGCCTGTGTCGGGGGTCGCCGCAGCAGCCGGAGGCGCACTCGCGCGACCGGATGACGTGTCCATCACCCCCTGGTCCACGCGCCCAGTCTAGGAAAGCGTGGCCGGGAGGCCCCTGTGGAACGCAAACTTGGGACTCGAAGTCCACTCGACGTCCACCCGCTCCCGGCGGTCAGGGAAGGATCGCGTCGCGAACGGCGCTCGCGCCGGCGAGCTGGCCGGAGGCGATCGCGGCGGCCAGCGACACCATCGGACCCGGCACCGCCGACAGGTGCGCCATGTCGCCGCCCGCGTACACCCCGGGCACTGTCGTGCGGCCCATCGCGTCGATCTCCACGCCGCCGCTGGGAAGGATGCCGCAGCCGAGCTGGGCGGCGAACGGGGCGCGCTGCGTCGCCGCGGCCGCGGTGAAGACTCCGGCGACGGTCTCGACCGAACCGTCGGCGAGGGAGAGCTCGAGCCCGCCGTCGACCTCCGTGACCAGCGCCACGTCGGCCGGACCGGCGATGAACGCGGAGGAGACGACGGGGCGCAGCATCCGTTCGATCATGGCGGCGTGCTCGCCGTCGATGAGGATGCCGACGCGCCTGCCGGCGAACTCGTGGCCGTGGCAGAACGGACACTGGGCGACGAGGCGGCCCCACTGCTCGGCGAGACCGGGCACCGGCGGCAGCTCGTCGCGCATGCCCGTCGCCAGGACGAGGCGCGCGGCGCGCTCGACGCCGACGGCGGTGGTGACCTCGAAGTCGCCGAGGGCACCCGACACGGCGGCGACGGGCGTCGTGCGGACCTCGACGGTGTCGTACGCGGCGAGCTCGTCGCGGGCGATGCGCCGGAGCTCGGCGGGGCTGCGGCCGTCGTTGGTGAGGAGGTTGTGGGCGTGCGCGACCGTGGCGTTGCGGTACTCGCCGGAGTCGAGGAGGAGCACGCTGCGGTGCATGCGGCCGATGGTGAGCGCGGCCTGGAGGCCGGCCGGGCCGCCGCCGATCACGATGACGTCGTACATGGGGATCCTCTCGTCGGGTTGCTTCGCACACGATCCTGTGACTTCATGTCGACATGAAGTCAAGTCTGCCGATCGGAGACGCCGCCGCCAGGTTCTCGCTGCCCACGAACGTGCTGCGGCACTGGGAGGACGTGGGGCTGCTGCGGCCCGCCCGCGACGGCGGCGGGCGCCGCCGCTACGGCGACGACGACCTGGTGCGCATCGGCGTGATCGTGCGCAGCAAGAACGCCGGCATGAGCCTCGAGCAGATCGGGGTGCTGCTCGACGAGCAGGCGCCCGAGCGGCACCGCGTCCTCGAGGAGCACCTCGCCGACCTCGAGCGGCGCATGGCCGACATGGAGCGCTCCCGGCGCATGACCGCGCACGCGCTGCGCTGCCGCTCCCACGACATCACGACGTGTCCGCGGTTCCGGGCGATCATGGACGAGGTCGTCGCGGGCACGGGGCGCTGGCGCGAGTCCGAGGAGCCTGTGGAGAGTGAGGCGGAGTCCACCGATCGCGGCGCGCACGGCCGGGAGGCGGCATCCGCTCGTTAACATGAGTCGGTGAACACTCCGCCGCTGTCTGCCGAGCAGGAGGCGCTGTTCCGGCTCATCGAAGACACGCGCGAGCATGTGTTCGTGACCGGTCGCGCGGGGACGGGCAAGTCGACGCTGCTGCAGCACCTCGCGTGGAACACCAACAAGCAGATCGCGGTGTGCGCGCCGACGGGCGTCGCGGCGCTCAACGTCGAGGGCCAGACGATCCACTCGCTCTTCAAGCTGCCGCTCGGGATCATCGGCTCGCACGACGAGGACCAGTCCGACGCGACCCGCAAGCTGCTGAACGCGATCGACACGCTCGTGATCGACGAGATCTCGATGGTCAACGCCGACCTCATGGACGCGATCGATCGCTCATTGCGCAAGGCGCGGGGGCGGCGCGGCGAGCCGTTCGGCGGCACGCAGATCGTCATGTTCGGCGACCCGTACCAGCTCGCGCCCGTGCCGCCCCGCGGCGACGAGCTGCGGTACGTGCAGGACCACTACCGGTCGTTCTGGTTCTTCGACGCCAAGGTGTGGGTGGGCGCGGCCGCGACCGACGGCATCCTCGACGTCGGCTCGTACGGCGCCGACCTCAACATCCGCGAGCTCGTCGACATCCACCGGCAGTCCGATCCGGCGTTCAAGGCGATGCTCAACGCGGTGCGGTACGGGCGGGTGACGGCCGACATCGCCGAGGTGCTCAACACCACCGGGGCGCGCACTCCCCCGGACCCGCTCGACGGCGAGCATCCCATCATCACGCTCGCGACGCGCAACGACATCGTCAACAACATCAACCGCCGTCACCTCACCGAGCTCGTGGGCCGGGAGCAGACGGCGATGGCGGAGGTCAACGGCGACTTCGGGCGAGGGGATGCCGCGTACCCCGCCGATCTCGAGCTCAAGCTGAAGGTCGGGGCCCAGGTGATGTTCCTGCGCAACGACACCGCCGCCTTCGGCGAGCCGCCCCGGTGGGTCAACGGCACGATCGGCACGGTCACCCGCATCGCGGGCGAGACCGTGCGGGTCGACGTCGAGGGCGAGGAGTTCGACGTCGAGCCGTCGGTGTGGGAGAAGTACCGCTACTCGTACAACCCGGGGTCGAAGACCCTCACCCGTGACATCGTGGCCGAGTTCACGCAGTTCCCGCTGCGGCTGGCGTGGGCGGTCACGATCCACAAGTCGCAGGGCAAGACCTACGACCGCGCGATCATCGACCTCGGCTCGGGTGCCTTCGCGCCCGGGCAGACGTACGTCGCGCTGTCGCGACTGACCTCGCTGGACGGGCTGTACCTCTCGCGCCCGCTGCGCCCGCGCGACATCCAGGTCGACCCCGACGTGCGCCGGTTCATGGCGTCCGCGGTGCGGGGGGCGCCGGTCGCCTGACGCGACGCGGGCGGGTCAGGCGACGTGCGCGGCCTGGGCGGCCTTCGCGGCCGCGAGGTCCTCGAAGAGCTCGGTGTTGAAGCGGTAGGCGAGGAGGACCTCGTCGATCACGCGCTCCTGCTCCTCGGCATCCCACGGGGCGGCATCGAGCTGCTCGCGGTAGACGTCCTTGAAGGCCTTCGGGTCGGCGATGTCGTCGAAGAGGTAGAAGCCGATGCCGTTCGTCTCGAAGCCGAAGCGGCGGGCCATCAGACGCCCGATGAACTGGCCGCCCGACAGGTCGCCGAGGTAGCGCGTGTAATGGTGGGCGACGAAGCCGCCCGCCCACGTCGCGCCGACCTCGTTGATGCGGTCGACGTAGCGGCGCGTGGTCGGCAGCGGCTCGATGCTGTCGCGCCAGTCGGGACCGACCAGGAACTCGAGGTCGGCCTCGAGCGCGGGCAGCCGCGTGAGCTTGTCGGAGATGAAGACCGCCGCGACCGGGTCGTTGCGCATCTGGCCGGCGGTGCGCTCGAGCGCCTCGTAGATGAACCAGTGCTGCACGACGAGGGCGACGTAGTCGTCGCGCGTGCCCTCGCCCTTCATGAGGTCGGCCATGAAGCCGGAGTGCTCGCTCGACGAGTGCGAGCTGCTGGAGCGCTCGCGCAGCGCGGTGGAGAACGGGATCGGGTCGCTCATACCTTCATGCTAACTGAAGATAAGGCGAACCTAACCAACAATTTCCTATGCGTGCGGTCGAGGCTCCACTCCGAGACGGCTGCAGGCCGCGTCGTAGAGCGCGACGATCTCGCGGCGCACCTCGCGGCGCTCGGTGATCGGGCCGCCCGGCCACGGCACGGCGATCTCGGCGGTCGTCCCATCCGACAGCGTGGCCTGCCAGACGCCCTGATCCCCGTCGAATCCGGTCATCGTCGCGGCAGCGATCTCGGTATCCGTGATTCCCGCATCCGCGGCGAACGCGCGCGAGATCAGAAGGTTGTCGTCGCCGTGGTCGCCGTTCATGTGGCCGAGCACGCCGGTCAGTGCGGCGTCGTCGAAGTGGTGGGTCATGGCTTCACCCTACGGACCGCCGTTCCGCGCAAGCGACCAGGGTGTGTTTGAATTCATTGCACGATCATCGGGGGGTGAGAATGCGGACCCGCTCCACACATCGACGCGCCATCGCGGTGGTCGCCGGTGCCGTGACATCCGCGCTGGTCTTCGCCGGGTGCTCATTCCAGGGCGACATCCAGCCGGACGTGCCCCCGCAGACGACCGCGGCGTTCGCCGCCGAGACGGTGCAGCAGCTGACGGACGCCGTGACCCACGCGATGGGCGTCACCGGGTCGTCCGGCGCGATCGTGGGCGTGTGGGCGCCGTGGAGCGGCAGCTGGGTCTCGGGGCTCGGCACGCAACGGCCTGACGGCGGCGGAGAGGTCACCGACGACCTGGTGTTCCGCGCCGGCAAGGTGACGCGCGCCATGACGTGCGACGTGCTCTTCGAGGCCGCCGCCGAGGGCAAGGTCGAGCTCGACGACAGCATCACCGAGTACGTCTCGGGCGTGCCCGACCTGGCCGACGTCACGCTCATCGAGCTCTGCGACGGCACATCGGGGATCGGCTCCTACACCGGCCAGCTGTACTCGTCGTGGCTCTCCAACCCCGACCGGGTCTGGGATCCGCGCTACCTCGCGAGCTTCGGGCTCGGCCAGCCGCGCACGAGCACCCCCGGCGCCGCCTACCGCGACTCCGACGCGGGGTACGTGCTGCTCGGCCTCGCGCTCGAGCGCGCGACGGAGTCGACGGCCGCCGACCTCATCCGCGGCTACGTCGCCGATCCTCTCGGGCTCGATGCCACCGCGCTCGGCGAACTCCCCGCATCGGGCGTGCTCAAGGGTGGGCAGTCGGTCAACAACGCCGAGGGCGCGCTCGACTGCGCGCAGCCGCTCGATCTCACCGCGGCGTCATCGAGCAGCGGCTTCACCGACGCCGGCGTGGTCACCGACATCCACGATCTCGGCCGCTACGTGCAGTCGCTCGCGTCGGGCTCCCTCGTCGAGGACGACGACCGGTTCAACGCACCCGTGGCGATCGCCGCCGACGCCCCGTCATGGTACGCCGCGGACGGCGGCGCGCTCATCGCCGGGTCGCTCATCGGCCAGTACGGCAAGGTTCCCGGCTACATCACGGCGGCGTTCGCCGACCCGACGACCGGGCTGACCGTAGCCGTCGTGCTCAACAACTCGGCGGCCGATGCCGCCGTGGGCGAGTACCTGGCGTGGGAGCTGGCCGCCATCGCGTCGAAGACGCCCGCCACGGCGGGTGAGACGGCGCCGGAGGCGGGTCTTCCCTGGACCGCCGAGCAGTACCACGCCGCGATCGACACGCTCGCGGTCTGCGCTCCCCCGGCAGCGTAGTGAACCCCGGGGTGGGCTCGGGTGGTGCCGGGCCCGAGGGTCCCGGACGCTCGGGAACGACCCCCGCCATCGTGCTGGTGATCGCGGGCCTCGCGTGCCAGGAGGTCGGTGCGTCCATCGCCGTCCTGCTCTTCCCGCAGGTGGGGCCGCTCGGCATGGTGATGCTCCGGCTCGTGTTCTCGGCCATCGTGCTGCTGCTGATCGCGCGGCCCCGGGTGCGCGGCCACTCGCGCGCGGACTGGACCGCGGTGGCCCTGTTCGGGCTCGTGCTCGCGCTGATGAACGGGTTGTTCTACCTGGCGCTCGAGCGCCTGCCGCTCGGCGTGACCGTCACGATCGAGGTGCTCGGTCCGCTGGTGCTGTCGATCGTGGCCGCGCGGCGCGCCTCGGCGTGGCTGTGGGCGCTGCTCGCCCTCGCGGGCGTCGTCGCGCTGGGCGGCGGCGGTTGGGACCGGCTCGACCCGCTCGGCGTGCTGTTCGCGCTCGGCGCCGCCGGCAGCTGGGCGTTCTACATCCTCGCCTCGGCCCGCGTCGGGCGGGGGTTCCCCAAGCTCGACGGACTCGCGCTCGCGATGGCGATCGGCGCACTGATCGCCCTGCCGTTCGGGATCGCGGATGCCGGGGCCGCCCTCCTGCGGATCGAGATCGTCGCACTGGGCGCGGCAGTGGCGGTGCTGTCGTCGACCATCCCCTACGCGCTCGAGCTCATCGCGCTGCGGCGCCTCGCCGCAGCAGTCTTCGCGATCCTGATGAGCCTCGCGCCGGCCACCGCGGCCCTCGCCGGGTTCATATTCCTCGGACAACATATGACGTGGCTCGAGATCCTCGGCATCGCGCTGGTGATCGCCGCGAGCATCGGCGCGATCCGCTCCTCCGCCCGCGCCGCGCGCGAGGCCGCCGAGCCGATCGCCTGACCGGGGCGTGGCGCGCCCACGGCTCGGTAGCATCAGGCCATGGCACAGCTGCAGACGAGATGGGCGGTCCTCGGGCCGGGGTGGATCAGCCGGGATTTCGTGGTCGGGCTTCGTGCTTCGGAACACGGGATGCTGCATGCCGTGGGCAGCTCATCGGCTGAGCGTGCGGCGGCCTTCGCGGCCGAGCACGGGGCCGCAGCATCCGGAACCTACGACGAGATCCTGGCGCGCGACGACGTGGACGCGGTGTACGTCGGGACGGTGCACACGGCCCACGCCGACCTCGCGATCCGTGCGCTCGAGGCGGGCAAGGCCGTGCTGTGCGAGAAGCCGGCGAGCACGACGCTCGGCGAGGTGGAGCGCATCCTGGCGGCGGCGCAGCGCGCGCAGCGGCCCTTCCTCGAGGCGTTCAAGACGCGGTTCGGGCCGTTCGCCGACGCGCTGCGCGAGCTCGCCGCGGGCGGCGAGTTCGGTGCTCTGGAGCACTTCGGGGGTGCCTTCGGCTTCGATGCGGGCACCCGCGAGGGGCGGCTGTTCGATCCGGCGGTCGGCGGCGGAGCGATTCTCGACGTCGGCTGCTACCCGCTGGCGCTCGCGATCGACCTCGCTGCGGCGGCGGGGCAGCCGATCGACACGCCGGAGTACCGCAGCTTCCAGGCGGAGCTCGTGAACGGCGTCGACGGGTCGGCCACCGCTGAGGTCGGGTTCGGTACGGTGACGGCCGAGCTGGCGACGTCGGTGGTCGAGGACCTCTCCGACCTGGCGATGCTGCGGTTCGGTGAGACCGAGACCGACGTGCTGCTGCCGAACGCGTGGGGCAGCCGCACCGAGAGCCCGTCGACGCTGATCGTGCGCCGCGGCGCCGACGAGCGGGTGGTCGAGCTGCCCACCGTGCAGCCGATGGCCGCCGAGGCCGACGCCCTCTCGCTGGCGCTCGCCGAGGGGCGCCTCGAAGTGCCGCAGATGCCGTGGTCGCACACGCGTGCCGCGGCTCGCGTGCTCACCGACTGGCGCGCGGCGGCCCTCGCCGGCTGACCCGGACGCCGGGGTCACTCCCAGGTGTGCACGGGCTCGTTCGTGTGCATCGCCGCGCGGTACTCGAGCAGGGTGGCGCGGAGGGCGTCGTACCGATCCATGTCGGCGCGCCGGTGCATGCGATCGGTGAACCAGCCGGCGCCCGTCACTCCGGTGAGGCACCGCCCCTCGATGATGCCGAGCAGGCGATCGCGGACGGATGCCTCGACCCCCCACGCCTCGAGGCCGTGATGCGCGAGCGGCAGCAGGCGCCGCAGCACGAGCTCGGTCGCGGGGACCTGGCCGACGCCCGGCCAGTACTGCTGCGCGTCGATCCCGTCGCGCGCGGCCGTGTGGAAGTTCTCCTCGGCGGCCGTGAACGAGAGCTGCGACCACAGCGGACGGTCGTTCTCGGCGATCGCGCGCACGAGCCCGAAATAGAACGCGGCGTTGGCCATGATGTCGACGACGGTGGGACCGGCCGCGAGCAGCCGGTTCTCGACACGCAGGTGCGGAACCCCTCCCGCGACGTCGTAGATCGGGCGGTTCCACCGGTAGATCGTGCCGTTGTGGAGGCGCAGCTCCGCGAGGGCGGGGATGCCGCCGTCGTCGAGCACGGCCATCGGATCGTCGTCGTGGACGATCGGCAGGAGCGCCGGGAAGTAGCGGACGTTCTCCTCGAAGAGGTCGAACACCGAGGTGATCCAGCGCTCGCCGAACCACACGCGCGGGCGCACTCCCTGCACCTTCAGCTCTTCGCTGCGGGTGTCGGTCGCCTGCTCGAACAGCGGGATCCGCGTCTCGCGCCACAGCTCCTTGCCCAGCAGGTACGGCGAGTTCGCCGACATCGCCAGCTGCACGCCCGCGATCGCCTGCGAGGCGTTCCAGTACGCGGCGAACGAATCCGGTGAGGTCTGGACATGCAGCTGCGTGCTGGTGCACGCGGCCTCGGGAAGGATCGAGTCCGCGGTCGTCAAGAGCCGATCGGTCCCGTCGATCTTGATCAGGATGTCTTCGCCGCGCGCGTCGAGGATCTGCTCGCTCAGCAGCCGGTATCGCGGGTTCGCGCTGATGCTGCCGGGCCGCAGGTGCCCTTCGGCGAGCGTGGGCAGGATGCCGATCATCACGAGGTGCGCGCCGACGGTCGACGACCGCTCCTCGGCATGGTTGAGACTGCGCCGGAGACCCTCCTCGAACGTCGTGAGGCCGCCCTCGCGCAGGCGTGCCGGCGGCACGTTGATCTCGATGTTGAACTGTCCGAGCTCGGTCTGGAACGCAGCATCCGCTATCGCTTCCAGCGCCTCGGCATTGCGCAGCGCGGGGTCTCCGGCATCGTCGACGAGGTTCAACTCGACTTCCAGGCCGGTCAGCGGGTCGTCGGTGTCGAAGTGCGCTTCGCGCAGCATGCGGGCGAACACGTCGAGGTTGCGCCGGACCTTCTCGCGATGGCGTGTGCGGTCGGCGCGGGTGAACTCCTGTGCCGGGACGTCCTCCCCCATGGCGGCACTCTAGCGAGCCGCGGGCGTTTCCGCGCCTATGCGCCGCGGGGCGGCGCGGTCGAGCCGCGGACGTTCAGCGTGGGGTTCAGCACGACGCGGTGCACCGGGCGAGCGGGGTCCTCGATGCGCTGCGCCAGGAGGTCGACGGCCGCCCGGCCGACCGAGTTGCGCGGCGGGCTCACCGCGGTGAGCGCGGGCGTGAACAGCTCGGCCACCTCGTCGTCGTACGCGACGACCGAGAGGTCGCCGGGCACCGAGATGCCGCGGTTCAGCGCCAGGTCGACGAACGCCATCGCCTCCGGATCGGAGTGCACGAGGATCGCCGTGACCGAGTTCGACAGCGCCGCGTCGAGCGTGGCGTCGACGACGGCCGAGAAGTCGGGGCTCGTGCGCGGCGGCAGGCTCGTCTCGAAGTGATCCGACGGCGTGAGGCCGAGCTCGAGGCAGGCGGCCTGCCAGCCGGCGGCGATCTTGCGCGACGTGGGCGAGTCCCGCGCGATGATGAGCCCGACCCGGCGGTGGCCGAGCGCGGCGAGGTGCCGCGCGGCGAGGACCGCGCCGAGCGCGTGGTCGGTCGTGACGTTCTCGACGGGGCTGCCATCCGGCAGCAGCACGGCGTCGCGCTCGACCAGCACGTTGGGCACGCCGCACTCGGCGAGCCACTGCACGACGTCCTGCGCGTGGGGGGTGTCGGTGTTCGGCGCGACGACGAGGCCGCGCACGCCCTCGGTGTGCACGAGGCGCTCGAGCACCGGGCGCTCGTCCTGCAGCTCGTACGACGCCCCGCGCAGCACCACGCGCAGACCGTGGCGCGTCGCCTCGGTCTCGGCGCCGCGCACCACGCTCGGCCAGTAGAAGCTCAGCGACGGCACGAGCATCGCGATCGATCCGGTGCGGGTGGCGGGAAGCGCATGCCCCGGCTCGACGTCGTCGAATCCTCCTGCGGGAGGCACGGCACCGCCGTGCACGCGCACGAGCAGGCCTTCGCGCTCCATCTGGGCGAGGTCGCGGCGCAGCGTCACCGGCGCGACGCCGAGCTCGTCCATGAGCTGCGCGACCCGCACGGCGCCGTCGCGCTCGAGCGTGGCCATCACGTGCGCCCGCCGTTCCGCGGCCAGCAGCGCCGGAGTCTGGTCGGTCATCGGGCGTCCTCCGCGTTCATCAGGTCCAGTTCTACCGTGACGGCGACCGCGTCGGCCGTCGTCACGTCGAGATCGAGTCGGGTGAGTCGCGCGCCCCACACGTCGGAGAGCATGGGGTCGTCGAGTTCCCGCACAGTCAGCGACGCCTCCACGCCCTCCGGCCACGAGATCCGCACGGGCGTCGCGCCGTCCAGGGGGACGACGGTGACGGATGCTGCGTCCTGGCGCACGTCGCCGGCCAGCAGCATCCGCACCTGGGTTCTCTCGTCGGCACCGGGCGTTTCGTCTCCGCGTTTCGACTCGCAAGCTCGCTCGACGAGCGGTTCCTGTTGTCCCGGTCGTTGAGCGAAGGGCGCTCTGGCGCCCGAAGACGAAACGCCTGGGGCTTCCGGGATCGTCCTGGCGTCCTCGATGACCACGCGCCGCGCTGCGCGCTCGAGGCGCACCGTGCGCCGCCAGGGCGTCGCGCCGGCGTACGCACCCGAAAGGTCGAGCGACATCGACGCGTCATCCACGGACACCTCGACGCCGGAGGCCGCGAACTCGGCGCCGGGGCTCTGCTCGACGCCGCCGATCACGGGCACGTTGTGCCAGCCGCTCTGCATCGTCCAGATGTCGTACCGGGCGGGGCCGAAGGTCTGCAGCGTGTAGGTCGGGCGGCCCGCGTCGACGATGACGGGCACGCCGTCCGACGTGACGACGAACGAGCCGACGTCGTTGTGGTTGTGGTGCTCGCCGTTGTGCCCGCCCTTGACCGCGACAGTGAGGCCGCGGGCCGTGCCGCCGTGCTCACGGGCCAGCATCACCTCCGTCGACGGCAGCCAGACCTCGTGCGGGAACGGCGAGTCCGCCTGCGCGGCGCCCACCCACGCCGGGTCTGTGACGCCCCTCAGAAGGCGCCCGAAGCCCTCGTGCTCCGTCGCCGCGGGCGTGCCGGCGATGCGATGCGACGCGGCGTGGGCGGCAGCATCCGTGTCTCCCGCGTTCCGTGCCGCGCGATGCAGGGCATGCCACGGCTGCGCCGCCGGCGGGCGGGCCTGTCCGTCGGCGAGGTTGAGGTACCAGTCGCCGCCGAGGTGCATGCGGTGCGGGAAGGCGACAGTCTCGCGAAGCGCGGGGATGCCGGACGCGTCGAGCACTCCCCCGGTCGCGTGGCGCACGATGTCGAGGGCGTCGAGGGCGCGACACGCGCCGTTCCACCAGTACGCGTACCCCTCGTCGATCGCGCCGTCGGCCGGCAGCACCGAGACGTAGCGGTCGATGCCCTCGATGGCCAAGGCGACGATGCGCGCCCGCTCGTCGGCCTCGGACGGGTCGTCGAGCAGGCGCAGCGCGGCGGTGATCACGTTGCCGTGGATCCACGGGTTCCAGTTGTGCACGTCGCCGTCGAGCCCGATCCAGTGCCAGTCGCGGCGCTCGGTGAACGGCTGGAACACGCGCACGCGCGCCTCGTGGCGGATGCGGGAACGGATGCCGGGGTACCGGGCTTCGAGCCGTGCGCCGAGGAGGTGGTCGATCCAGGTCAAGAGCGCGACAGCCTCGCCGGCGCCGAGGTCGAGGTACGGCGCGGTCACCGTCGGGAGCACAGATCCGCGCTCGCGGAACGCGTCGTCGTGGGCGGGCCAGCACCAGGTGCTCTGCTCGCAGATCAGCCACACGCCGTCGAGCACCTCGGCGAGCCACGCGGGGCCGAGCTCGGGGTCGTCGGCGTGGTGCGCGGCGGCGATCGCCGCGCGGGCGAGGCGGAACTGGCGCTCGAAGACGACGGTCTCCCACCCGACGCGGTCGCCGTCGTCGTGGATGCGCGCCGCCGCCGTGGCGAGCGGAACGCCCCACGGGCTGCCGAGGTCTTCCCGGGCTCGGGTGAGGACGTCCGCGATGGCGACGGGGTCGGCGCTGCCGTCGGGCCCCCAGACGGTGCGGTCGGCGGAGGTCGCGACCGGGAGTGCGCGGTCTGCGGGCGCGAGGAAGGAGGCGAGGGCCGCATCGAAAGCGCGGTCGGCGCCGGCCTGCCGGTGGTAGACAGTGGCCAGGTCGCCCTCGAACGTCGCGGTCGAGGCATCCGTCGAGGTCGTCAAGGTTCCTCCTCGTTGATTCACCATGGGTGGGGGATCCACCTCGCTGTGCGGCTCGTGATGAACCCAAAGCGATCATAAACGATCATAACGAATCTCAAACAACCTTGCAATGAACGAATTGGGTTGCTACAGTCCCAAACGTTCGCTTTCCGCAGGACCCGATTCCAGCGGCGATAAGGCATCAAGGGAGATCCCAGTGACGGTCCAGCAGCCCACCACGTCGGCGCACATCGCGACGGGCTTCGATTGGACACGCGACGAATGGCTCGCCTACGCCGATCGCCTGCTCGACACCGCCCGCACCCACGCGTCGCCGAGTGCCGGCCGCATCCACTTCCCGGGCGCCGAGGGCGGCTACGGCCACGCGGTCGACGGGCTCGAGGGCTTCGCCCGCACGTTCCTCCTCGCCGGCTTCCGCATCGCCGGTGCGCGAGGGGAGGGCACCGAGGAGCTCGCGGACTTCTACGGTCGCGGCATCGTGACGGGCGTCGACCCCGAGGCCGAGGACCGCTGGGTGCGTCTCGACGAGCACGCGCAGGCCAAGGTGGAGGCGGCGTCGCTCGCGCTCGTGCTCGACATGACCCGCCCGTGGATCTGGGACCGCCTCGACGCCCTCACCCAGCAGCGGGTCATCGCCTACCTCGCGCCCGTCGTGGGCGATGCGACGTACCCCAAGACGAACTGGCTGTGGTTCCGCGTCGTCGTGCAGACGTTCCTCCGCTCGGTCGGCGGGCCGTGGTCGGCCGAGGACATCGCCGAGGACCTCGCGCTGCACGATGTGCTGGTGCGTGAGGACGGCTGGATCTCGGACGGCTTCGAGCGCTCGTACGACCACTACGTCGGCTGGGCCCTCCACACCTACCCCGTGCTGTGGTCGCGCATGCAGGGCGCCGAAGAGCTCGCCGCGGGCCGCACGCCCGGCGACATCGCGCGCCTCGACCGCTTCCTGCAGGACGCCGTCACCCTCGTCGGCGCCGACGGCTCGCCCCTCGTGCAGGGTCGCAGCCTCATCTACCGCTTCGCCGCCGCGGCCCCGTTCTGGGTCGGCGCGATCGCGGAGGTCCCGTCCGTGCCGCTCGGGCAGCTGCGCCGGGCCGCCAACGCCGTCGTCGCGCACTTCGCCGACGCCGGCGTCCCGGGCGAGGACGGCGTGCTCACCATGGGCTGGCACCACGAGTGGCGCGAGCTCGCCCAGTCGTACTCCGGCCCCGGCTCGCCGTACTGGGCCGTCAAGGGCCTTCTCGGCATCGCTCTGCCGGCCGACCACCCGGTGTGGGCGGCCGAGAGCGAGCCGCTGCCGATCGAGTCGGGCGACGAGCTGCGCACCGTGCGCCCTGCCGGCTGGGTGATCTCCGGCACGCAGGCCGACGGCATCGTGCGCATCGTCAACCACGGCACCGACCACGCCGCCGACGGCAGCCTCGTCGGCGACTCGCCGCTGTACGCCCGGATCGGGTACGCGACAGCCGCCGGTCCGCTCGCGAACCAGCGCGCCTTCGAGGAGCCTCTCGAGCAGTCCGTCGCCCTGGTCGATGCCGCCGGCCGCGCCACGCACCGCGCGGCGATGGAGCTGATCGACGTGCGCGTCCAGGATGACGAGGGCGACCGCGTGGGGATCGCAGCATCCGTCTCCCGTGCCCATTGGATCGACGTGCGTCCGTCGGCGCAGCGCCACGGCTCGGGCGTCGTCGGCGACATCGAGATCGCCGGACTCGTCGAGGTGCACTCGCTCGTGCGCGGCCCGTGGGAAGCGCGTCTCGTCCGCGTCGCCTCGCTCGAGCCCGGCGTCGACGCCGCGTCGCTCCGCCTCCGCGTGGGGGGCGGGGCGCTGGCAGCCGCCTCGCTCGACGGCACGACGGTGGATGCTGCCGCCTCGGTGTTCGCGAACGGGCTGAGCAGCAGCATCCGTCCCCTGCTCGGCACCGGCGAAGTGAGCGTCGAGACGCGCGAAGACGCCAGCCCGCTCGGGCCGGTCGCCGGCGTGCCGCTCGTGACGTTCCCGGTCGAGCCGGGCGCGTGGAGCGCGACCCTCGTCGAGCTCACCACCGCAGACCTCGCATCGCCCGCCGATGCGGCGGACGTCGTCCTCGATGAGGACGGCGACCAGACCACCGTCACGGTCACCTGGCCGGACGGAACGGCGACCACGAGTCGTCTCGCACACCCCGGATCCCCCGCGAACCGGTAACCCGATGGGCCCGAGGAAGGGTCCGCAATCACAAAGGAGTACCCCCAGAATGAAGCGCTCATACGCTGCCGCGGCCGGCATCGCCGTGGTCGCCACGCTCGCTCTCGCCGGCTGCAGCGGCGGCGACGACGCGGCCGCGCCCGAGGAGTCGTCGGGTCCGGTCACGCTCACCCTCTCGGGCTGGAGCATCGACACGACGCCGGAGTTCCAGGCGCTCGCCGACGCGTTCCACGAGGAGAACCCCGACATCACCGTCGAGGTCAAGGGCTACGACGCCGCCGAGTACAACACCCTCCTCACCGCCGACCTCGCCGCAGGCTCAGGCCCCGACATCATCACGCAGAAGGAGGTCAAGTTCGTCCCGACGTTCGTCGAGGGCGGCCAGCTCCTCGACGTGTCGGATGTCGAGCTGCCCGACGGCATCAGCGGAGCGAAGTCGTACGAGGTCGACGGCACCGCCTACGCCGTGCCCTACCGCAACGACTCGTGGGTGCTGTACTACAACAAGGCGCTCTTCGACCAGGCCGGCGTCGAGTACCCGGACGGCTCGTGGACGTGGGACGACTACGCCGACGCCGCGGACGCGCTGAACGCGGGCCTCACCGGCGCCGGCAGCGCCGCCAAGGCCGCGTACCTGCACAACTGGCAGTCGACCGTGCAGGGCTTCGCGAACGCGCAGGCCGACGGCGACATCCTCGAGGGCACCTACGACTACATGGAGCCCTTCTACGACAACGTGCTCGCCCTGCAGGACTCGGGCGACCAGGTCGACTTCAACACGGCCAAGGCGAACCAGCTCACCTACCAGGGCGAGTTCGGCAAGCAGAACGCCGCGATGCTGCAGATGGGCACGTGGTTCGTCGCGACGCTCATCGCCCAGCAGGCCTCGGGCGACGCCGACGACTTCGAGTGGGGCATCGCGCCCATCCCGCAGGTCGACTCGTCGACCGCCGGTCTCGACAACACCCCGGTGACCTTCGGCGACCCGACCGGCTTCGGCATCAACGCCTCGATCGACGAGAAGAAGGTCGCGGCGGCCAAGAAGTTCCTCGCCTTCGCCGCCGGTGAAGAGGGCGCCCAGGTGCTCGCGAACATCGGCATCACCCCGGCGCTGCTGACCGACTCGGTCGTCGAGACGTACTTCTCGGTCGACGGCGCACCCACCGACGACCTGTCGAAGTTCGCGTACTCGACGCACGAGGTGCACCCGGAGAACCCGACGTCGAACAAGGCGGCGGCGATCCAGGGCATCCTCGGCGACATGCACACCGCGATCATGTCGGGCTCGAAGAGCGTCTCGGACGCCATCGCCGAGGCCGAGGACCGCGTGGCCAACGAGGTCGGCACCGACTGATCCCCTCGGGCTCGCTGGAGCCCGACCCCGGTGGCCGGTCCGCCCGCTGCGGCGGACCGGTCACCGCCCCCCGACTTCACCACCCCACTGGAGGTCCGCCATGGCGACCATCACCGCCACAGAGGCCGGCACCGCGCCGCCGCCCGTGCGCCGCGGGCGCTCGAAGCTGCGGCTGCGCAACACCCTCATCGGGTGGAGCTTCATCCTTCCGAACTTCCTCGGCTTCGGGCTGCTCACCCTCATCCCGATCGTCGTGCTGTTCTACATGTCGTTCACGAACTGGAACGTGTTCGGCAAGGCCGACTGGGTCGGCCTCGCCAACTTCACGCGGCTCGTGAACGACGGCAGCTTCCGCATCTCGGTCGTCAACACGCTGTACTACTCGGTGCTGCACATCCCGCTGACGATCGCCGTCTCGCTCGGCCTTGCGCTGCTGCTGAACAACAAGCTCCGCGGCGTCGCCTTCTTCCGCACCGCCGCGTTCTTCCCGTACATCACCTCGATCGTCGCCATCGCGGTCGTGTGGAACCTGCTCTTCAGCCCCGAGTACGGGCCCATCAACGAGTTCCTCCGGTTCATCGGCATCCAGAACCCGCCCGGATGGCTCACCTCGCCCGAGTGGGCGATGCCCGCCGTCGTCATCGTCGGCACCTGGCGCGACATGGGCTACTACATGATCCTGTTCCTCGCGGGCCTCCAGACGGTCCCCCGCGAGCTGCACGAGGCCGCCCGCGTCGACGGCGCCAACGTGTGGCAGCGGTTCGTCAACGTGACGCTGCCGTGCCTGCGTCCCACGATGTTCTTCGTCACCGTGATGCTGACGATCAACTCGTTCAAGATCTTCGACCTGATCCTCGTCATGACCGACGGCGGTCCGGGTCAGTCCACCCTCGTGATGTCGCAGTTCATCTACCGCAAGGGCTTCGAAGAGAGCCAGTTCGGCTACGCGTCGGCCGCCGCCGTGGCGCTGTTCTTCATGTGCATCCTCGTGACGATCCTGCAGTTCCTCTGGAACAAGAAGCGGAGCAACTGATGGCCGAGCAGATCGAAAAGGATGCCGAGCTCCTCGTCGCCGACTACACCGCGCCGGCGAGCGCGCGCCGGGGCCTGCGCAAGCTGGCCGAAGAGGCCCCAGAGTCTCAGCCCGAGATCCCGACCGAGAAGATGACCCCGGGCCGTCGCGTCGCGCGCATCGCGATGTACGTCGGACTCGTCATCTTCGCCATCGGGCTCCTGACGCCGTTCGTGTGGATGGTGCTGAGCTCGTTCAAGTCGGCCAACGAGGTCTTCTCGGTGCCGGTGACCTGGCTCCCCGAGACGTGGGTGTGGCAGAACTACATCGACATCTGGACCGAGTCGAACATGCTCGTCTGGATCCGCAACACGCTGTTCCTGGCCGTGGTCGTCACGTTCCTGCAGGTGCTGACCGGCTCGTTCGCCGCGTACGGCTTCGCGCGCATGCGCTTCAAGGGGCGCGACGTGCTGTTCCTGCTGTACGTCGGCACGATCGCCGTGCCGTGGCAGTCGTACATGATCCCGCAGTTCATCCTGCTGTCGAACTTCAAGGTGTCCAACACCCTGTGGGCGATCATCCTGCTGCAGGCGTTCGGCGCATTCGGGGTGTTCCTGATGAAGCAGTTCTACGAGACGATCCCCGAGGAGCTCTCCGAGGCGGCGCGACTGGACGGACTCAGCGAGTACGCGATCTGGCGCAAGATCATGCTGCCGCTGTCGATCCCGGCGCTCGCGTCGCTGACGCTGCTGACGTTCGTCAACACCTGGAACGACTACCTCGGCCCGCTCATCTACCTGCGCAACCCCGACCTCTGGACGATCCAGCTCGGCCTCAAGAGCTTCGTCTCGAATCTCTTCGACACGAACTACGCGCTGCTGTTCGCGGGCCTGACGATCTCGGTCATCCCGATCGCGATCATCTTCCTGCTCGGCCAGAAGTACTTCGTCGAGGGCATCGCGACGAGCGGTCTGAAGGGCTAGTCCCATGAAGAAGCTCAACGGCCTGGTGTCGCACGAGACGTGGGCGTCCCTCATCGGGATGATCTACCTCGGGCTCATCGTGAACCTGCTGCTGGTGGGTACGTCGCTGCCGCTGGTGGTGCTGCTGGTCACGACCGACCCGCTGTACTCGTGGCCGCTGCTCGCCGTCGCCGCAGCGCTCGCCGCCCCCGGGCTCGCGGCCGCGTTCCGCGCGTTCCGCGAGCACGGGGACGGCGAGCTCGGCCCGATCCGCGCGTTCGTCGCGGGGCTGCGGGCCACGTGGCGTCGTGCGCTCCTCATCGGCGCGGCGGTCACGGCCGTCGTCGTGGTGCTGCTCGTGGATGTACGGATGCTGTCGAACAGCGCCGTCGCCGTGTTCACGGTGCCCCTGCTCGGCGTGCTGGCGCTGCTCGCGATCGCGGTGGGGCTCGTCGCCCTGGTGGCGATCGCGGAGGTGCCGGCCGCGCGCCTGCGCGACGTGCTGCGGGCCAGCCTCCACCTGAGCCTGCGCCGCTGGTACCTCACTGCCGCGTCGCTCGCCGCCCTGGCGGCGCAGGTCGCCGTGTTCGCCACCGCGCCCGCCCTCGGGCTGGGGCTCACGGCCTCCGCCGCCCTCTTCTTCGCGTGGACCAACTCCCGCTTCACGCTCCGCCCTGTGCTCGACCTCGACGAGACGCCCGCGCAGGCCTGAGCCCGCGGCATCCGTCGTCCGTATATACCTCAGAAGGAATCCCTCCATGACGTCCACGTCGCCCGCTGCGGGCATCACCGAGACCACGACCGAGGCGGCCATCGCCGCCGCGCTGTCGACGATCCGGCGCAACATCGCGAAGTTCGGGGGCTCGTACCCCGACGACACCACCGTGGACGACCGCTACGAGCTGCGCCCGGCCGACGGCGGCATCCCGCTCGGGGGGAACCGCGGCTGGACCACGAGCTTCCGCACCGGCATGCTGTGGCTCGCGTGGGAGCTCTCGGGCCATGAGGACTACCGCGACGCGGCGCGGGTCGACGCCGCCGACTTCGAGCGCCGCGTGCGCGCCGAGGAGGACCTCGACACCCACGACCTCGGCTTCCTCTACACGCTGTCGACAGTCGCCGCATGGCGCCTCGTCGGCGACCCGCGGGCGCGCGACGCGTCGCTGCTGGCCGCCGACCACCTGATGCGCCGGTTCCTGGAGCCCGCCGGCATCATCCAGGCGTGGGGTGACCTGTCCGACCCCGCGCAGCGCGGCCGCACGATCATCGACAGCCTCATGAATATGCCGCTGCTGACATGGGCTCACGAGCAGACCGGCGAGGAGCGCTTCGCCGACGCCGTCGTGCGCCACACCGCGCAGCTGCGCGAGCACATCATCCGCCCGGACGACTCGACGTTCCACACCTTCTACTGGGACGCCGAGACCGGCGACGCACTCCGCGGCGGCACCGAGCAGGGCGCGGCCGACGAGTCGTGCTGGGCCCGCGGCCAGGCGTGGGGCATCTACGGCTTCGCGATGAACTACGCGGTGACCGGCGACGAGCGCCTGCTCGAGGCATCCCGTCGCTGCACGGAGTACTTCCTGCGCCACCTGCCGGCCGACGAGGTGCCGTTCTGGGACCTCGTCTACACCGACGGCAGCGACGCGCCGCGCGACAGCTCCGCCGCCGCGATCGCGGTGTGCGGCCTGCTCGAGCTCGCGAAGGTGGAGACGGATGCTGCGGCCGCCGCCGAGTGGACCGCCCGGGCGCACTCGATCCTGGCGTCGCTCATCGCGAACTACACGCCGGAGAGCGCCGAGGACGCGGACGCGCTGATCCTGCACTCGGTCTACGACCTGCCGAAGGACAACGGCGTCGACGAGGGCACGCTCTGGGGGGACTACTTCTACCTCGAGGCCCTGATGCGCGTCGCGCGTCCGGACTGGAGGAAGTACTGGTGAGGCTCGTCACGTACGCGACGCCGTCGGGCGCGCGGCCGGCCGCGGTCGTCGCGGGCGATCGTGTGCTCGATCTCGGCGGGATCGCGGGATCGGTGACGGAACTGCTCTCGTCTGACGCCGCTCTGGACGCGGCGCGGGCAGTGGTGGCGTCGGCGGATGCGGATTCCCTTCCGGTGATCGATGGGTCGGCCCTTCTCGCACCCGTCGTGCCGGGCAAGATCCTCTGCCTCGGGTACAACTACCGGGGGCACGTGCCCGACGGCGTGGATCCGACGGCGAACGACCCGGAGTACCCGGACGTGTTCGTCAAGACGGCGAACACGCTGGCCGGGCCGAATGACGCGGTCGTGATCCCGCCGGGCGCCACCGACGTGGATTACGAGGGCGAGGTGGCCGTTGTCATCGGCCGCCGGGCGCAGCGCGTGCCGGTGGATGAGGCGCTGGGCTACGTCGGCGGCTACACGATCCTGAACGACGTGTCCGACCGTGCGTGGCAGCGCAGGCAGAGCCAGTGGGCGCTCGGCAAGTGCTCCGACGGCTTCGCACCGTTGGGGCCCTGGGTCGTGACGCCCGACGAGGCGCCGGACCCGCAGGATCTCCTCGTCGAGGTGGTGCGCGACGGCGAGGTCACGGTGTCGCAGTCGACGTCGACCACGATCTTCTCGGTCGCGTACGTGATCCACCACCTGAGCCAGGTGCTCACTCTCGAGCCGGGCGACATCGTCTCGACCGGTACCCCGCAGAAGCTCCCCGCCGCCCAGGACGCCCACCGCCCGCTCGCCGACGGCGACGCGGTCACCGTCCGCATCTCGGGGCTCGGCGAGCTCACCACCCGTTTCACCGCAAGCCAGGAGTCCGCCGCATGATCCTCGATTCGTTCCGCCTCGACGGCAAGGTCGCGCTCGTCACCGGGTCGAGCCGGGGGCTCGGCCAGGGCGCGGCGGTCGCGCTCGCCGAGGCCGGCGCCGACGTGGCACTGCTCGACCGCGGCGACGCGTCGGCCACCGCCTCTCTTATCGAGGCGACGGGTCGCCGGGTGCACCGCGTGCAGCGCGACCTCGTGTCGGCTACGCCCGACGAGCTGTCGTCTGCTGTCGACGAGGTGATCGCCGAACTCGGCGGACTCGACATCCTGGTGAACAACGCGGGCACCATCCGCCGCGCACCCGCCGCCGAGTACCCGCTCGGCGACTGGGACGACGTGCTCGCGATCAACCTCGACGCGGTGTTCCACCTGTCGCAGGCCGTGGGCCGCCACATGCTCGCGACCGGCGGCGGTCGCATCATCAACGTCGCGTCGATGCTGTCGTTCCAGGGCGGCATTCTCGTTCCGGCATATACGGCGTCCAAGCACGCCGTCGCTGGACTCACGAAGGCCCTCGCGAACGAGTGGGCGGCCGCGGGCGTCACCGTCAACGCCGTCGCCCCGGGCTACATGGCGACCGACAACACCGCACCGCTGCGTGCCGACGAGGACCGCGCCGCATCGATCCTGTCGCGCATCCCCGCAGGACGCTGGGGCGAGGCATCCGATCTCCAAGGCGTGTTCGTGTTCCTCGCCTCGGACGCCGCCGCCTATGTGACCGGCGCCGTCATCCCCGTCGACGGCGGCTGGCTCGTCCGCTGACCCTTACGCACCCCCACGCAGAACCAGGAGAGAACTCGTGACCGAGACGACTGCAGCACAGCCGCACATCCCGCAGCGCTACGCGACCAACCCCGCCCAGATCCCGGGCATGACGACGCAGGATCTGCGCGACACGTACCTCATCCCCGACGTCTTCGTGCCGGGCGAGATCCGCCTGACGTACACGCACCACGACCGCATCGTGCTCGGCGGCGCCGTTCCCGCCGGCTCGGTGCTCGAGCTCGGCGGATACCCCGAGATCCGCAGCGACTACTTCCTCGAGCACCGCGAGGTCGGCATCATCAACGTCGGCGGCACCGGCACGGTCACCGCCGACGGCGAGGTCTACACGCTCGTCAAGGGCGCGTGCCTGTACCTCGGCCGCGGCATCCGCTCGGTGTCGTTTGCCGACGCGTCCGGTGAGAAGGGGGCGCAGTTCTACCTCTTCTCGGCTCCCGCGCACACCGCCTACCCGGCGGCGCTCGTGTCGCCCGGTGAGGGCACCGTGCGCGAGCTCGGCGATCAGGTGACGTCGAACCGCCGCACGCTCAACCAGTACATCCACGAGAACGGCGTGAAGAGCTGCCAGATCGTGATGGGCGTGACCGAGCTGCACCCGGGCTCGATGTGGAACACCATGCCGGCGCACACGCACGACCGCCGCACCGAGTGCTACCTGTACTTCGACCTGCCCGAAGACGCCCGCGTGATCCACCTGATGGGCGAACGCGAAGAGACCCGCCACCTCGTGATCGCCGACCGCCAGGCCGTCATCTCGCCGTCGTGGTCGCTGCACTCCGGCGTCGGCACGTCGGCGTACACGTTCATCTGGGCGATGGCCGGCGAGAACCAGGCGTTCGACGACATGGACGCCGCCCCCGTCACCGACCTGCGATGATCGCGCCGTCGATCCCCTCGACGCAGTCGCCCGCTCACCTGTCACGATCTGCCCGCGAGAACGGCACATCGTGACAGGGGAGCAGCCTGACTACGCTGGCGGGGTGCCTCGGACGCCCCGGACTCTGCTCGCGATCGGCGAGACGATGGCGATGGTGACGCCGGTCGTCGCGACGCCGGTCATGGACGCCGACGCGTTCCTGCTCGACGCCGGGGGAGCGGAGTCCAACGTCGCCGCCCATGTGGCCGCTCTCGGGCACCGGGCGGTGTGGTTCAGCAGGCTCGGCGCCGACGCCCTCGGCCGCCGGATCGCTCGCCAGCTCAGCGCGCGCCGCGTCGACGTCTCGCGCGTCGTGTTCGACGCCGCGAACCCGACAGGGCTGTACGTGAAGGATCCCGGCAACGGCGTCCTCTACTACCGCCGGGGTTCCGCGGCCGCGCATCTCTCAGAGGCCGACGCCGACGGCGTTTCCTTCGCTGAGGTGGACCTGCTTCACGTGTCCGGCATCACGGCCGCGATCTCAGCATCCGCCGCCGCCTTCCTCTCGCGCGTGGTCGCTCGTGCACGGGAGCACGGCGTGCCGGTGTCGTTCGACGTGAATCACCGCGCGCCGTTGTGGGATGCCGCGACCGCCGCGCCCGCGCTGCTCGCGCTGGCCCGCAGCGCCGACATCGTGCTCGTCGGCCGCGACGAGGCCGAGAGTCTGTGGGGCACCGCCACCGCTGCCGACGTGCGGGCGCTCCTGCCGGACGTCGCCGAGCTCATCGTCAAGGACGGCGACATCGGCGCCACCGCTTTCGTCGGCGACGACGTGGTGTTCGAGCCGGCGCTCGTCGTCGAGGTGGTCGAGCCCGTCGGCGCCGGCGACGCCTTCGCCGGCGGCTACCTCGCGGGCCGACTCTCCCGCGACACGGTGCCCGACCGCCTGCGGGCAGGCCACGCGCGCGCCGCCCGCACCCTGCAGACCACCACCGACTCGATCGACGAGCCTGCCGACCTCCCCACCTGACGGGTTTGGGGCGCATTCTGTCCGTTGGGGCGCAGAATCTCCGCCCCAACGGAGAGATGACGCCCCAAACCCCCCTTCCCTCTGAACCCGACGCACGAAGGACCTCGAAATGACCTCCCACACTCCCGAGACGAGCGGCATGGATGCTGCGGCCCCGGCCGCCTGGTTCGACAACGCGTTCGCCGGGGCACCTCTCATGGCGATCCTCCGCGGCATGGGCGTCGAGCGCTCGGTGCGCCTCTCCGAGACGGCGTGGGACCTCGGCATCGACTCGGTCGAGGTGCCGTTGCAGACCGACGAGGACGAGCGGGCCCTCCGCGCCGTCGTGGCGGCGGCCGCCGCCCGCGGCAAGAGCGTCGGCGCCGGCACCATCATCACGCCGGAGCAGGTGACGCGGGCCGCCGACGCCGGCGCGGTGTATCTCGTCTCGCCCGGTCTCGACCCGGTCGTGGCGCGCGCGGCGCAGGACGCCGGCATCCCGATCCTCCCCGGTGTCGCGACCCCGAGCGAGGTACAGCTCGCGGTCTCGCTCGGACTCACATGGCTCAAGGCGTTCCCCGCCACGTGGCTCGGCAGCGGCTGGTTCAGGCACATCCGCGGCCCGTTCCCGCAGGTGAAGTTCGTCGCGACCGGCGGACTCGACGCCTCGAACGTCGACGAGTTTCTCGACGCCGGTGTGCGCGTCGCCGCCGTCGGCTCGGCCCTCGAGGACGCGTCGCAGCTCGAGCGCCTGGCCGCCGTTCTTCACGCCCGCACCGGGTCCTCCCGATGACCTCCGCCGAAGACCGCTCACCTGTCGCGAACGGCCGTGCGGCGCGGCAGAACGTGACAGGCGAGCAGCGGTTCGCGATCGGTGAGACGGACTTCCTGCTCGACGGCGAGCCCTTCCGGGTGCTTGCCGGGGCGCTGCACTACTTCCGGGTGCACCCGGGGCAGTGGGCGGATCGCATCCGCAAGGCGAAGCTCATGGGACTCAACACCATCGAGACGTACGTCGCCTGGAACGCCC
>JAVBUG010000115.1:0-4932 GCA_031555515.1 Microbacterium sp. | reverse complement strand
CGTGCTCATTTCGCCCCCTTGCCCCGAGCCGTGCCTCGCGTGCGTCCGCGGGGCGGAACGGGAGCCTTCGCTCCCGAGCGCGTGGCCGAGCCGCGCCGCCGAGGCGGTGCCGCCTCCCGCGGTGCCGGGCGCGACGGGCCTCCGATGCGGTCCACGAGCCCGAGGAAGTACGCGGCGGCGACATTCTCGACCCCGGCCACCTTCACGAGCGCCATGGCCTCGGGGAGGGATGCGTAGTGGTGGGGATCGGGAACGGCGACGGGAGGCAGGTTCGCGTATCGCGCGCCCTCGACCTTCGCGCGCACCTCCGGGCGTGTGAGCCGCGGTGCGAGGTGCGCCCACACCATGCCCAGGAGCAGCTCGTCGACCGCCTCGATGAGGGTGTGGCGCTCGACGGAATCCTCGCCGAACGAATCCGCGAACGCGGTGTAGTCGTCGTGACGCAGCGTGTGGATGTACTCGTGGACGAGCGTGCGCAGCTTGTCCCAGCGGGCGAGCCGGTCCGCCTCCTCATCCCCGGTCTCGAACAGGTTGACGTACACCTGGCTGCCGCGGCGTATCCCGCCCCAGTTGCGGTAGGTCGCGTTGACCTTGTCGACGAGCGTGATGGGGTTGTCGAGGCCGTCCGCGCTCGGACCCTCCGCCGTGACGTCGCGTGCGATCGTCACGAGTGTGCGCCCTTCGACGTTCGTGCCCGCGTCGTCCTTGAAGGTGGGCGCCGCCCCATACCGGGCGTTGACGCCGCGCAGTGTCTCGCGGGCGGCGAAGTGCTTCATGATCTGCTCGATGGCGGCCTTCCGCAGCCGCTCCGGTCCTTCGGTGCCCTTGCCCAGGGCCTTGAGCTCCTCACCGCGGGTCTCGTACCAGGAGTGCACGTTGCCCCCGGGTGCCGCGGTGTCGCTCGTGAGGTCCTTCGCCTGCACGTCGAACAGTCCGCCGAGCACCGCTCTCGTCTGCTCGCGCGCGATATCGGCGATCGGGGCGATCTCGCTGTGGGCGACCCGCGTGCCCGCCTGCAGCACCATGGAGCGGTACTGCGAGGCGATGACCTTGCGGAGCGCCTTCTCCATGTCTCGGCGGTATTTGCTCTTCACGCCGAACTTCTTCTCGCGCCGCCTGGCTGCCTTGAGTTTGCGTTCCGCTTCGCGCTTGGCGTCGTCCGGTGTCTCCTTGGTGTCGCCGGGCTCGTCCTTTCCTTCCGTCTTGGTGCTCTCCGCCCCGGAGCCCGCCGTGTCGGCGTCCGCGCTGTCGGCGTCCGGATCGGGGGCGCGGTCTTCGGGGAGCGGCTCGTGCACCTTCGGGGTGAGAGCCGCTTTCGCTTCCTCGGCGGCCTTGCCGGTCAGCGCGCGGGTGGTCGCCTCGAGATCGGCGGCGTTCGCGGGCAGCTTCTCGGCGAAGAACCGGCCGAGGAGCACGTTCAGCGTGCGGATGCGCTTCTTCAGCCCGTCGAGCCGCTTCTCGAGCCGGTCCTTGCGGTCGCCGTCCTTCTCGCCCGCGAACGAGCGCGCGACCTGTCCCGCCTCGCGGATGGTGGCGGGCCAGGTGTTGCGCCAGAGGTAGTCGAAGATGCGGGCACGGTTGCGCGGGCTCGATCGCTCGATCAGCGCCAGGATCTCGGCGGCCGAGGCATCCTCGTCCCGGATGCGCGCCTCGAGGTACTCGTTGTTCATCGCGAAGGTCGCGACGCCACCGACCGTGGGCCCGGTGACCGCGACCTCCCCCCGCTTGAGCGCCGCGGCCCCTCCGAGGAAGCGCGCGGCGACGAAGGCGTCGAACCGGTCGTCCTGATCGCCGTGGAGGTTGCTCTTGAGGCTGTCGTACCGCGCCGCGGCGCCGAAGAAGATCCAGCGGAGGTCGTCGGCGCCGGAGCTCTCGAGCAGGTCGAGGATCGCGTCCTCGTCGTCGTTCAGCGTCGGCCCGTCGATCATCTCGTCGATGAGCAGAGCCTTCTGCGCGGGGCGCAGCATGAACGCCACGGGGTCCTTCTTCCATCGCCCCACGACCGCGCGCGCCTTGTTGTCGGAGTCGTAGGCACCCTCGATCGCGCGGCTCGCCGTCACGCCCGCGAGGTAGGAACGCAGCTCGGCGTCGCTCCACGTGCCCTCGGCGCCGAAGAACACGGCGAGCTTCTCCCAGAAGCTGCGCCGCTGCACCCGGGCCGGTGCCCCGGTCGACCGCGGTGCGGCGCCCCCGCGCTGCTGCACGACGTGCGCGAGCTCGTGCGCGATGAGGTGGCGCCCCTGCGGGCTCGACGGATCGAAGCGACCCGAGCCGAACACGATGTGCTCGCCGACGGTGAACGCCGTCGCGTCCACTCCGGCGGCAGCGCTCGCCGCCTGTGGGTCGTCGTGCAGCCGCACCGACGAGAAGTCGTAGCCGAAGCGTGCCTCCATCGAATGCCGCAGGCCCGGATCCAGAGCGCGGCCGCCACCCCGGGTCGCGGCATCCACTCCCGTCGTGTCGAAGTGCTCCGCGGGCGCAGCCTCGCTCGTCGTCGCCGGGGCGCGCTGCACCTCCTCGCGCTTCTTCTGCTCCTCCGCCTTGACGGCGTCCTCGGGCTTCTTCTGCTCCTCGGCCTTCGGCGCGTCGAGCGGCATCGGCGGCACGATCGGGCGGGGGAGCCCCGGCACCTGGCCGGCGGGCGCGAACTTCTGACGCGCCAGGACCGACGCGATCGCGGCGTCGCTGACCTCCTTGTCCTGCTGAGCCTGCAGGCCCTTGATGATCGGGTCGTTCCTCAGTCGCGCGATGTCGGCGGCGATCGCGGCCTTCTTCTTGTCGGCTGCGCTCTGCCGTTTCTTCCCGCCCTTCGGAAGCTGCTCCGTGTAGCCGAGCGTGAGTCCGAGCCCGACGTCGCTGAAGCCCACGCCGCGGCCCCCGGGGCGCGGGTCGCCCGCGAGGAGCCCGGGAACGCCCTCCGCCCGCACTCCGACGCTCAGCCCGGGCGGCGCGACGTCCTTCACCCCCGGGATCGAGCCGAGCGGCAGCGGAACGTCCTTGCCCGAGAGCGCGAGGGCGCTCGCCGCGGCGGCCGACAGGACCGGGCTCTCCTCGATGACCTCGCGGACCCTCTTGCCGCTGGGCAGCTCGGTCTCGGTGGCCGCCTCGACCGCCTTGCCGGCGCCTTCTTTGTACGCTTCCCCCTGGGGTCGAGGCTTGTCCTCGAGCTTCTTCGGCTCGTCCTCGTCACGATGGACGGATGCCTCGGCCGGCACGTTCGCGAACGACCAGCCGGTCACGCTGCCGCCGCGGGCGACGATGTCGGCGGCCCGGTCGGCCTGCCGCTCGCTTGCGTCGTGGCGGTGCGACACGCGCTGCGGGGGTGCGGCGTCCGTGCTCCGGGCCGGGGGAGCGGGGGTCCTGCTCATCGCGACGCCCCCTCCCGGATCCGGTCGCGGGCCGTCGCCCACGTGTCGCGCGCCACCTGGGCGGCGAGGCCCTCGCGATCGGTCACCGGCCGCGCGCGGCGCGGCGCGGCGGCCCAGCGCGGCTGTTCGTCGCCACGCCGGTCGGCGGTCGCCAGCTCGCTCAGGTGCTCGGCGATGAGCGGGCCGATGCCCTCGGCGAGCTGGGGCGGGACGCCTCGCAGCACGAGGCGCTCGATGTCGATGTCGATGCGTGTCATCTCGCACCGCCTCGGAGCGCTGCCGTCTCGGCGGCGGTGAGCGCCCGCTCGGACTTCGCCGCCTCGCGCGTCGCAGCCCGGAGCAGGTGTTCGGGGCCCACCGGCGCGCCCTCGTCGGCGGCCGCGAAGGCCGCGGACAGTGCGATCTGCCGGATGGCGCCGCCGCTGAGCTGGATGCGGGCGAGCGCCGCCGGATCGACCTCCGCGAGGGGGGTCGCCTCCGGGAACACGCGCCGCCAGATCTCGGCGCGCGAGGCCTCGTCGGGGAAGGGGAACTGCACGACGAACCGGATGCGGCGCAGGAACGCCCGGTCGACGTTGCCGCGGAGGTTCGTCGTGAGGATCGCGAGTCCCCGGTAGGACTCCATCCGCTGCAGCAGGTACGCGACCTCGAGGTTCGCATAGCGGTCGTGGCTGTCCTTCACGTCGCTGCGCTTGCCGAACAGCGCATCGGCCTCGTCGAACAGCAGCACGGCACCGGATGCCTCGGCCGCGTCGAACACTGTCGACAGGTGCTTCTCGGTCTCGCCGATGTACTTGCTCACGAGCGCCGAGAGGTCGATCCGGTACAGGTCGAGGCCGAGCGAGCCGGCGAGCACCTCAGCGGCCATCGTCTTGCCGGTGCCGCTCTCGCCGGCGAAAAGGGCGGTGACGCCCAGTCCGCGGTCCGAGCGGCTCGCGAACCCCCAGTCGTCGAGCACGATCGCGCGGTGGCGCACGTGCCGCTCGATCTCGCGCAGCAGCTCGCGCTGGCCTTCGGGAAGCACGAGGTCGTCCCACGTCGCGCGCGGCTCGATGCGCTGCGCGAGTGCCCCGAAACCCGTGCGCGAGCGCTCGCGCACAAGACGGCGCAGGCTCGCGACGTCGCGGTCGGGGAGTGCGAGCCATTCCGCCGCGACCGCGGCGACGACGCCCGCGGGCAGGCGGAAGTGCTGCGAGAGCTCCCGCTCCGCGACGACGACGGCGTCGAAGCCGCCGGCCGGCTCCAGTGCCGTACGCCACAGCGCGGCCTCCTCGCCCGCGGTGGGCAGCGGCACGGTTCGTGCGAGTGCGACGCGGCCGGCGACCTCTCCCGGGCCGTCGGTGACGACGACCTCCGCTTCCAGCAGCGCGAGCAGCCGTGCGTCCTCGGTGGCGATGAGCCGGCCGTCGAGGACGGCCTCGCGGTCGAGCACGGCAGCGGTGTCGGTGGCGTCGCGCTCTGCGGCCGCGGCACCTCGCACGGCGAGCACGCCGCCGCCGAGGGTGGCGGCGAGGCGGGCGACCACGCCCGCGCGGGTGTCGGGATCCGCGCCGTCGAGGCTCAC
>JAVBUG010000151.1:0-22615 GCA_031555515.1 Microbacterium sp. | reverse complement strand
CGCGGCAGTCGTCGCCGAGGTGCCGCGCGCCATCGCGGACGGGCTCGGGGAGCGATGGCTGCAGGGGACGTTCGACCGTCACGCCCGCACCTTCGGGAACGGACCGGGCTACTCGACCATCGTCGGCTCGGGCGCGCACGCCCCGATCCTGCACTGGGTCCGCTGCGACGGCCCGATCCTTCCCCATGCCGCGCTGCTGCTGGACATGGGCGTCGAGGCGCATTCGCTGTACACCGCCGACGTCACGCGCACCGTCCCCGCGGGCGGCACGTTCACCAGCGCGCAGCGCGCCGTGCACGACCTCGTCGAGAAGGCGCATCGCGCCGGCCTCGAGCAGATCCGTCCCGGGACGCCCTACCTCGACTTCCACTTCGCCGCGATGGAGGTCGTCGCGCAAGGGCTCCACGACTGGGGCCTCCTGCCGGTGTCGGTCGACGAGGCGCTCTCGCCCGAGGGCCAGCAGCACCGCCGCTACCTGGCCTGCGGCATCGGCCACCACCTGGGCCTCGACGTCCACGACTGCAGCCAGGCGCACTACGAGGACTACATGGGGGCGGACCTCGAGCCGGGCGTCGTGATGACGGTCGAGCCCGGACTCTACTTCCACGCGCACGATCTCACCCTGCCGCCCGAGCTGCGCGGAATCGGTGTGCGACTGGAGGACGACGTCCTTGTCACCGAGTCGGGCTCGGAGGTCCTCTCCGACGCGCTCCCCATCGACGCCGCCGGCATCGAGGAGTGGACGCGCGCGCACCTCGGATCCGGCGCATGACGACCGCGACGACGACGCGTCTGGCCCGGGACTTCGCGCTCTCCGACGTGCGTCTGGGCGGGACGAGCGTCTTCCAGCGCGCCCGCGTGGAGATGCTCCACCTCGCGCACGTCTACCCCGTGGACCGCCTCCTCGCCGTGTTCCGCGCGAACGCCGGGCTCGACACGCGCGGCGCCCTGCCGCCGGGGTCCTGGGAGGACTTCGGCCATCCCGCCGAAGACGCCTGGAGCGAGCACGACTACCCGGGGCGGGAGGCCGCCCAGACCGCGAATCTCCTGCGCGGCCACTACGCCGGTCACTTCCTCTCGATGCTCGCGATGGCCGCCGCCGGCGAGGACGACCCCGCGCTGCGTGCGAAGACCGACGAGCTGGTCGCGGGCCTCGCCGAGGTGCAGGCCGCGCTCGCGGCCACCGGCCGCTACTCCCATCCCGGGTTCCTCGCGGCCTACGGGGAGTGGCAGTTCTCGCGTCTCGAGCACGGCGCTCCCTACGGCGAGATCTGGGCGCCGTACTACACGTGCCACAAGATCATGGCGGGTCTGCTCGACGCGCACGAGCTCGTCGGCAGCGAGGAGGCGCTGCGCGTCGCCACCTCGATGGGGCATTGGGTGCACGGCCGGCTGTCGCGGCTCGACGACGCCACGCGACAGCACATGTGGTCGCTCTACATCGCCGGCGAGTTCGGCGGCATGAACGAGACGATGGCGCGCCTCGCGGTCGTCGCAGACGAGCCGGCCTTCCTGGCCACGGCGCGCATGTTCGATCAGCACGACCTCATCGCCGCCGGCGCCTCCGGCCGCGACGTCCTCGACGGCATGCACGCCAATCAGCACCTGCCCCAGCTCATCGGCTACGTCCACGAGTACGAGGCGACGGGCGAACGCGCGTACCTCGACGCGGCCGTCGGGCTGTGGGATCAGGTGGTGCCCGGGCGCATGTACGCGCACGGAGGCACCGGCGAGAGCGAAATCTGGGGGCCTGCCGGTCGGGTCGCGGGGGACATCGGGCATCGCAATGCCGAGACCTGCGCGACCTACAACCTGCTGAAACTCTCGCGCCTGCTCTTCCAGCACACGCTCGACGCCAAATACATGGAGTACTACGAGCGCGGTGCCGTCAACCACATCCTCGCCTCTCGCCGCGACGCCCGCTCCGACACGAGCCCCGAGGTTGCGTACATGTTCCCGGTGCACCCGGGCGCCTTGCCCGAGTTCGACAACGTCGGCACGTGCTGCGGCGGAACCGGCCTCGAGAACCACGTCAAGTACCAGGACTCGGTGTTCTTCCGTGGCGCCGGCTCGCCGGCCGAGCTGTGGGTCAACCCCCATGCATCGGCCGAGCTCACGTGGCGCGAACAGGGCGTGCGGGTCGTCGTCGATTCCGGTCTGCCCCTGGCACCAGAGGTGCGCGTGCGCATGGAACGGATCGACGGATGCCTCGACCCGGTGTCGCTGACGATGCACGTGCGGGTGCCGGGATGGGTGGCAAGCCCCGTCTCCGCCCGGATCGGAGACGCGACAGTTGCCGTCGACGCCGAGCCGGGGCAGTATGCGCGCGTGCATCGCGAATGGACGCCGGGCGAGGAGCTGGTCATCGACCTGCCGATGAGCCTGCGTGCGCACGCCGCGCCGGACGATCCCCAGGTGCGCCACCTCGCCTTCGGGCCGAGCGTGCTCGTGGCCCGCTCGAACAGCACCGCGTGGCTCGAGATGTCCCTCGACCGCCGGCGCCTGCTGGACGGGACGATCCTCGCCGACGACCCGGATCCGCGCGGCTCACTGCTCTCCGGCGGCGCCGTGCGCGTCGCCGGCGTCCCCTTCGAACCGGTGTGGACGGGGTCCGACGCGAGGTATCACATGTACGTGCGCTCCGCGGATTCCACGATCGGCTTCGCGGGCGTCGACACCGGCGTCGCCGCGCGCCGACGCGAGGACGGCACGACGATCCTCGACACCGTGTGGGCGGAGCCGATCCCGCGCACCCGGAGCTCCTTCGTCGCCCGGGTGCGGGAGGCGGTGCGCGCCGGTCACGCCGACGGCCTGCTCGGCATCGAGGAGGCGCGCACGGTGCTCCGGAGTGCGATGGACCTCGATGTCGGCACGCTGCACGCCGCGACCGAGGATGCGCCCGACCTCACGGCGGCCGAGGAGTGGCTGGAGCAGACGGCCGGCGCCGAGGACGCAGCATCCGTCCCCCTCGTCGAGATCCTCGTTCCCGAGCCCGCGGCGTCCGGCTGGCACACATCCGCGCCGCGGATCCGCGTGCGCGCGGAAGCCGGCCGTCACCCCCTCGAGTCGATCGAGGTGCGTGTCGGCGAGGGCGACTGGCGGGAGTACACCGGCGCGTTCCCGATCCCCGAGGAGGGCTCGATGCGCGTCGAGGCGCGCGCGAGCGCCGCAGGACGCACCGGGTTCGCGGCCCGCACGCTGCACGTCGACACCACGGCGCCGCTGACCGAGGCACGCGTGAAGCCGCTGGGAGCGAGCGTCGAGATCACGTTCGTCGCCCGCGACGACGTGTCGGGCGCGGAGCGGATCCAGTGGGAGGGCCCTGGCACCTTCTGGGCGACCTTCCAAGAGGCCTTCGTGCGAGCACTCACCGACGAGGAGCAGGTCATCGAGTACGCCGCGACCGACCGCGCCGGCAATGAGGAGCCTCGGCGACGCCTCGTGCTGCCACCCCGCCCGCCGGTCTAGACGACGGCCGGATCTGCCATTACAATTGCAATTGCACCTACCACTGGAGACACGATGACCGACCGCAAGCCCTGGCACGGCGTGAACCTCGCCACGACCCTCCCCATCAACCCCGACTTCTCGGTGAACTACGACGCGTACGCCGAGCACGTGCGCTTCACCACCTCGAACGGCGTCACGGGGATCATCCCGAACGGGTCGCTCGGCGAGTATCAGACGCTCACCGAGGACGAGCGACGACAGGTCTACCTGACTGCTGTCGAGGCCGCCCCGGCGGGCACCGCCGTCATCCCGGGCGTGGGCGCCTACGGCGCGCTCGAGAGCGTCCGCCTCACGGAGCACGCGGCCGAGCACGGCGCTCCCGCCGTCATGCTGCTCCCGCCCAACGCGTACCGCGCGAGCGACGACGAGGTGGTCGACCACTTCCGCCGCGTCGCCGCCGTCGGCCTGCCGGTGCTGGCATACAACAACCCGATCGACACCAAGGTCGACCTGCGCCCCGACCTCCTGGCCCGCCTGTACCAGGAAGGGCTCATCGTCTCGGTGAAGGAGTTCTCGGGCGACGTGCGCCACGCGTTCGAGATCCGCGAGCTCGCACCGGGCCTCGACATCTCCATCGGCTCCGACGACGTCGTGCTCGAGCTCGGCATCAACGGTGCCGTCGGCTGGGTCGCCGGCTACCCGAACGCGATCCCCGCCTCCACCGTCGAGCTGTACAACCTCTCCACCTCCGACGACCCCGCCGACTGGGTGAAGGCGCGCGCGATCTACCGCGACCTGCACGCCCTGCTGCGCTGGGACTCGAAGACGTGGTTCGTCCAGGCCATCAAGCTGTCGCAGGAAGTCGCCGGGGTCGCCCCCGCCGGCATCACCACGCGCCCGCCGCGCCTGCCGCTCCCCGACGACGTGCGCGCGCGTATCATCTCCGACACCGAGGCCGTCCTGGCCAAGGGCTACCGCTGATCCGAGGACCCGAATGCGATCGAAGCGCGTGTTCCACGCCGTCGACTCCCACACCGAGGGCATGCCCACCCGCGTCATCGTGGGCGGAGTGGGCGTGCTCCCGGGAGCGACGATGGAGGAGCGTCGTCAGTGGTTCATGGCGAACAGCGACGACATCCGCACCCTCCTGATGAACGAGCCGCGCGGGCACAGCGCGATGAGCGGCGCGATCCTCCAGCCGCCGACGCGCGCCGACGCGGACTTCGGGGTGCTGTACATCGAGGTGTCGGGATGCCTGCCCATGTGCGGGCATGGCACGATCGGCGTCGCGACCGTGCTGGTCGAGACCGGGATGGTGCCGGTGGTGGAGCCGGTGACGACGATCCGGCTCGACACCCCGGCCGGTCTCGTGATCGCCGACGTCGCGGTCGCCGACGGTCATGCCGAGCGCGTGACCATCCGCAACGTGCCGTCGTTCGTGGTCGGACTCGACCGCTCGGTCGACGTCCCCGGCTACGGCGAGGTCTCCTACGACCTCGCCTTCGGCGGCAACTTCTACGCGATCGTGTCGCTCGACTCCCTCGGACTGCCCTTCGATCGCGCCCGCAAGGACGACCTGCTCGCCGCCGGGCTCGCGATCATGGCAGCGATCGACGAGACCGATTCCCCGCAGCATCCGGTCGACCCCACGATCCGCGGCTGCCACCACGTCTATCTCGAGGCGCCCGGATCGACCGCCCGCCACTCCCGCCACGCGATGGCGATCCACCCGGGATGGTTCGACCGTTCACCGTGCGGCACGGGGACGAGCGCCCGGATGGCGCAGCTCCACGCCCGCGGCCTGCTGCCGCTCGACACCGACTTCGTGAACGAGTCCTACATCGGGACGTCGTTCACCGGCCGCCTCGTCGAGGAGACCTCCGTCGCCGGCATCCCGGCCGTGGTCCCCACCATCACCGGCAGGGCGTGGGTCACCGGCACCGCGCAGTACATGCTCGACCCGTCCGACCCGTTCCCGCAGGGGTTCGTGCTGTGATCGCGCCGTCGATCAGCGGCATCCCGGTCGTGAGTGCGGCCGAGATCGACGCGACCCTCTCCCGCCGGGACGCGGTCGAGGCGATCACCGCTGCGCTGCGCGCGGAGTGGGACATCGAGCACGACCACGACCGCCTCTTCGCGCCACTGGCCGTCGGCGAGTTCCTGCTCATGCCGTCGGAATCCACGTCGTCCGCGGGCATCAAGGTGGCCACGATCGCGCCGGGCAACACCCGGCGGGGTCTGCCGAAGATCCACGCGTGGTACCTCCTGTTCGACCGCGAGACGCTCCAGCCCCGCGCGGTGATCGACGGCACCCGCCTCACCACGCTGCGCACCCCGGCGGTGACCACGGTGGCGGTCGCAGGGCTCCTCGCCGCACATCCCGACGGGCCGCCGACGAGGATCGCGCACCTCGCCGTGCTGGGGTCGGGTCCGCAGGCCATCGAGCACGCGCTGACGCTCTCCGCCTCGCTGCCGGTAGAGCGCGTGAGTGTCATCGGTCGCACCCCCGATCGCGTGGACGCCGCCGTCGCGGAGCTGCGGGTGGCGGGCCTCGCCGCCGATGCCGGCGCGCACGGCAACCTCGCGGCCGCCGACGTCGTCGTCATCGCGACCTCGTCCGCCACCCCCGTGATCGATCTCGAGGACATCCGCCCGGATGCGATCGTCGCCGCGATCGGATCCCACGGCCGCGACCACCGCGAGGTCGGCGCCGGCCTGGTGCGCGCCGCCGATCTGGTGGTCGAGGCGCGCGCGTCGGCCCTCCGTGAGAACGGCAACCTCGCCGCCGCCCGCACCGACGAGGAATGGGCGAGCGGCGGTCAGCCGATCGCCAACCTCGTCGAACTGGTCCGCGGCGATGTGGCGCGCCGCCCCGGCGCGCCGGCACTCTACACCGGGGTCGGCATGGCGTGGGAAGACCTGGCCGTCGTGGAGAGGATCATGGACTCCACGCGGAAGGATGAGCCGTTCGCGTCCGAGGAGGCGTACACATGACTGGTCCCGAGCTGCGCAGCGTCGTGCGCCTGAGCAAGCAGCCCAGCATCCGCGACACCGTCACACGAGCGCTGCGCTCGGCCATCATCAGCGGTGAGATGCAGCCGGGCCGCGTCTACTCGGCCCCGAGCCTCGGAGAGCAGTTCGGGGTGTCGGCCACGCCGATCCGCGAGGCCATGCTCGACCTCGTCCGCGAGGGCCTCGTCATCGCGCTCCCCAACCGCGGGTTCCAGGTCACCGAGGTCTCGCCGCAGGACCTCTACGAAGTGACCGAGCTGCGCCTCATGCTCGAGCCGCCCGCTATCGAGCGCGCGACCCCGTTCGTCCCCGCAGAAGCGCTCCCCGGGCTGCGGCGGCAGGCCGCCGCGATCGTCGAGGGGGCCGAGACCGGCGACCTCATCGGCTACCTCTCGGCCGACAGCGACTTCCACCTCGCGCTCCTGCAGTACGCGGGCAACTCGCGCCTCACCGAACTCGTCGCCTCCCTGCGCTCGCAGACCCGACTGTTCGGTCTCTCATCGCTGTCGGAGCAGGGCCGACTGACCGCGTCGGCGCGCGAGCACGACGCGATGCTCGACGCCATCGAGGCCGGCGACGCCGTGCGCGCGCGCGAGCTGGTGCACGCCCACATCGAGCACGTCCTCACGGACTGGTCCGGCCACTCCGCCGCGGGATCACCGCCCGCGGGCGAATCCAGACCCGCATGAGCGCGGCAGCAGCACCCCGCTCGGACGTCGTGATCGTCGGGGCGGGGATCCTCGGCGCGGCCGTCGCGTACTTCGCCGCATCCGCCGGGCTCTCGGTGACGGTGGTCGAGCGCGGCTCGATCGCCTCCGGCACGACCAGCCGCTGCGAGGGGAACCTGCTCGTCTCCGACAAGGAGGTGGGCCCCGAGCTCGAGCTGTCGCTGTACTCGCAGACCATCTGGCGCGGCGAGCTGGCCGAGCACGCCGCACAGTGGGAGTTCGAGGCGAAGGGCGGACTGGTCGTGTCGTCGACGGCGCGCGGCAAGCGCGCCCTCGACACCCTGGTGGCCCACCAGCGGGAGCTCGGCATCCGTGTCGACGACGTCGCCGACTCGGCGGCCTTGCGCGACATCGAGCCGTACCTCAACCCGGCGATGGCGGGCGGTGCGTTCTACCCCGACGATGCGCAGGTGCAGCCCGTCCTCGCCGCCCACCACCTCCTTCGCCTCGCCCGCGATCGTGGCGCCCGGCTGCTGACCCGTACCGCCGTGCAGGCGATCCGGGTCGGCGCGGGTCGCGTGACCGGCGTGGACACCACGGCGGGGCGCATCGACGCGGGCGCCGTCATCGTGTGCGCGGGTCCGTGGAGCGGCGAGGTCGCCGCGCTCGCCGGCGTCACCGTCCCCGTGCTCCCCCGCCGCGGCTTCGTGCTCGTGTCTGAGCCGCTGCCCCCGACGGTCCGCCACAAGGTCTACTCGGCGGAGTACGTCGAGAACGTCGCGAGCTCCGACGCGGGGCTGCAGGTGTCTTCGGTCGTCGAGGGCACCCCGAGCGGCACGATCCTCATGGGCGCCAGCCGCGAGCGGGTCGGGTTCGACAGCACGTTCTCCCCCGAGGCGGTGGGCCGCGTCGCGCGTGCCGGGATCGAGCTCTTCCCCGTGCTCGCTGGCGTTCAGATCATGCGCACGTACTCGGGCTTCCGCCCGTACTGCCCCGACCACCTCCCCGTGATCGGCGAGGACGGACGGATGCCGGGACTGTGGCACGCCGCCGGGCACGAGGGCGCCGGCATCGGCCTGTCCGTCGGCACCGCGAAGCTCCTCGTGCAATCCCTGCGGGGCGAGCCCACCGACCTGTCGCTGGAGCCTTTCCGGCCGCACCGCTTCGACGAAAGAGCCGCCGCATGACCGCCCCGCAGCCGGACCGCACCGGCGAGCTCACGTTCGACGGTCGCCCGATCGTGTTCCGCGAGGGGCAGACGATCGGCGCCGCCCTGGCGGCCGCCGGTGTGACCTCCTGGCGCACGACCCGCGGCACCGGCGAGCCGCGCGGGCTGTTCTGCGGCATCGGCGTCTGCTACGACTGCATCCTCACCGTCGATGAGCGGCGCGCCCAGCGCGCCTGCGTGACGCCCGCGCTCGACGGACAGATCGTCCGCAGCGACGATCCCCGCCTGGCGCTGCCCCTGACGGGAGCGCACGATGACTGACGCATCCGTCTACGAGCTCGCCGTGATCGGCGCGGGGCCAGCCGGCCTCTCGGCCGCGGTCGCGGCCGCCGAGCGGGGACTGTCGGTGGCACTGGTCGACGCCGGCGCACAGACCGGCGGGCAGTACTGGCGCCACCCCGACGAACGGCATCTCGACGCCTTCGACAGACCGGAGTCGACCGGCCACCACCACTGGTCCCACTACCGCGACCTGCGTGTCCGCCTCCGGCGTGCCGTCGCGGACGGCCGGCTCGTGCACCTCGCCGGTCGCCAGGTGTGGCGCATCGACCGCGACGACACCCTGGTGATCCTGCGGACGACGCACACCTCCGGGGTGCACGCGACGGACGCCTCGGAGCACGCCGTCCGCGCGGAACGGCTCGTGCTCGCCACCGGCGCCTACGACCGCCAGCTTCCGCTGCCTGGCTGGACCACTCCGGGCGTGATGGCCGCGGGCGGTGTGCAGGCGCTCCTCAAGGCGAACCAGGTGAGCGCGGGACGACGGGCGGTCGTGGCCGGCACGGGGCCCTTCCTGCTCTCGGTGGCCGCGGGCCTCGCAGACGCCGGGGTCGAGGTGGTGGCCGTGTGCGACGCGAACGCGCTGTCGCGCTGGGCGGCGACACCGCTGCGTGCCGTCCAGGAGCCGGGGAAGCTGCTCGAAGGCGTGGGCTACGCCGCGGCGTTCGTCAGGCACCGCATCCCCCTCCGCACCCGCACCGTCGTGGCGTCGGTGGCCGGCGCCGGCCGCGTGTCGCAGGTCGCACTCGCCAAGGTCGACGCCCGAGGGCGGATCCGCCCGGGCACGGAGCGGACCGTCGACGCCGACCTGGTCGCGCTCGGGTGGGGCTTCACCCCGCAGCTCGAGCTGGCCATCGGCCTCGGGGCGCAGACGCGCATCGACGTCGATTCCTCGCTCGTCGCGGTGGCCGACGCCGACCAGCGCTCGACCGTGCCCGGCGTGTACCTCGCGGGCGAGGTGACCGGCATCGGCGGCGCGGTGCAGTCGTGCGCCGAAGGCGAGCTCGCCGCGCTCACGGCGGCCGTCGACGCGGGTCGCGCAGACGACAGGCGTACCCGCACCCGGCTGCGCCGTCGCATCGCCCGCGGCCGCCGCTTCGCGGTCGGCATGCACCGGGCCTCCCCCGTACCCGCCGACTGGACCACTTGGCTCGCCGCCGACACCACGGTGTGCCGGTGCGAGGAGGTCGACGCCGACGCGGTGCGCGCCACCGTGCACGACCTCGCCGCCGACGATCCGCGCGACGTCCGCGTCACCGCACGCCCGGGCATGGGACTGTGCCAGGGCCGTGTATGCGGCTTCGCGCTCTCGTGCCTGGTGTCGGCCGAGACCGGACGAGCCTCCGAGCCCGCTGACCTCGAACCGCTTGCGAAACGGCCCCTGGCGACACCGTTGACGGTCGCCGATCTCGCAGCGCTCGCCGACGGAAAGGACTGAACCATGACCATCCCCGCCACCACGCCCGAAGACGTCACCGCCATCGTGCGGCGCGCGGCCGCAGCATCCGCCATCTGGAGACGCAGCACGATCGGCGAGTGGGTCCGTGCCCTCGGCGCCGTGGCCGACGCCCTCGACGCGCACGCCGACGAGCTCATCGCCGAAGCGCAGCGCGAGACGCATCTGCCCGAGCCGCGCCTGCGCGGCGAGGTGCGACGCACGAGCTTCCAGCTGCGGCTCTTCGGCGAGGTGCTCGAAGAGGGCACGTGGCTCGACGCGCGCATCGACCGAGCGGACGGCGACTGGCCGATGGGGGCACCGCGCCCCGATCTGCGCCGGCAGCTCGAGCCGATCGGCCCCGTCCTGGTGTTCGCCGCGAGCAATTTCCCGTTCGCGTTCTCCGTGGCCGGCGGTGACACCGCGAGCGCGCTGGCGGCGGGCAACGCCGTCGTCGTCAAAGCCCATCGCGGTCACCCGCAGCTCTCCGCGCTGACCACGACCGTCGTTCGCGACGCGCTCGCCTCCGTCGGCGCTCCGAGCGGGCTGTTCGACACCGTGTACGGCACGCAGGCCGGCGTTCAGGCGCTGAAGGACCCGCTGATCCAGGCGGCGGCGTTCACCGGATCGATCGCCGGCGGGCGCGCGCTGTTCGACATCGCCGCATCCCGGCCGCAGCCGATCCCCTTCTACGGCGAGCTCGGCAGCGTCAACCCGGCATTCGTGACGCGGTCGGCCGCAGCCGAGCGCGCCGAAGAGATCGTGCAGGGTTTCGTCACCTCGGTCACCGGCAGCGCCGGTCAGCTGTGCACCAAGCCGGGGGTGCTGCTCGTCCCCGCCGAGTCGGATCTGGCCACCCTGCTCGCGTCATCGACGCTGCCGGCGCCGGTGCCGCTGCTCAACCGCGGGATCGCCGAGGGATTCCGCAGTGCGGTCGAGGCCGCGGCATCCCATGGCGCCGTCGAGGTCCTGGCGGGCTCGGCCGTCGGGGAGGGCGACCCGGCGCCGGTGCTGCTGAAGACGACCGCGGCGGCGCTGCGCGCCGACCACGAGACCCTCATCTCCGAGATGTTCGGCCCCGCCGCCCTCGTCGCGACTTATGACGACGAGTCGGAGATGCTCGCGGTCGCGGAGGTGCTGGAGGGCCAGCTCACCGCCACGGTGGTCGGCTCCGAGGAGGACGCGGTCGCCGCCGAGCTCGTGCCCCTGCTGTCGACCAAGGCGGGACGGGTGCTCTGGAACCAGTGGCCCACCGGCGTGTCGGTGACGTGGGCGCAGCAGCACGGGGGCCCCTACCCCGCGACGACCGCCATCGGCACGACGTCGGTCGGAGCCGCGGCGATCAGCCGGTTCCTCCGTCCGGTGACGTATCAGAACATGCCCGACGCCCTGCTGCCTCCGGCCCTGCAGGCATCCAACCCGCTGGGCATCCCCCGGCGGATCGACGGCGTGCTGACCGCACCCTGACGCACGCGCATGACGGCGAGGCCCCCGGGAGACCCACGGGGGCCGCGCTGTCTTCGGACCCACCGAAAACCTGGTGCCATTGCACCATCACCAGTACCATTGCACCACTACCGCGACCATCGGGAGCGGGAGCATGTGACGCGACGACGCTCCACCCCGCAGTTCGGCTGTTCCTCGGACGTCGTCGCCCGGCTGAGACAACGGAGTGAGCAGATGAAACGCAGGAGAACTCTCGTCGGCGGACTGACCGTAGGCGGCATGGTCGTCGCCTCGGCACTGACCTTGACACCACCGGCCGCCATCGCCGCCGACGGCGACGTGGCCGTCAGCGCCGACGGCACGGTGCAGGTCGACACCGGCTACGACGGTCCGCAGGTGACGGAGGTGCGGGTCATCAACGAGGCCAAGTACCTCGAGATCTACTGGGACCGCTACGTCGACGAGACCGCGGCGGTGAGCCCCGACAACATCACGCTGCGCAACGGCGGCAGCGTCGTCACACTGAAGGCGAAGCCCGCGCAGGGCTCGACCGACACCATCTTCTTCGACAAGGACAACAAGCAGATCGCCGCGACGGCCGCCAACAGCATGGCGCGGCTGCCCGAGGACCTCCACCTGTCGAGCATCGCCTACACCGGCACGATCGACCCGAACCAGCCCCTCACCCTCGAGATCAAGGGCGCCGCGATCGCGGATGCGACCGGGAAGCCCGCCAAGACGGCGACGTACGCGGGCGTGCCGAAGCTCGACTACTACACCCAGTCCGTCACGACCGACGCGGGCATCGAGGTCAAGGCCGGCGAGCGCGTTGCCGCAGACACCCTCACGAAGGCCGCCGCCCAGGTCGAGGCCCAGCTCTCGCGCACCGCAACCGGCATCGCCGGCACGATGGCGGCGAACGGCTGCTCGCTCGCGGTGTACGGGTCACGCGAGAACGCCTACCTCGTTCCGGAGCACCGCGGTGGCTACAACCCGACGATGTACGACGTCGAGGGCTACGGCGGCAACATGTGGAACAACTGCGTGTCGTCGATCTCGGAGCGCAACGTCCTGCGCACGCGCGGGGATGCGAACACGTTCCTCAACACCGCGTACCCGAACGAGAACATCCTCGTGCACGAGTTCGGTCACGCGGTGCTGTCGGTCGGCATCGAGGAGCAGGCCGACCAGACCCTGTCCGACGCCTTCTTCGCGGCCTACGAGAACGCCTATACGACCGGCCGCTGGCCGAACACGTACGCGATGTCGAACCGCGACGAGTTCTTCGCGACGCTGTCGGCCATCTGGTTCGACAACATGGCGGAGAAGCCCGACTGGAACGACGGCGTGCGCAGTCCCATCAACACGCGGGCGGAGCTCAAGGAGTACGACCCGGTGTCGTTCGCCTTCTTCGCATCGATCTACCCGGATGACGTCGCGATGCCCTCCCCGTGGGATGTCCCCGGCCCCGACATCCACCACGGCGACTTCCGCCAGGAGCCCGCGCAGCCCGCTCGAGCAGACGCGACCGACGTCGACTACAACGCGGACATCTTCCGCATCGTGACCGCCAGCCTCGGTTCTGATTACCAGATCGACCGGTACGCGGGCGACCCCGACCACCCGTCTCGCGACATGGTCATCTGGTTCCGCTGGGGCGGCGGCGTGTGGAAGGTCGCGAACGAGGGAGGCGGTCTCGTGATCAGCGCCTCCGACGGCAGCGGCGTGCTCTCGGCCGTCTCCGACACAGAGCTCGCATATCTCGGCATCGCCCGCGACGCCACCGATCCCCGGCAGACCTGGACGTTCGCCCCCGACGCGTCGACCGCCGCCAACGCCTACGACGGGCACCTCGTGAACCGGGCCAACGGCCGTTCCCTGGTGCTCGACGGCCGGGCAGGCTCGGGCGTGTCGATGATGCTGACGGATGCTGCGGGGGGCACCCGCTGGATGCTCGAGGACACCACGCGCACCACCGCGCAGGGCACCGCCGCGTACCTCGTGCCGGTGACGGTCTCGTTCGCCTCCGGCAGCGAGTCGGCCGCGATCGACATGCCGGCGCAGGGCTTCGGGCTGCCGTCGATCTCGGATGTCGCGGGGAAGGACTGGTCCCGTCCGGGCGAGCGGTTCGCCGGCTGGGCGCTGGCCGGCACGACGGCTCCGCTGCCTGAGGGGTGGACGATCCCCGCGGGCATCACCTCGGTCGGGCTCGAGGCGCTCTGGGCACCCGACACCGCCGCCCCCGAGGCCGTCCTGGTGTCGCCGTCCGCGGCGGAACCCCTCAACACGGTGTCGATCCAGGTCGACGCGACAGACGACGTGGGTCTCGCGAAGATCGTCGCCAACGTGTACAGGGGCGGCAAGTTGGTCGAGCGCACCGTGACCGCCGCGGACGGCGCCACCGTGGCGTCTCACACGGCGACCCTCGAGGGCCTCGCCGACGGCGACTACACCCTGCGCTACCACGCCGAGGATGAGGCGGGCAACGCGTCCGCGACGGCCTCGTTCGCCTTCTCGGTCGACGCCACCGCGCCGACGGCGAAGGTGAAGAAGGGCGCCGCCTTCACGAAGGGCGGCGACGGGACCTACACGCGGGTGAGCTTCCAGATCCGCGACAACGATCGGGTCGCGGCCGTCACGCTCAACGGCGTCGCGCAGGAACCCACCGGCAAGAAGAAGAGCGATCTGGATCGCGTGTCATCCTCCTCGCCCGGCGCGCAGCTCGGCGAGAACGTGCTCGTGGTCTCCGACGTCGCCGGCAACACCACCGAAATGAGGTTCGTACTCGAGCAGTAGTCCCTGCCCGGCGGATCGGCGACGTCGGTCCACCGGGCAGCACGCGGCCGGCGGGGCGACGAGAGCGCCCGGCCGGCCGTCGCCGTTCACGGGTTCGGGTTCGTCGCCTTGCCGTCGAGCCACAGCGTGTTCGACGGGTCGGAGTGGGTGGTGTCGGTGCCCACGTGCTTGTCGCTGATCTGCGGACCCTTGGTGACGACGTGCACGATGGCCATCGCGTGGCCGCGGCCGAGACCGTAATCGGCCGCGAGCCACTCGACGATCGGCGTCGCCTTGGTGTTCTCGTCGAACCCCTTCTCGTGCGCCTTCTCGATGAGCTGACGCGGCGTGAGGCCGGTCTTCGACTCGATGTTGTCGAGATATGCCTGGAACGACATGTGTGATCTCCTCAGCTGCCGGTGGACGGGATGTCGAGCATTCCAGGAGCATCCTGCCACTCCTGGATGATGCGGTCGGAGGCGTGGATGCACAGCACCCGCAGCCGCCCGGTGCCGCAGTTCTTGAAGCCGTGCCACGCCCCGGCCGGCGCGGTCGCCGTGTCGCCGGCGACCGCGTGGAGCGTCTCGCCGTCGATCGTGATGCGCGCCTCGCCCTCGAGGAGCACCCACGTCTCGGGGTACGGGTGGCGGTGGATGTCGGGGCCCTGCCCGGGCTCGTTGTCGACGAAGAAGTACGACACTCCCGCGCCGTGCTCGGCGCCGATGAAGCGGCGCAGAGTTCCCGTGCCGACGCGGGTGTCGGCGGCCGGGACGATGTCCGGGATCGCGATGCTCATGGGGTGCTCCGTCCTGTCGGTGGTGTGATCCCACCCTCCTCGCCGGCGCCCACGGACCCTATAGTTTCGATGTGGATCGAAAGTTCGTCGACTTCCAGCTCGCGCCGGACGACCTCACGGCGATCCGGTTCGGGATCTCGCCCGGCCACGAGCTCTGCCACGCGGTGCGCGCGATGCTCCGGCCCGACGAGTACCCGCTGCAATGGGGATGGATGCGGGCGACCCGCGGTGCGATCCCGCGCGACGACTTCGAGGTGCTCGCGCTGCTGATCCGCGACGAGGGCTACTTCCCCGACTTCCTGACCACCACCCCGACGTGGGAGCTCACCCCCGAGGCGGAGGCCGCGCGCCTGCGCGACATCGACGACGAGCGCTTCGAGGTCGACATCACCAAGGTGCTCGTCCGCACCGACGGCGCGCGCCGCGCAGCGGTGCAGCGGATGCTCGATCAGCCCGACCGCGCCCGCGCGATGATCGCCGAGGCGTGGCTGTCGGTGTGGAACGAAGGGATCGCCCCGGTGTGGACGCAGCTCGAGCGGCTGCTGCGCGCCGACATCGCGGTGCGGTCGCGACGCATCGCCGAAAGCGGCATCGGCGCGATGATCGAGGGCCTCCACGACCGCGTCGCGTGGTCGGACGGAGCCGTGCGCGTCACGATGCGCATCTGGAGCGAGGTGGTCGACTGCCGCGGGAGCGGCCTCGTGCTCGTGCCGTCGGTGATGGGTGCCACGGGATGCTTCGTCCTCACCGAACCGCCGGCGCAGCCGACGCTCTTCTACCCGGCGCAGGGGGTGACGGCCACCTGGGCGCGGGATCCCGCCGACGTGGCGACGGCGCTCGGCGCGCTGCTCGGACCTGCACGCGCGCGCATCCTGCTCGACGCGCACGAGCCCCGCACGACCTCGCAGGTCGCACGCGACACGGCGGTCGCGATCTCGACGGCCTCGCACCATCTCACCGTGCTGCGCGACGCGGGCCTGCTCGCCAGCGCGCGCGACGGCGCCCGGGTGCTGCACCGGCGCACCCCGCTCGGCGAGGCGATGGTCGGCGCCGTGCTCTGACCGGACCCCGGCCAGGCCCTGCCCAGGTGGGCCACGGTAGACTGGCCGTGCCCATTTCGATGTGCATCTACCTGTCTGCGGCTCCCGGCTGCGCACAAGGCGGCACCAGCAGCCGCCGACCCTCGGCGCATGGCCAGGAGAAAGATGCACACGACACTCGTCGAGAACGACACCGCCGCGCCCGCCGCCGTCCGGCGCCCGAGCCTCATCCGCGAGGCCGGCTACGCCTACTTCCCGATCGCGCTGATCGCGCGCCTGCCGTTCGCGATGATGGTGGTCGGCATCCTGACGCTCGTCGTGTCTGCGCGCGGTTCGCTCGCGCTCGGCGGCGCGACGAGCGCCATGACCGGCCTCGGCACCGCTCTCGTCGGCCCGCTGCTGGGCGCCGCCGCCGATCGCTTCGGTCAGCGCCGTGTGCTGCTGATCGCGGGTGCGGCCAACAGCGCGATGCTCGCGACGATCGCATGGCTGGCTTTCGCACCGGTTCCGGATGCTGCGCTCCTCTCCGTCGCGTTCTTCATCGGCGCGACCATGCCCCAGGTCGCACCGCTCTCGCGCAGCCGCCTCGTCGGCATCATCGGCCGGGCGTACCCGAAGGAGCGCCGGACGCCCGTCGTGAACGGTGCGATGGCGTACGAGTCCGCGGCGGACGAGATCGTGTTCGTCTTCGGTCCGGTGATCGTGGGTCTCCTCGCGACCACCCTCAACCCGGCCGCGCCGGTGATCGGCGCCGCCGTGCTGGGCCTGATCTTCGTGAGCGCGTTCGCCCTGCATCCGACCGCGCGTGCGGGCGCAGCATCCGTCGACGGAACCCGGCCAGAGCAGGCGCCGGCCCGCGAGCTGTTCCGTCCGCGCGTGCTCGCCCCCGTCGTCGGCGCGCTGGGCATGGGCCTGTTCTTCGGCGCGATGCTCACCTCGCTCACGGCCTTCATGGCCGAACGCGGCGTGCCCGAGCAGGCCGGGCTCGTCTACGGCGCGATGGGCATCGGCTCGGCGGCCCTCGCCCTGGGCGTGGCGCTGTTCCCGGCGCGATTCACGCTGCGCGCACGGTGGCTGACGTTCGCATCGATCCTGGTCGCGGGCACCGTCGCGCTGCCGTTCGTCGGCAGCATCGGCGCGATCGCCATCTGCCTCCTCGTGATCGGCGTCGGCATCGGCCCCACGCTCGTCTCGCAATACAGCCTCGCCGCCGCGTTCAGCCCGCGGGGCCGTTCCGCCACCGTGATGACGATGCTCGGCTCTGCCATCGTCGTCGGCCAGTCCGCAGCATCCGCTCTCACGGGTCTCGTCGCCGACGCGACCGGAGCCGGCACCGCGCTCGTCGCGCCCTGCTCGCCGCATCGGTCGTGCTCGGCGCCGGCGTCTGGAACGCGCTGGCCTCCCGCCGCTGAGGCGCGAACGACTCGAATCCACCCCGCACTCGCGGGTCGCAACACGCCGCATCACCCCGGCGAATCCGCGTGTCGCGCCACCCGAACGCGCGACCTCGAATCAAGACCGCACTCGCGGGTCGCAACACGCCGCATCACCCCGACGATTCCGCGTGTCGCGCCACCCGAACGCGTGACGCGATGCAGCCCACGCAGCACGAGGCGGCCGGCTCAGACGGCGCGGGTGCTCGCGCGCACGATGAGCTGCGGCACGCGCGTGGGCGGGGGCGCCGTCGCCTCCTCGTCCTGGAGCTGGGTCAGCACGGCGGCCATGGCGTCGCGGCCGAGGCCGACGAAGTCCTGCCGGGCGGTGGTGAGGGGTGGCGAGAAGTGCGCGGCCTCAGGGATGTCGTCGAACCCGACGACGCTCACGTCGCCTGGCACCGTGAGCCCCGCGTCGGCGAGCGCATGCAGCAGGCCGAGCGCCATCTGATCGTTGGCCGCGAACACTGCCCCGGGAATGCCCTCGCGCACCAACTCCGTGCCGATGCGGAAGCCCGCCTCGGGCGACCAGTCCCCGCGCGGCGCCTCGCGGCCGATCACGCCGACCTCCGCCAGCTGATCGCGCCAGCCGCGCAGCCGCTCCTCCGCGTCCATCGATCCCACCGGGCCCGCGATGTGCACGATGTCGCGGTGGCCGAGCTCGAGCAGGTGCGAGACGGCCGTCCGGGCGCCTTGATACTGATCGAGAGTGACACGGATGCCGCGTCCCCGCGACTCCGAGGCGATCGAGACGAGCGGCACCCCGAGCTCCCAGCCGTCGAACGCATCGAGCGCCGAGCGCTCGGCGGCGAGCAGCACGATCGCCTCGACGTTCTGCCGGATGAGCATCTCTGTCGCGGAGCGCAGCGTCGAGGCCGCAGCATCCGCCGGATTCGTGGCGATCACGGCGTACCCCGCGTCGCGGGCGGACTCGTTGAAGTTGAGCACCACGCTCGACGGCCCGTAGTCGGGCAGCCCCGTGGCGACGAGCCCGATCGTGCGCGAGCGTCGCGTGACGAGCGCCCGCGCGGCCTGCGAGGGCACGTAGCGCAGCTGCTTGATCGCGTTCTCGACGCGCTCGCGCGTCGCCGGACGCACGTTGGGAAGGTCGTTCAGCACGCGCGACACCGTCTGGTGCGAAACACCGGCGAGGCGCGCGACGTCGAAGATCGTCGCGACGCGGTTCCGGTCGCCGTTCGCGCTCACGTGCTGCGCCCGCTCCCCTCGGGAACGTGGTGGCCCGCCCCGCTCCCCATTATCCCGACCGGCGAATACCTCAGCGCGCGTCCCACGCCCCGACTCATCGCCGTCGCGCCGTCAGCACGCGCTGCAGCACGATGAACACGAGGAGCAGGACACCGATGAAGATCTTCGTCCACCACGACGACAGCGTGCCCTCGAACGTGATGATCGTCTGGATGATGCCGAGCACCAGCACGCCGAGCACCGACCCGAGCACGAACCCGTAGCCGCCGGCGAGCAGCGTGCCGCCGATCACGACAGCCGCGATGGCGTCGAGCTCGGTGCCGATGGCGGTCAGCGGGTACCCGGAGAGCGTGTAGAAGGTGAAGAGCACGCCCGCGAGGCCCGAGCAGAAGCCGCTCACGACGTAGACGAGCACCTTCGTGCGCGCGACCGGCAGGCCCATCAGCATGCCGCTCTGCTCGCCGCCGCCGATCGCGTACACCGTGCGGCCGAACCGGGTGCGGTGCAGCACCCACACGGCGACCGCGACGACGATCACCGCGATGATGACGCTCCACGTGATCGACATGCCGCCGCCGAGGGGCAGCCGGCTGACGGCGAGCGCGATGAACGCGGGGTCGGTGATCGAGATCGAGCTCTGGCTGATCACGTAGCAGAGGCCGCGCGCCAGGAACATCGCGGCGAGCGTCGCGATGAACGGCTGCACCTTGAAGTAGTGGATCATGAGGCCGACCAACAGGCCCAGCACGCTCGTCGCGACGAGGATCAGCGGGATGACGACGGCTGCCGGCAGCCCCGCCTGCAGCAGACTCGCCGCGATCATCGTCGACAGCGCGACGACCGCCCCGACCGAGAGGTCGATGCCGCCGGTGAGGATCACGAACGTCATGCCCACCGCGAGCACGATGAGGTACGCGTTGTCGACGAAGAGGTTGAGCAGCACCTGACCGCTGAGGAAGCCCGGGTAGCGGATGCCGCCGATCACGAACACCGCGACGAACAGCACCGCGGTGACCAGCACGGGGCCGTACTTCGGGCTCGTGAACGCGTCGCGGATGCGGGCCCCGAAGCCCTTCGGCGCCTTGCGCGAGACGCCGGTCGTCGGCGCGGGGGCCGGAAGGAGAGTCGTCATGCGGATGCCACACCCTTTCCTGTGCGGACGGCGAGGCTTCGCCGCCATGAAGCGAGCGCCTGATTCGTCGTCGGCGACTGCAGCAGGCAGACGACGGTGACGACGGCGGCCTTGAAGACCATGGTCGCGATCGGCGGGATGCCGACCGTGTAGACGGTCGTGACGAGCGTCTGGATCACGAGGGCGCCGACCAGGGTGCCCGCGAGCGAGTACCGGCCACCGGCGAGCGACGTACCGCCGATCACCACCGCGAGGATCGCGTCGAGCTCGATGAACAGCGCCGCGTTGTTCGCGTCGGCGGCCATCGTGTTGGCGGTGAGGATCAGGCCCGCGATCGCCGCGCAGACGGCCGAGAACGTGTACACGACGAACAGCAGGCCCCGCGCCCGGATGCCCGCCTGGCGGGAGGCCTCCGGGTTGATGCCGACCGACTCGATCATCATGCCGAGCGCCGTGCGTCGCGTGAACACGGCCGCGAGCACGAACACGAACGCCGCGATGTAGACCGCGATGGGGATGCCGAGCCAGAAGCCCGATCCGAGCGCTTTGAACGGCGGACTCGTGACCGTGAGGATCTGCCCCTCGGTGATGAGCATGGCGACGCCACGGCCGGCGGTCATGAGGATGAGCGTCGCGATGATCGGCTGGATGCCGATGACCGACACGAGGAAGCCGTTCCAGACGCCCAGCACGAGCGAGATGAGGAGCGCCACGACGATCGCGACGGCGACGGTCGCGGGATTGCCGGGATCGGGAGAACCGAGAAGGATGCTGCACGCCACCGCCCCCGAGATCGCCGCCACCGCGCCGACCGACAGGTCGATGCCGCGCGTCGCGATCACGAGCGTCATGCCGATCGCGACGATGAGCGTCGGAGCGCCGTTGCGGAGGATGTCGATGAGGCTGCCGTAGAGGTTGCCGTCGCGGATCGTGATCGCGAAGAAGCCGGGCACCGCGATGACGTCGATGATCAGCAGCACCGCGAGCATCACGAGGGGCCAGAACAGCCGGCTCGAGACGAGCCGGGCGAGGAGGGCGGTCATGCGGAGGCTCCCGTGTCGGTGTCGTCGTCGCCGCTGCCCTCGGCGATGAGGGCGAGCAGGCTGTCGACGGTGAGGTCGTCGTTGACGAGGTCGGCGACCTTCTGGCGGTCGCGCATCACGATGATGCGGTGGCTGAGGCGCAGCACCTCTTCGAGTTCGGCCGAGATGTAGACGACGCTCATGCCGTTCTCGGCGAGGCTCACCACCAGCTTCTGGATCTCGGCCTTGGCCCCGATGTCGATGCCGCGCGTGGGCTCGTCGAGGATGAGCAGGCGCGGCGCCACGGCGAGCCACCGGGCGAGGAGCACCTTCTGCTGGTTGCCGCCGGAGAGGTTGCGCACGATCGCGTCGGGGTTGGCGGGGCGGATGTTGAGCGCCTGGATGTAGCTCTGGGCGAGCTCGTCCTGCCGCTTCTTGGGGATGGGCCGGAACCATCCGCGATCGGCCTGCAGGGCGAGGACGATGTTGTCGCGCACGGTGAGCTCGTCGACGACGCCCTCCGAGCGGCGGTTCTCGCTCGAGAACGCGATGCGCCGCGAGAGCGCCTGGCGCGGAGTGCGCAGCTTCGTCTGCTCGTCGCCGATGGCGACGCTGCCGCTGTCGACGCGGTCGATGCCGCCGAGAAGGCGCGCGACCTCGGTGCGGCCCGAGCCGAGCAGCCCGGCGAAGCCGACCACTTCGCCCTCGTGGATCGTGACGTCGACGGGCGCGACCGCGCCCCGGCGGCCGACGCCCTGCGCGCGCAGGAAGATCGTGGGGTCGCCGGCATCCGCCTCCGCCTCCCGGACGCGCTGCTCGAGGTCGTCGAGCGCGGCGATCTCTTTGCCGATCATCTTCTGCACAAGGTCGATCCGCAGGAGCTCGGGCGTCAGGTACTCCCCCACGAGCCGGCCGTTGCGCAGCACCGTCAGGCGGTCCGCGATCTCGTAGACCTGGTCGAGGAAGTGCGAGACGAACAGGATCGCGACGCCGCTCTCTTTGAGCGACCGGATGATGCGGAAGAGCTCGGCCACCTCGTCGGCGTCGAGGCTCGAGGTCGGCTCGTCGAGGATCAGCACGCGCGCGTCGATGTTGATGGCGCGTGCGATCGCGATGAGCTGCTGGATCGCCAGCGAGTGCGAGCCGAGCAGCGACCCGGGATCCACCTCGAGGCCGAGACCCTCGAGCACGTCCCGCGCCTGAGTCCGCATGCGCCGCGTGTCGATCGCGCCGAAGCGGCGCGGCTCGCGGCCGAGCCTGATGTTCTCGGCCACCGACAGGTTCGGCAGGAGGTTGACCTCCTGGTACACCGTCGAGATGCCGGCGTCCTGCGCCTGGGCGGTGGAGTGGAACGACACCTCGCTGCCGCCGAGCGTGATCGTGCCGGAGTCGGCCTGGTAGACGCCGGTCAGCGCCTTGATCAGCGTCGACTTGCCGGCGCCGTTCTCGCCCATGAGCGAGTGCACCTCGCCGGGGAACATCCGGAACGAGACGCCGTCGAGGGCTTTCACACCCGGGAACGAGATCGAGATGTCGGTCATCTCGACGACGGGTTCGGGCGCGGGCGGGCGCGTGGTGTCGGTCATCCTGGGTTCTCCGTCGAACGAGGTGCGACTGCGGCGTCGCTGCGGACAGTGCGGGCGGGTCGAGTCGAGGGTAGTGGCGGAGACGGATGCCGCGGCATCCGTCTCCG
>JAVBUG010000330.1:0-6820 GCA_031555515.1 Microbacterium sp. | reverse complement strand
GCATCCATGCGCCCAGGCCGACGCGGTCGAGCACGTCGCCGAGCTCGGCATCCGTCGCCGTGTCGCGCGCGAAGAGCAGATTCTGGCGGATGTCTTCGTCGAAGAGCATCGGATGCTGCTCGCACAGGCCGACCGTGAGCCGAACGTCGTCGGGGGAGAGGTCGTGCACCGAGCGCGGACCGACGTCGTAGCCGCCGTCGGTCTCGAGGAACCGCACGAGCGCGTGCGCAAGGGTGCTCTTGCCCGCGCCGCTCGAGCCCATGACGAGCACGCGCTCGCCCGGACGGATCGCGAGGTCGACGTCGTGCAGCGCGGGTTCGGGTGCGCCGGGCCAGCGCACGCTCGCCGCGTGCAGCCGGATGCCGTCGCCGAGCGCCGGGGCGTCGCCCGTGGGCGGGACGGTCTCGGGGGCGAGCTCGGACGGCAGGGTGGCAGGGAGGGCGTCGGCGATGCGCTCGGCCGACGCCCGTACCTGCCGCCACGCCGACGCGGCCATCGGCACTGACGCGAACACCTCGAACACCGCCATCGGCACGAGCACCGCGACCGCGAGGGACGGACCCGTCAGGGAGCCGGATGCCGCGCCCGGCGCCGCCACGAGCACGGCGGCGATCGAGGCGGCGCCGGCGAGCAGCGACACGAGGGCGGCGGTGCCGGCCTGGGCGCCGGAACGGCGGACGACGGCGCGGCGAAGATCGGCGTCGGCGCGGGCGATGCGCTCACGGCTCTGCCCCTCGGCGCCGAACGCCGTGAGCACGTCGAGGCTGCCGATGTGGTCGAGCACCGCGTCGGCGAGGCGGGCACGCAGCGGCGCGATGGCGCGCTCGGCGTGGGCGCCCGACATCCATCCCCACAGCGTCGCGACCGCGGCGGCGACCAGGAGGCAGGCGAGCAGGGTCAGGGCGGCCGGCCACCACACGAAGGCGACCAGCACGACCGCGCCGAGCGCGACCAGCGCCGACGAGACGAGCGGCTGCACGACCCGCAGCGGCAGGTTCTGCAGCTCGTCGACATCGTCGACCAGCGCCCCGAGCACCGAGCCGCGACGCGTGCGCGCGAGGCCGTCGGGAGCCAGGGGGACGAGCCGGCGCACCAGATCGGCGCGGGTCGAGGCGAGCTGACGCAGGGCGGCGTCGTGACCCGTGAGCCGCTCGAGGTAGCGGAACGAGGCCCGCGAGATCGCGAAGAACCGCACGCCGACGACCGCGGCCGACAGGTACAGCACCGGTGGCTGCTCGCTCGCCCGCACGATGAGCCATGCGCTCACGGCGAGCAGCGCGACCGCCGAGGCCTCCGACGCGAACCCGGCGGCGAGAGCCCACCAGAACCGCCGCGCCGGCGGCATCGCCCCGCGCAGCACGGCGCCCGGCGTCGCGGGCTGCTCACCTGTCACGATCTGCCGGTCGGGGCGGTCTTTTGTGACAGGCGAGCTGTCGGGCTGCTGCGAGGCGGTCATGCGCGCACCTCGCTCGGCTCGAGGCGCACGACCTGGTCGGCGACGGTGCGCGCCGACGTGCGGTGCGAGATCAGCAGCACTGTCGCGCCCTCGTCGGCGAGGAGACGGATGCCGCGCCACAGCCGGCCTTCCGTCTCGGGGTCGAGCGCCGAGCTGGGTTCGTCGAGCGCGATCACCGGCGCGTTCCCGCGCAGGTGCCGGTAGAACGCCCGGGCGACGGCGACGCGGTGGGCCTGGCCGCCCGAGAGACCGGCCCCCTGCACGCCGAGCTCCTGCGCAGGGTCGAGCGCCTCGGCGCAGGCGAGGTCGAGCGCCCGCCGCACGGCCCCGGGATCGGGTGCCGCGTCGCCGAGCGCGACGTTGTCGGCGATGCTGCCGGTGAGGAGCCCCGGGCGCTGGCCCGCCCACGCGAGCCAATCGGACGGCGCGAGGGCGCGCACGTCGGTGCCGCCCCACGAGGCATCCCCGTCGAACGCGGCTGCCCCGCGCAGCGCGGCGAAGAGGCTGGACTTTCCGACCCCGCTCGGCCCCTCGATGAGGGTGACGGTGCCCGGTGCGGCCGTCACCGCGACGGGCGGCAGCATCCGTTCTCCGCGTGTGACGCGGACGCCGTCGAGCGCGAGGTTCGCGCCGGGTGCAGGCGTTTCGCCTGTGCGTTTCGACTCGCAAGCTCGCTCAACGAGCGGTTCCTGTCGTCCTGGTCGTTGAGCGGAGGGCGCTCCAGCGCCCGCAGACGAAACGCCTCGAGTGTTCGGGATGGGCCGGGGGAGCTCAACGCGAACAGCCCGGGCCGCATCCAGCACGTCGAACACGTCGTCGGTCGCCGCGACGCCCTCGGATGCGGCGTGGAACTGCACGCCGACCTGGCGCAGCGGCAGGTACGCCTCGGGTGCCAGCAGCAGCACGAACAGCCCGACCGCGAGCGTCAGCGACCCGTCGATGAGCCGGAACCCGATCGACACCGCGACGATCGCGACGGCGATCGACGCGAGGAACTCGAGCGCGAACCCCGACAGGAACGACACCCGCAGCACCCGCATCGTCTCGCGGCGGTACTCGCCGGTGACCCGTTCGATGGATGCCGCGGCCCGGTGCTGCCGTCCGAACACCTTGAGCGTCGACAGGCCCTGCACGGTGTCGGCGAAGCGCGACGCGAGGCGCTGCAGCGTGCGCCACTGCCGCTGCTGCACGGAGCGCGTCGCGAGGCCGATGAGCACCATGAAGATCGGGATCAGGGGGAGCGTGAGCAGCACGGTGAGACCGGAGAGCCAGTCCTGCCACCACATCACCGCGAGGATCAGCGGCGTCGCGATGACGGTCTGCACCAGCTGCGGCAGGTAGCGGCCGAAGTACGCCTCGAGGGCGTCGAGTCCGCGTCCGGCCGTCACGGCGAGGGCCGCCGAGTTGCGCGCGCCGAGCCATTCCGGCCCGAGCACCCCGATCGCCTCGATCAGCGCCGTGCGCAGCTGTCCCTGCACCCGGGCGGCGGCGCGGGCGGCGACGGCTTCGCGCGCCCAGAGCAGCACCGCACGCAGCGCGACCACGATCGCGAGGGCGCCGAGGGTCGGCGCGAGCTCGGCCCACGGCATCCCGTCGATCGCCCCCGTGATCGCCCGCGTCAGCAGCCACGCGAACGCGACGATCACCGCGGTCTGCGTCACCGCGATCGCAGCGATGGCGACGAAGAAGCCGCGAGAGGCGCTCGCGTACCTCAGCAGCCGTGGGTCGACGGGCTTGCCGTTCACGCGAGGCGGGGCATCCGTCTCACTCATACCACTTCGACCCTACCCATCCCTCGCTCTGTCGTTGTCCACGCGGCGACCGCTACTGTGTGTCGCACCGCGCGAAGGGGCTGAGGCGCAATGTGGAGCATCCCGATCATCGACGGTCCGGTGCCATGGATCGTCTACGGTCTCGCGGTCGCGCTCTTCCTGGTGCTGCTCCTCCGCACACCCACCACGCGGTGGGTGCTGACCGTGCTCGTCGCGCTCGTCGCGGGCGGGCTGGTGGGCCTGGGCATCGGGGTCTTCGCCGACGTCACGAACCTGTTCGGCGACGCGGTCCCCGACCCCGTGGTGTGGTGGGCGACCGCCACCTTCGCGGCGATCGGCGTCGCGGTCGCGAACCTCTGGCGTTCGCCGGTGTGGCGCAAGATCGTGGCGATCGTCGGCATCGTGGTCTTCGTGGCCGCGGGCACGATCGGCATCAACGCGTTCTACAACCTCAATCCGACGCTCGGCAGCCTGTTCGGCATCGTCGACGACAATCCGATCGTCGTGCCGACCAACACCGCGACCGCAGACCCCGACGCCGGCCCGCTGTACGAGACGTTCGCCCCGCCCGCCGACATGCCCGCGAAGGGCCAGCAGGGCACGCAGGTCATCCCCGCCACTGCTTCGGGCTTCACCGCACGCCCGGCGGGCGTCTACCTGCCTCCGGCGGCGCTGGTTCCGAACGCGCCCGCCCTCCCGCTCGTCATCATGATGATGGGCCACCCCGGCAACCCCGACCCGAGCTACATCGCCGGCGTGCTCGACGACTTCGCGGCGAAGAACAAAGGGCTCGCGCCGATCGTCATCGTGCCCGACCAGCTCGGACCCGACGGGAACGACCCCGCGTGCGCCGACTCGAAGGCCTTCGGCAACGCCGAGACCTATGTCACCAAGGACGTGGTCGCGTGGGCGAAGCAGAACCTCCACATCATCCAGGACCCGAAGTACTGGGTCATCGCCGGCTACTCCAACGGCGGCGGGTGCGCCGTGAAGTACCTCGCGAAGTACCCCGACCAGTGGAAGAACCTCATCGACATCTCGGGGGAGCCTTTCCCCGGCTCCGAGGATCCCGGCAGCGTCACGACCACGATCTACGGCGGCGACACCGCGGCGTTCGAAGCGGCGAAGCCGATCAACATCATGAAGGCCGCGCCCTCCGGCACGTACGACGGCATGACCGCTGTGTTCACCGCCGGCTCCGAGGATCCCACCTACATCAAGGCCGCCAAGGACGTGTCGTCCGAGGCGCAGGCGGTGGGGATGACGGTCACGTACTACGAGGTACCCGGTGCCGGTCATGTCGGCGACGCGCTGACCGGTGGACTGCACGAGGGGTTCACCGTGATGTATCCGGTTCTGGGGCTCTCGGCGAAATGAGGGACGGATGCTGCGGCCCGCAGCATCCGTCCCCGCCATGTCTCAGTGCGCGGGCGCCGCAGCCGCCTGCTCGATGCGGGAGCGGGTGATGCGCTTGCGGAAGATCCAGTACGTCCAGCCCTGGTACGCGAGCACCAGCGGCAGGAAGACGAGGGCCGCCCACGACATGATCGTCAGCGTGTAGTCGGTGCTCGACGCGTTCTCGATCGTCAGCGAACCGGCAGGGTCGCCCGTCGAAGGCAAGACGAACGGGAACAGGGCGAACCACACGGCGAGCACGGCCGTCACGATCGTGAAGGCGCCGAAGCCGAAGGCCCAGCCCTCGCGACCGCGCGCGTTCGAGATCCACGAGGCGATGAGGAGCACCGCCGCCACGGCCGACAGGATCGCCGTGACCATCGCGAAGTCGCGGCCCTCGGAGAACGCCATGGCGACGGTCCAGACGAGGAACGCCGCGGCGACCACGATCGTCAGGAGCCCCGCGCGTCCGGCGAGCCGGCGCGCGTCGGCCGCGACCTGCCCGTCGGTCTTCAGCGCGACGAAGTACACGCCGTGCGTGAAGAACAGCAGCAGCGTCGTCAGACCGCCCAGGAGCCCGTACGGATTGAGCAGCGTCAGCAGCGAGCCGGTGAACTCGTGGTCCGCGTCCAGCGGCACACCCTGCACGATGTTGGCGACGGCGACACCCCACAGGAAGGCGGGGACGGCGGAGCCGACCACGATCATCGTGTCGAAGCCCTTCTTCCAGCGCAGCGAATCGCGCTGGTGGCGGTACTCGAAAGAGACGCCGCGGAGGATGAGCGCGAGCAGGATCAGCAGCAGCGCCAGGTAGAAGCCGCTGAAGAGCGTCGCGTACCACTCCGGGAACGCGGCGAACAGGCAGGCGCCGGCGACGATGACCCAGGTCTCGTTGAGGTCCCACACGGGGCCGATGGTGTTGATGACCTGGCGGCGGCTGATGTCGTTCTTGCCCAGGAACGGCAGCGACATCCCGACGCCGAAGTCGAACCCGTCGAGCACGAAGTAGCCGACGAAGAGGAAGCCGACGATCCAGAACCAGAGGTAGGCGAGATCCATGATGTGCTCCTGCAGCCCTTAGTAGACCGTCGTCGGGGTGTCTTCGACCGCCTGGGCGCGCGCATCCGGCGCTCCCGGCTCGGGGAGGGGCTCAGGGCCCTTCTTGGTCGTCTTCAGGATGAGGCCGAACTCGACCACCGCCAGCGCCGCGTAGATGAGGGTGAACGCGGTGAGAGAGATGAGCACGGTCCATCCGGGCACCGAGGGCGAGACGCCGTCCTCGGTGAGCATGAGGCTGAACACGATCCAGGGCTGGCGGCCCATCTCGGTGAAGACCCATCCCACGAGGATCGCGAGCAGCGAGGCCGGCCAGGCCCAGATCGCCAGTCGCCAGGCCCACGCGGGAACCTCGCGCTTGGCCTTCTTGCGGGTGAGCCAGAGGCCCACGACCGCGACGAGCGCGGCGACGCCGCCGAGGCCGATCATCCAGCGGAACGCCCAGTACGTGACCCAGAGGATCGGCGCGAAGTTGCCGTCGACCTGGTCGGCGAACTGCGGGAACAGCTCGGTCGTGTAGAGGTTGTTGAGGTCGTTGATGCCCTCGACGCAGCCGTCGAAGGAGTGCGTCGACAGGAGCGCCAGCAGGTACGGCACGCGGATCGAGAAGAGCTCGCTGGTGCCGTCGGGGGTGCCGAGCGTGAAGATCGAGAACGAGGCATCCGCGCCGCAGGCGCTGTCGAACATCGCCTCGGCGGCCGCCATCTTCATCGGCTGCGTCGCCACCATCACGAGGCTGAGCTGGTCGCCCGAGATCGCGACGCCGGCGAACGCGGCGATCAGGCCCCACAGTCCGAACTTGAGCGATGTGCGCATCATCTCGACGTTCTGCTTGCGCAGCAGGTGCCAGGCCGAGATCGAGATGATCACGCCCGCGGTCATCATGAACGCGGCGACCAGGGTGTGGGGGAGTGCCGCCAGCGCCACGGGGTTCGTCAGCACGGCCCAGAAGTCGGTCATCTCGGCGCGCGAGCCGTCCTCGGCCATCTTGAAGCCGACGGGGTTCTGCATGAACGCGTTCGCGGCGAGGATGAAGTACGCCGAGAACCAGGCGCCGATCGTCGCGATCCAGATGCTCGCGAGGTGCAGCGCCTTGGGCAGCTTGTCCCACCCGAAGATCCACAGGCCGATGAAGGTCGCC
>JAVBUG010000072.1:0-8593 GCA_031555515.1 Microbacterium sp. | reverse complement strand
GCCGCTGCCGCCATCGCGTGCCGTGAGATCCTCCGGGACTGACGGTCAGTCGACCTTCATGACGGTGCCGCCCGTCAGACGCACCAGTTCGTCGTAGGTCATCGGGACCACGGTGTGCGGGGTGCCGCCGGCGGCCCAGATCTCGGGGTAGCCGGCGAGGTCCTCGTCGACGACCGTGCGCAACGGCGCCGGGTGGCCCGTCGGCGCGACACCGCCGATGGCCTGGCCGGTAGCCTCCCTCACCTGCTCCGGCGTCGCGCGCTGGATCTTCCCGTGACCGACACGCACGGCGAGCGCCGCGGTGTCGACGCGGTGCGCGCCGCTCGTCATCACGAGGAGCGGCGCACCGTCGCTGAAGAACACCAGGCTGTTGGCGATCGCTCCCACCTCGACCCCGAGCGCCCGGGCCGCGAGGACCGCGGTGGAGGCGGCATCCGGAAGCACCACGATGTCGCCGGGGATGCCGGCGGCGCGGATGGCGTCGTGGACGAGGCGGCTGCGGGCGGGACGCGAGGCGGGGATGGTCACCGGCTCAGCCTAACGACGGGGTCCGCGCGCGAGGATCTCGCCGTGCGGCATGAGAAGCCAGCCGTCGTCGGACGCCGCCCACTCGCGCCAGCCGTCCGAGATGCGCTGCAGCAGGGCGTCGTCGGCGCCGGTCGCGCGCGCTGAATCGGCGAACGCCGACTGCAGCACGCGGTCGGCCCACATCCCGCCCCACCACGCGCGATCGGCCTCGTCTTCGAAGAGCCACAGCGATGCCGTGGCGCGGATGTCGGTGAGGCCCGCCTCCAGCGCCCATGCCTTCAGCCGCCGCCCGGCCGCGGGCTCGCCGGCGACGCTGCGGTGCGTCGCGAGGTACAGCGCCAGCCACTCGTCGAGCGCGGGGATCAGGGGGTACCAGATCACGCCTTCGTAGTCGACGTCGCGCGCAGCCACGAGGCCGTCGGGGCCGGCCACGCGTCCGAGCTCGCGCAGCATGTCGACCGGACGATCCACGTGCTGCAGCACCTGGTGCGCGTGCACGACGTCGAAGCCGCCGTCGTCGTAGGGCAGCGCGTACGCGTCGCCCACCTCGAACGACAGGTTCGGCGCCGCATGGTCGGCCGCGGCCTGCGCGACGACGTCGGCCGAGGCATCCGTGCCGACCACACGAGCGGGTGCGACGCGGGCCGCGAGGTCCGCGGTGATCGTGCCGGGGCCACTGCCCACATCCAGAATCGGGACACCGGGCCGAAGGTGCGGCAGCAGATACGCCGCGGAGTTCTCGGCGGTGCGCCAGCGGTGCGACCGCAGAACGCTCTCGTGGTGGCCGTGGGTGTAAGCGTCGGGCATTCGTCGATGCTACCGACGGCGCACACACTGCTGAGGCGTGCGCAGCACTCGTGCCGAGGACAACGCAATGTGCCCACTCGCCGTCGACACGGTTGAACAATTCGCAGAATCGGTGTGCAATGAGAATGGATGCCGCAACGCCGCGGCCGTCCGCAGCGCACTGCCCACGAGGCCCGCCGAAGGAAGAACCGCGATGACGCACACCCTGCCCCTGCCCGATTTCGCACACGAGCGGGTGGAGGTGATCATGGGCCGCCGGAGCGGCCTGTTCATCGCCGTCGCGCTGCACTCGTCCGTGCTCGGCTCCGCCCTCGGTGGCGCGCGCCTGTGGACGTATCCGCACTGGAGCGACGCCCTCGGCGATGCGCTGCGCCTGTCGGCCGCCATGACCCTCAAGAACGCCGCAGCCGGTCTCGACGCGGGCGGCGGGAAGTCGGTCATCGCCCTGCCTCCCGGCACCACACTCGACACCGACCGGCGCCGCGCCGCGTTCCTCGACCTCGGCGACGCGGTCGAGTCCCTCCACGGCCTCTACCGCACCGCGGAGGACGTCGGCTCGACGACCGAGGACATGCTCGTCGTCAGCGAGCGCACCGAGCACGTCGTGGGCCTGCCCGACGCCGTGGGCGGCTCGGGCGAGCCCGCCGGCCCCACGAGCCTCGGCGTGTACGAGTCGCTGCGCGCGACGCTAGAGCGCGTCGCGGGCACCGCCGACGTCGAGGGACGCCGCATCACGATCTCCGGCCTCGGCCAGGTGGGCAGCCGTCTCGCGGTGCGCCTGTCGGCCGAGGGCGCGCGCCTCACCGTGACCGACGTGAACCCCGCCAAGCGCGACCTCGCCGCCGAGCTCGGCGCGGAGTGGATCGCCCCCGGCGAGGAGCACCTCGTTCCCGCCGACGTGTTCGTTCCGGCCGGCATCGGCGGGCTCCTCACCGACGAGGTCATCGACTCCCTCGATGCGAAGGCCGTGTGCGGCCCGGCGAACAACCCGCTGGCCGACCACAGCGGCGCTGCCCGCCTCGCCGGGCGCGGCATCCTGTACGCCCCCGACTTCGTCGTCAACGCGGGCGGTGTGATCTACCTCGACCTCGAGGCGAAGCACCTCGGCACGCGCACCGAGATCATGGAGCGCGTCGGCCAGATCGGCCACACCGTGCGCCGCATCTTCGACGAGGCGGAGTCGCGCGGCGGCACGCCGCGCGAGGCCGCGGAGGGGCTCGCGGCCTAGCGCCTCGCCGCCGGCGGCCGCCCGCCCGCGCACGCGATTTGACCCGGCCCGCGCCCGGCCCCCGAAGGGGGGGGCCGGGCGCGGCGCAATGCTGAGACTGCGTTCCACCGATTGCGGAATCGCGTCCCACAATCGTCGATGCGGATGGCATGATGGTCGCACGGCCGGGCCCACGCCCGCCGACGACGACCGTCCTGCCGCCCGATCGAAGGAGATCCGGTGTTCACCAGTCCCGAAGCCGATATCGAGATTCCCGAACTCGACGTCTACGACTACCTCTTCGCGAGCCTGAGCGACGAGGATCTGGGGCGCGTCGCGCTCATCGATCCCGCGACCGGCGCCGAGACCACGTATGGCGCGCTGCGCACCCAGGTCGACCTGTTCGCCGGCGCGCTGGCAGCCCGCGGGGTCGGCGTCGACACCGTGCTGGGCCTCCTCTGCCCGAACGTCCCCGCCTTCGCGACGGTGTTCCACGGCATCCTGCGCGCGGGCGCCACGGTCACGACCGTCAACTCGCTGTACACCGCCGGTGAGATCGAGAAGCAGCTCCGCGATGCCGGGGCCACCTGGCTCGTCACCGTGAGCCCGCTCCTTCCCCAGGCGTCCACCGCGGCCGAGGCCGTCGGCATCCCTCACGACCGCGTCATCGTGCTCGACGGCGCCTCAGGTCACCCGAACCTCCGGGAGCTGCTCACCGAGGGCGCCCCCGCACCCGACGTCTCGTTCGACCCGGCGACGCACGTCGCGGTGCTCCCCTACTCGTCGGGCACGACGGGCATCCCCAAGGGCGTGATGCTGACGCACCGCAACCTCGTCGCGAACGTCGCGCAGTGCCGCGTCGCGCTCGACCTCGCCGCGACCGACCGTGTGCTGGCGGTGCTCCCCTTCTTCCACATCTACGGCATGACCGTGCTGCTCAACCTCGCGCTGCGCCAGCGCGCGAGCCTCGTGACGATGCCGAAGTTCGACCTCGTCGAGTTCCTCACGAACATCCAGAAGTTCCAGTGCACGTACCTGTACATCGCACCGCCGATCGCGGTCGCGCTGGCCAAGCACCCGATCGTCGACCAGTTCGACATCTCGAGCGTGCGCACGGTGTTCTCGGGAGCGGCTCCGCTCGACGGCGAAACCGCCGAGACGGCGGGGCGCCGCATCAACGCCCGCATGATGCAGGGCTACGGCATGAGCGAGCTCAGCCCGGTCTCGCATGCGATGCCGGTCGACCGCCACGACATCCCGGTGAGCTCGGTCGGCGTGATGCTGCCCAACACGCTCAACAAGCTCATCGACACCGAGACCGGCGAGGAGATCACCGAGCTCGGTCCGGACGGCGTCACGAAGGCGGGCGAGCTGTGGGTGAAGGGCCCGAACGTCATGCTCGGCTACCTCAACAAGCCCGACGCCACGGCCGAGACTCTCGACGCCGACGGCTTCCTCCACACCGGCGACGTCGCCGTCTACCACGAGGGCGGCTACTTCTCGATCGTCGACCGGGTCAAGGAGCTCATCAAGTACAAGGGCTACCAGATCGCTCCGGCTGAGCTCGAGGCGCTTCTCCTCGGCCATCCGAAGGTGATGGATGCTGCGGTCATCGGCGTGCTCGACGACGACAAGCAGGAGATCCCGAAGGCCTTCATCGTCGCCGCCCCCGACTCGGGTCTCACCGAGGACGAGGTCATGGCCTTCGTCGCCGAACAGGTCGCCCCACACAAGAAGGTGCGCCGCGTGGAGTTCATCGAGGCGATCCCGAAGTCCAGCGCCGGCAAGATCCTCCGCAAGGATCTGCGCGCCCGCGAGGCCGCCACGGTCTGACACCTCTTCACGCGAGAACGGATGCCGCGGCGAACGCGTTTCGCCGCGGCATCCATGTTCCCCGCCAGTAGGTTGGCGCCATGGAAGGACTCTGGCTCGCGGCGCTGAGCGGCCTCATCGGCGGCGGCACGCTGCTCGTCGGGGCGGCTGTCGCGTGGTTCGTCGAGATCCCGCAGCGCATCGTCGCCGGGATCATGGCTGTCGGCGCAGGCGTGCTCATCTCGACACTGGCCTTCGAGCTCGTCGAGGAGGCGGCGGCCGACGGCGGTCTGGTGCCCACGACCGTCGGGTTCCTCGGCGGTGCGATCCTCTACATCGTCGCCGACCAGCTGATCTCGCGGCGCAGCAAGAAGCCCGCCAGCCCCGTGCCCGCTGGCGGCGGCGTCGGCGCGGTCGACGCCCCGGGCGTCGCGGACGTGCCCGCGAGCATCGTCGCGCGCCGTGCCGGCACCCGCGCCATCGGCGGAGCGGGACTGGTGATCGCCGTCGGTGCGCTGATCGACGGCATCCCGGAGTCGATCGTCATGGGCCTGTCCGTGCTGCAGGGCGGGATCAGCATCCCGATCGTCGCGGCCATCGCGATCAGCAACTTCCCCGAGGGACTCGGGTCCACGGCGGCGCTCAAGCGCGGCGGCACCGGCGGACGCTACGTCGCGCTCCTGTGGAGCGGCATCGCGCTGATCACCGTCATCGCGTCGGTGCTGGGCTACGTGGCGTTCCAGTCGGCGTCGCCGAGCCTCATCGCGCTCATCACGACGATCGCCGCGGGCGGGCTGCTCGCCATGGTGTGCAACACCATGATCCCCGAAGCGTTCGACGAGCAGCATGCGCTCACCGGCCTGTGGGCGACGATCGGCTTCCTCGCCGCCTTCCTCCTGCACGAGCTCACCTGAGCTCTCCCGAATGCTCGACGCGTTTCATCTGCGGGCGCGAGAGCGCCCTCCGCTCGACGACCGGCACTCGGCCTGTCCCCCGGTCGTTGAGCGAGCGAGGAACGCGGTCGTTGAGCCAGCTTGCGAGTCGAAACGCCCCGAACTTGCGAGCAACGCCCGGTGGGATCGCTCCTACGCGGTGGCCGAGAGGTCGTCGTCGGCCGCATCCGGCGCTTCGACCGACAGGCCGTGCAGCAGCTCGAGCGCGGCACGCGCCTCTTCGATGCGGCCCTCGACCGCCAGCTCTCGGATGCGCACCGACGGCTGGTGCAGCAGCACGCCCGCGAGGTGGCGCAGCGCCGCCTCGACGTCGTCGCCCGCGCCGCGCGAGCGGGCTCGGGCGATCTCGTCGTCGACGATCCGCAGCACGTCGCCGCGGAGAGCAGTGATGGCGGGGCCGGCCTCGCGGTCGGCGTGGAACTCGGTGGCCGCGTCGCCCACGATCGCCCGCGCATCGGCGTGGGCGCTGAACTCGGCGAGCGGGGCGTGCAGCCGGATGGTCTCGAGATCGAGCAGCTCGACCGCCTCGACGGCGCCGACGGCGGGGTCGACGTTGCGCGGCAGCCCGAGGTCGATCACGAGCACGCGATGCCCGGGGGTGAATGCGTCAGCGTGCACGACGGCAGCCGCGGTGCAGGTGATCACGACGTCGGCCTCGGCGACCGCGGCCGCGAAGTCCGACACCGGGATGAGCCCGTGCTGCGCGGCGAAGGCCTCTGCGCGTCCGGACGGAGAGAAGACGTGGATGTCGCCGGCACCGCGGGCGCGCAGCGCCTCGACGGTGCGGACGGCGTACTTTCCGGTGCCGACGAGCACGATCTTCGCGGCGGCCCACTCGGCGACGCGGCTCGACGCCAGCTCGAGGGCGAGGCGCACGAGCGAGCGGTGCGCTCCGCGGAGCTGGGTGCGGTTGCGGACGCCCCGGCTGGTGTGGGTGGCCTTCTGGAACAGGCGCTCCAGCTCGCTCGAGGTCATGCCGTCGGCGCGGGCGGCGTCGAGAGCGCGACGCACCTGACCCGAGATCTCGTCTTCGCCGACCGACATCGATTCGAGACCGCTGGTGACGGCGAAGAGGTGGGCCGCAGCATCCGCCCCCTGATGCACCGCGACCGACGCACGCAGCAGGTCGACGGAGACGCCGGACGCGTCGGCCATCGCCTCGATGACCGACTCGGCCGCGACCGCCTCGCCGCCCGTGAGCGGCTCGTCGATGTCGAGATAGGCCTCGAACCGGTTGCAGGTCGCGAGCACGACGGCGCCGGAGACGAAGATCTCGTCGTCCACGAGGGCGCGCGTGGCAGTGGGCGCCCCCACAGAGAGACGCTCCAGGATGTCGAGGCTCGCGTTCCGATGGTTCGCGGTCAGACAGAGGAGCACAGACCTAATCTTAACGTGTGTCGTTGCATGACTCTCACCCTTCCGTCCTTCAGAGAAACGATCCCCCCGCGCTGATACGCGCCTATCGCGGCGAACGGCCGGCTCGCACGCCGGTCTGGTTCATGCGTCAGGCGGGCCGATCGCTGCCCGAATACCGCGAGCTGCGGGTCGGCACCGACATGCTCGACGCCTGCCTGAACCCCGAGCTCGCGAGCGAGATCACGCTGCAGCCGGTGCGCCGGCATGGCGTCGACGCGGGCATCTTCTTCAGTGACATCGTGATCCCGGTGCGCCTGTCGGGCGTCGACGTCCGCATCGTCGCGGGGCGCGGCCCGGTGCTCGAGAACCCGGTGCGGACGGCGGCGGATGTCGCGTCCCTGCCCCCGCTCGACCCGGAATCGCTAGCCCCCATCCGCGGTGCCGTCGCGCTCACGGTCGCCGAACTCGGCACGACGCCGCTCATCGGCTTCGCCGGCGCCCCGTACACGCTGGCGTCCTACCTCGTGGAGGGCGGCCCCTCCAAGGAGCAGCTCAAGACGCGCGCGCTGATGCACTCCGACCCCGACACCTGGGCGGCGCTGCTGACGTGGTGCGCCGAGATCACCGGCGCGTTCCTGGCCGCGCAGATCGAGGCAGGCGCGTCGGCCGGGCAGCTGTTCGACTCGTGGGCGGGCTCGCTCAGCCTCGCCGACTACACCCAGCACGTCGCGCCGTTCTCCGCCCTCGCCCTCGACGCCGTGCGCCACCTCGACGTGCCCCTGGTGCACTTCGGCGTCGGCACCGGTGAGCTCCTCGCCGCAATGCGCGACGTCGGCGTCGACACCGTGGGCGTCGACTGGCGCCTGCCGCTCGATGAGGCCGTCCGCCGTCTCGGCCCGGACGTCTCGGTACAGGGCAACATCGACCCCGCGCTGCTGCGCGCCCCGTGGCCGGTGCTCGAGGCGCACATCCTCGACGTGCTCGAGCGCGGCCGCGCCGCCCGCGCGCATGTCGTGAACCTCGGCCATGGGGTGCCTCCCGACACCGACCCGACGGTGCTCACGCGCATCGTGGAGTTCGTCCACGCGAATGGCTGACTTCAGCGTCGTCGGCGGCGGGGTCGCCGGACTCGTCGTCGCCCGCCGTCTGGCGGCCTCGGGCGCGTCGGTCACGGTGTTCGAGGCCTCCGACCACCTCGGCGGGACTGTCGCGCGGCACGAGGTCGGAGGACTCGCGCTCGACGCCGGCGCCGAGAGCTTCGCGGTCCGCGGCGGTGCGGTCGAGGCACTGCTCGCCGAGCTCGGATTGGCCGGCGACATCGTCGCCCCCGCTCCGGGGCCGGCGTGGCTGCAGCCCGTCACGGGCGACGCCGTGCCGCTGCCGGCCACCGCGCTGCTCGGCATCCCGTCCGATCCGCTCGCCGACGACGTCGTGCGCGTGGTCGGACTCGCGGCGGCGGAACGAGCCGTCGCGTTCGACGCGCGGTCCGTCGGCGAGGTGCCCGCGATGCTCGGTCCGCTCGTGCGGGATCGTCTCGGCGCCGACGTGCTCGACCGGCTCGTCGCCCCCGTCGTGCACGGTGTGCACTCGCAGCACCCCGACGAGCTCCCGGTCGCGCGCGCCCACCCCGGGCTCGCTGACGCCGTCGTGAGTGCGGGTTCGCTCAGCGGCGCCGTCGCGCGCCTGCGTGCGGCCGCTCCCCCGGGCGCGGCGGTCGCGGGAATCCGCGGCGGCATCAACCGCCTCGTGCCGGCCCTCGCCGACGACGTCGTTCGGCGTGGCGGCGACATCCGCCTGAGCACGCGCGTCGACGACCTGGCCACGCTCGACGGCACCGTCGCCGTCGCGGCGCCGGGTGTCGCGTCGCCCGCCGCACCGGGCCGCCGCATCGACCTCGTGACGCTGGTCGTGGAGCAGGACGAGTTGGATG
>JAVBUG010000206.1:0-17803 GCA_031555515.1 Microbacterium sp. | reverse complement strand
GCGCAGGGCGGGAATGAGCCGGGCACCAGGCCACGCCGGCCGCGAGCCGGCGCGAGAACAACCGCAACAGGCGCGCACGCGCCGGAACAGGAGAACGGCCATGGCCGTCGTCACCATTCGCCAGCTGCTCGACAGCGGCGTCCACTTCGGACACCAGACCCGCCGGTGGAACCCGAAGGTCAAGCGCTTCATCCTCACGGAGCGCAGCGGCATCCACATCATCGACCTGCAGCAGTCGCTCACGTACATCGACAAGGCGTACGAGTTCGTCAAGGAGACCGTCGCGCACGGCGGCACCATCCTCTTCGTCGGCACCAAGAAGCAGGCGCAGGAAGTCATCGCCGAGCAGGCGACCCGCGTGGGCCAGCCCTACGTCAACCAGCGCTGGCTGGGCGGTCTGCTCACCAACTTCTCGACCGTGTCGAAGCGTCTCGCGCGCATGAAGGAGCTCGAGGAGCTCGACTTCGAGGACCCCGCCGCGAGCGGCTTCACCAAGAAGGAGCTCCTCCTCAAGAAGCGCGAGCTCGACAAGCTGCACAAGTCGCTGGGCGGCATCCGCAACCTGCAGAAGACCCCCTCGGCCATCTGGGTCGTCGACGCCAAGCGCGAGCACCTCGCGATCGACGAGGCGTCGAAGCTCGGCATCCCGGTGATCGGCATCCTCGACACCAACGCCGACCCGGACGAGTTCCAGTACCCGATCCCCGGCAACGACGACGCGATCCGCTCGGTGGGCCTGCTCACGCGCATCATCGCCGACGCCGCCGCCGAGGGCCTGATCCAGCGTCACCAGCCCACCGACGAGACCGCTGACGCGGAGCCCCTCGCCGACTGGGAGCGCGAGCTGCTCGAGCAGCCCGCGCCCTCCGACGAGGCCGTCGTGACCGACGTCGCCGAGGTCGAGACCATCGCGACCGAGTCGGCTGCCGACGAGGCGGGCGCCGAGGCCGCTGAGGCTGTCGAGACCGCCGAGGTCGCTGAGGCCGCTGAGGCGACCTCCGCCGAGTAAGGCTCACACACACTCCGCCCCGGCGGGATCGCCCTGATCGAACGGTCCGGACGGTCCCGCCGAGGCATCCACGAGAACTCACCCAATTCAAGGAGCCGCCACCCATGGCAAACTTCACGATCGCTGACATCAAGACGCTGCGCGAGCAGCTCGGCACGGGCATGGTCGACACCAAGAAGGCGCTCGAGGAGGCCGACGGCGACCTCGAGAAGGCCGTCGAGATCCTGCGCCTCAAGGGCGCCAAGGGCAACGCCAAGCGTGCCGACCGCTCCACGAGCGAGGGCCTGGTCGCGGCGAAGGAGGTCGACGGTCAGGTCACGATCATCGAGCTCAACACCGAGACCGACTTCGTCGCCAAGAACGACCGCTTCATCGCGCTCGCGGAGAAGGTGCTCGACGCCGCCGCAGCCGCCCACGCCGACTCGGCCGAGGCAGCCCTCGCCGCGCCCGCCGGCTCGCAGACCGTCGCCGAGCTCATCTCGGACGAGGCCGCGATCATCGGCGAGAAGGTCGAGCTGCGTCGCGTGAACACGCTCTCGGGCGACAAGTTCGAGATCTACCTCCACAAGACCAGCAAGGACCTGCCGCCGCAGGTCGGCGTCGTCCTCGCCTACTCGGGCGACGACGCCGAGACGGCGCGCAGCCTCGCGCAGCACATCTCGTTCGCGAACCCGTCGTACCTGTCGCGCGACGAGGTCCCCGAGGCCGAGGTCGAGAAGGAGCGCGAGATCGTCACCGAGATCTCCCGCAACGAGGGCAAGCCCGAGGCTGCCCTTCCGAAGATCGTCGAGGGCCGTGTCAACGCGTTCTTCAAGCAGGTCTCGCTTCTCGACCAGGATTACGCGAAGGACAACAAGCAGTCGGTCGCGCAGGTCGCGAAGGACGCCGGTCTGACCCTGACGGGCTTCGCCCGCTACAAGGTCGGCGCCTGACCTTCTGAGAAGGCCCGCATCGGCACGCCGATGCGGGCCTTTTCTCATGCCCTTCGGTAGTTTGTGGTAGACGAGAGGACCACAGTGATCAACGAGAACACCGGGCGCCGGCGCGTCCTTCTGAAGCTGTCCGGCGAAGCATTCGGCGGAGGCCAGCTGGGTGTGAACCCCGACGTGGTCAGCCAGATCGCGCAGGAGATCGCGGCTGCTGTCGACCGCGTCGAGATCGCGATCGTCGTCGGCGGCGGCAACTTCTTCCGCGGCGCCGAGCTCAGCCAGCGTGGCATGGACCGCGGCCGTGCCGACTACATGGGCATGCTGGGCACCGTCATGAACGCCCTCGCCCTGCAGGACTTCCTGGAACAGGCCGGCGCCGCCACGCGCGTGCAATCCGCGATCTCGATGACGCAGGTCGCGGAGCCCTACATCCCGCGCCGTGCCGAGCGCCACATGGAGAAGGGCCGCGTGGTCATCTTCGGCGCCGGTGCCGGCCTGCCGTACTTCTCCACCGACACCGTCGCCGCCCAGCGCGCGCTCGAGATCGATGCGCAGGAGGTGCTCGTCGCGAAGAACGGCGTCGACGGCGTCTACACCGCGGATCCGAAGAAGGATGCCTCGGCCACTCTGATCGATCGCATCACGTACCTCGACGCCCTGCAGCGCGGCCTCAAGGTCGTCGACTCGACAGCGTTCAGCCTCTGCATGGACAACCGCATGGATATGCGGGTGTTCGGCATGGAGCCCGCGGGCAACGTGACGAGGGCTCTGCTGGGTGAGACCATCGGCACGCTGGTCACGGCGTGACCCGCCCCGCGTCGATAGACTTGATCAGCCCCATCTACGCGAAGGAGACACTGTGATCGCGGACGTCTTGGCCGATGCCGGAGTGCGCATGGACCGCGCCGTCGAGGCAGCGAAGGAGGACTTCGCCACGGTGCGCACCGGACGCGCGAACCCGCAGCTGTTCCAGAAGGTCCTCGTCGACTACTACGGCAGCCCGACGCCGCTCGCGCAGCTCGCGTCGATCAACAACCCCGAGGCGCGCACGCTCCTCATCACGCCCTACGACAAGTCGGCGTTGAAGGCGATCGAGCAGGCGATCCGCGACAGCCCGAACCTGGGCGTGAACCCGACGAACGACGGCAACCTCGTGCGCGTCACGATGCCCGAGCTCACCGAGGAGCGCCGCAAGGAGTACGTGAAGCTCACGCGCACCAAGGGCGAGGACGCGAAGGTCCACGTGCGCGGCATCCGCCGCAAGGCGAAGGACGACATCGACGCGCTGAAGGGCGAGGTCGGCGAGGACGAGCTGGCTCGCGGCGAGAAGGAGCTCGACTCTCTCACGCGCGCGCACGTCGACGCCATCGACGAGGCGCTGAAGCGCAAAGAGGCCGAGCTCCTCGAGGTCTGAGGTCTGCCCATGACCGACGCATCCGACCCGCCGCGGAGCGACGACCCACCCTCACCGCAGACGCGGCGCGAGGCCGGTGAGGCGCGGCGCGCCGCCGAGGCCCACGACACCGGAGCGACCCGCCAGTCGCATTTGCGCGCCGCGCGCAGCGAGCTGGAGGGCCACGTCGCACAGGCGCGCGCCGACTTCGAAGAGGCGAACGAGCGCATCAAGGAGCGCACGGGCCGCGATCTCATCGTCGCGATCCTGATCGGGCTCGCGATCGGGCTCGTCCTGCTCGGCTCGCTGCTGTTCGTCAAATGGGCGTTCGTGCCGTTCGCGCTGGCCACAGCGCTGCTGGCGATCTTCGAGTTCTCGCGGGCACTGATCGCGAGCGGTCGCCGGGTGGACCTGATCCCGCAGCTCATCGCCGGTGCGGTGGTCGTGCTGTCCGCATTCTTCGTCGATTCCTGGATGCACTGGGTGCTGCTGTTCGTCGCGCTGGCGTTCGTGGTGGTGTGGCGGCTGGTCGGCCAGATGGCATCCCACGACGGCCGCGCGTACGGTCTGGTGCTCGGCGATGTGCTCATCGCGACGTTCCTGCAGCTGTATGTCGCCTTCCTCACCAGCCTGTGCCTCGTGCTGCTGGCCAAGGACGGCGGCGAGTGGTGGGTGCTGGCGTTCATCATCGTCGCCGTCGCGGTCGACACGGGCGCATACGCGGCGGGCATCAGCTTCGGCAAGCACCCCATGGCGCCTCGGATCAGTCCCAAGAAGACGTGGGAAGGCTTCGCGGGGGCGGCGGCAGCCGCGATCCTCGCGGGCATCCTGGTCGGGCTCTTCATGCTGGGCCTCGAGTGGTGGATGGGCGCGGTGTTCGGCATCCTCATCCTCGCCACGGCCACTGCGGGCGACCTGGGAGAATCGATGATCAAGCGCGATCTCGGAATCAAGGACATGAGCTCCTGGCTTCCGGGTCACGGCGGCGTGCTGGATCGGCTCGACTCGATCCTGCTGTCGGTCGTCGCGGCGCTGACCCTCTACTACCTCTTCACCCCGCTGGTGGCATCATGACGGCATCCGAGACGACCGCCAGGACGTCCTTCCCCGAAGCACGAGGACGCGAGAAGGGCTACGACAAGCAGCCCGTGGACGAGTTCCTCGCGCGGGCACGCGCCTCGTTCGAGCGCGGCACGGACGCCCTGACATCGGTCGACATCCGTCATGTCGCGTTCCCACTCGTGCGGCACGGCTACGCCATCGCGTCCGTCGATGCCGCACTCGGTCGCATCGAGGATGCCTTCGCCGCGCGCGAGCGGTCCTCGGCGGTGGCGGCGACCGGCGCGAAGGCGTGGGTCGGCCACACCCGCGAACTCGCGCAGGAGATCCTCGACCGGGTCTCGCGCCCCGCCAAGCGTCGCTTCGACAGGGTGTCGCCGCTGCGGTACGGCTATCGCATCGCGGAGGTCGACCTCGTGACCGACAAGCTCGCACGCTTCCTCGAGACGGGCGACTCCGTCACCGTCGAGCAGGTGCGTTCGGTCGCGTTCCGCATGCAGCGCGGGGGGTACCGCGAGACGCAGGTCGATGCGGTGCTCGATGCCGTCGTCGAGGTCATGCTCGCCGTCAAGTGAGACGCGCGGGGCCGCGGATGGCACGCCCTCGTGCCGGTATGCGAGAATCGGGACACTGTGACTTCTGGAAACGAGCTGCACCCCACCAGACGCGCCCGACGTCACGAGGTGGCTGCCCGCTCCACGAGGCCGGTCGCCGTGACGGGATCCACTCCTTCGGCGCCCTCGGCACCTGCCGCCAGGCCTGCCGCACGCTGGTCGCGTCGGCGCGGTGTGGTCGGTGCGTTCGCCGCCTTCGCGGTGCTCGGCTTCGTCGTCGCCTACATCGGACCGACCGGGCTCGCGCTGGCGCAGGCGAGCGCCGATGAGGACTCGCAGGTCTCGCTCTACGCCAGCTCGCTCGATGACGTACAGTCGCGCGCCGGCGATGAGACCGCACCCGACCCGGAGCCCGCGGCGCTCGATCGGGGCAACTACACGGTCTACGTGAAGCCGAAGCCCACGCCGACCGTCCAGGCATCGACCTCGACGTCGTCGTCGTCGGGCGGATGGCGTCCTCCGTTCGTCACTCCCGATCCGGGCAGTGCGCAGGCCATCGCCTACGACATGGTGCTGGCGCGGGGGTGGGGGGACGACCAGTTCGCGTGCCTCGTCGCGCTGTGGAAGAAGGAGTCCGGCTGGCGCGTCAACGCGTACAACGCCGGCAGTGGCGCCTATGGCATCCCTCAGGCTCTGCCGGGCAGCAAGATGGCCAGCGCCGGCGCCGACTGGGAGACGAACCCCGCGACCCAGATCACCTGGGGCCTCGGCTACATCGGCGGTCGCTACGGCACGCCGTGCGGTGCGTGGGATCACTCGCAGCGCACAGGCTGGTACTGAGCCGTGCCGCGGTCGAACCGCCGCCGGCACGATTCGGGCGGCGACGATTCGTTCGAGCGCCTGCTCGCCGGATGGAAGCGCACCGAGATGCGCCGCGGCGTCGAGTGGACGGTGCAGCCGGTGTCGTCCGCCCAGGCGCAGAAGGCGTACACGTGTCCCGGGTGCGGTCGCCAGATCGATGTCGGTGTCGCACATCTGGTGGCGTGGCGCGCCGACGGAGTGCTGGGCGATGCCGCCGACCTCGCCGCACGCCGGCACTGGCATCAGCACTGCTGGAAGGTGGCTTGAGATGGAGATCCGCGGACCGATGCTGCTGCCCGCGCGCCGAGAGGACATCGAACTCGAGACGCTCGACGGGCTGACCCTCGTCGGCGAGCTCGCGCTGCCCGAGAACCGCGACCCAGTCGCGACCCTCGTCACCCTGCATCCGCTTCCGACCGCCGGCGGGTTCATGGACTCGCACATCCTGCGCAAGGCCGCCGGGCGCCTTCCCGCCCTGGCCGATCTCGCGGTGCTGCGATTCAACACGCGGGGCACCACATCTCCGCGGGGAACCAGCGACGGCTCGTTCGACGGCGGCCGTGCCGAGGCGTTCGACGTCGCCGCCGCCATGGACTTCGTGCGCGAGCGCGGCCTTCCGCGGCCGTGGTTCGTGGGCTGGTCCTTCGGGACGGAGCTCGCCCTCAAGTACGGCCGCGACCACAGCGTCGAGGGCGCCGTGCTGCTGTCGCCGCCGCTGCATCGTGCGACCGACGAAGAGGTCGCGGCGTGGGCGGGGGACGAACGCCGTCTCATCGTGCTCGTCCCGGAATTCGACGACTACCTCCGACCGGATGCTGCGACCGAGCGGTTCGCGAGTGTTCCCGACGCCGTCCTGATCCCGGTCGAGGGCGGCAAGCACCTCTGGGTGGGGGAGAACCAGACGCGGCGCGTGCTGACCGAGATCGTCGCGGCGGTCAATCCCGATGCCCTGCCGCTGCCGCTCGAATGGCACGGCCCGGCCGCCGAGGGCTGAGCGTCAACGCTCGTTCTGACGCGGGATCACGACCTGTCGGTAGATGATCAGGATGCTGGCGGCCACGGGGATCGCGACCAGGGCGCCCAGCAGGCCCAGGAGTGATCCGCCGGCGAGGGCGGCGATCACGACCACCGCACCGGGCACCGCGACCGCTCGTCCCATGATGCGCGGCGAGATCACGTACGCCTCGATCTGCATGTAGATCAGGTAGTAGATCGCGGCGATCAAGGCGGTCGTGGGGGAGCCCACGACCAGGCATGTGAACACGATGATGATCGAGCCCGTGAGCGTGCCCACGAGCGGGATCAGCGAGAAGAAGAAGGCGATCACGGCCAGCACCGCGGGGAACGGCGCCTTGATGATCGTGAGGAAGACCGCGCTGAGCACACCGTTGATGAGGCCGAGCGTGACCTGGCCGATGACGTAGTAGCCGACCGAGTCGGTGATCTGCTCGCCGAGGTCCATGAACCGCGCACGCTTGGATGCCGGGACCAGCTGGTAGACGGCGCGCTTCAGGTTCGGCGTCGACGCCGTGAAGTAGATCGTGAGGATCAGCACGATGAACGCGCCCGCGAAGCCGGCGATGAGGGCGCCGATGATGGCGATGATGCTGCCGCCGACCTCGGAGCCGATCGCGCCCACGTCGAGCGAGGCGTACCAGTCCTCGATGTAGCCCCACACCTCGTCGACATTGAGGGCGGGGAAGACGGCGTGGAGCCAGTCCTGGATCGCACTCACCGGATCATCGAACTCGCCCTTCTCGGCGAGGTCCTGGATCGTCGTGACGAGCTGGCCGATCTGCTGCACGATGATCGGCACGACCATGAGGATGATCCCCGCGAAGACGGCGAGCACCCCGAGGATCGTGATGAGGACGGCCGCCCAGCGGGGCAGCTTCCGGCGCTCGAGCCACGCCACGATCGGGTCGAGGCCGAGGGAGAGGAAGAGGGCCGTGCCGACGTAGAGCAGGATCGTCTGGAGGTTCTGGATGCTTCCGATGAGCAGCAATCCGAGGCCGACACCCAGCGTCGCGAGCAGCGCAGTGCGGAACGGGTTGTGCAGCTTCATCGAGTTCCCCCTCAGATCGACGTCGCGCCGATTCATCTGTTCGCCCAGGATACGCATCAGTGACGTCCAGCCCCGGGAATGCCGTCTCCCACGCGCCTCCCAGGTCGTGTTCGCTAGTCTGAACTGTCGAATCGAAGGGCTGCGCCATGTCCGCGCGCCCCGGGAAAGGTGTTCTTCGTGCGTTTCGTGTGGGCCGTGGCGGCTTTCGTGCTCGCCACCGTGATGATCGGTGCGGGCATCGCCCAGCGGACGATCTTCCAGGGACCCAAGACCGAGACCACGGCGATCTCGGTCGAAGAGCAGACTCCGTATCTCCTCGTCGACGGCGCCGTGCTCAACCAGATGCCCGGCACGCAGACGCTGCGTGCCCAGAGCGAGGGCGACATCTTCGCCTCGTACGGCCGGACGGCCGACATGGAGGCCTGGCTCTCCGACAGCACCTACACCCACGTCACCCTGGACGACGAGGGCGGGCTGGAGACGCCTGTGGTGGAACCCGAGGTCGATGCGACCGTGGATCCCTCCGCGGAAGCGCCCGCTGACGACGCCGCCGCAGGCGACGCGGCGACCGAGGACGCGGCGAGCGGCGACGCAGCCGCCGACACCGCCGGTCGCACCCCCGTCGGATCGGACCTGTGGCTCGACGAGTACCAGCAGACCGACCTCCTCATCGCGCCGCTGCAGCTGCCCGAGGGCATGAGCGTGCTGGTCGCCGCGGACGGCACCGCACCGGCGCCCAGCAAGGTGACGATCTCCTGGCCGCTGCAGACCACGACGCCGTGGGCGGGTCCGCTCATCGTCGGCGGAGGCATCCTGATGGCTGTCGGCGTGTTCCTGTACATCCTCGGGATCCGTCACGCGCGCCGTAAGCGCGGTCCGCGCCGCAAGGGCCTGCCGCTCCCGGTCACCGAGCCGATCGACATCGCGATCGATCACGACGACGACAAGGGCGTGATCAGCAGCTCGAAGCCGACACGCCGGGCCGTCTCGAGCGGAGGACGACGCGCGTTCGCGGTGCTGCCCGTGGTCGCCGTCTCGGCACTGCTGTTCTCGGGCTGCTCGGCCGACGCGTGGCCGCAGCTCGCCTCCTCGCCGACGCCGTCTCCCACCGCCACCGTGATCGCGCCCGACGGCCAGCAGGCGCCGGCCGTCTCGAAAGCTCAGGCCGAGCGCATCCTCACCCGCATCGCCGCCACGGTGGCCGACGCGGACGCGGCGATGGACGGCGACCTCGCCGACACCCGCCTCGACGGCGCGGCGCTCGCGGCCCGCGACACGAACTACAAGCTTCGCGCCGCGCTCGGCGACTACCCGGCGCCGGCGCCGATCCTGGCCAAGCCGCTCGAGATCATCCTGCCGCAGGCGTACGACGGCTGGCCGCGCTCGGTCATCGCCGTGGCGGACGACGACGAGTCGAAGACGTCGAGCATCATGGTGCTGACGCAGCAGGATCAGTGGTCCGACTACAAGCTGTCGTACGTCGGCAGCCTCGAGGCCTCGACGTCGCTTCCCGACCTGGCGCCCGCCTACATCGGCGCGCCGCAGGTCGAGCCGGATTCGCCGTTCCTCCTGCTGCCTCCGAACGAGGTCGCCGCCGCGTACGCCGACATCATCACCAACGGTGAGTCGAGCAAGTACTATGACCTCTTCGAGGCCGACGGCGATCAGCTCCGAGCCAGCATCGCGGCAGACCGCCAGCGGCGCCTCGAGGAGTTCAACAAGACCGCGGCGTCGACGGGCAATCTGGAGTTCAGTTCGGCAGCCGGGGCGCAGGCGCCGTTCGCGCTGCAGACGGTCGAGAGCGGTGCGATCGTCGCCGTGAACATCAACGAGATCGACACCGTGAAGCCCACCAACGCCGACGCCGTGATCAAGGTCAACGACAACCGGACGGTCAAGACGCTCGCCGGCGTCGATCAGTCGCAGACCGGATTCGCCACCACGTTCAGCGACCAGGTGTTCTTCTACGTGCCCGGTCCGGGATCGAACGAGAAGATCCGCCTCCTCGGTTACTCGTCCGACATCCTCGATGCGAAGATTCTGTAGTGACCGATCCCACTCTGGGCGCCTCGCTGCGCGGTGCCGTCGACCTGTCCTCCCTCCGCAACCGTCCGGCTGCCGCCGCTCCCGGTGAGGAGGTGCCGGCCGGCGCCGGCGTCACCGTCCCGTCGCTCGTCCTGGACGTCACCGACGAGACATTCCCGCAGGTGCTCGAGCTGTCGCGGACCGTTCCGGTCGTCGTGGACCTCTGGGCCGAGTGGTGCGGACCCTGCAAGCAGCTGAGCCCGATCCTCGAGAAGGTCGTGGTCGAACTCGGCGGCCGCGTCGTCCTGGCCAAGGTCGACGTCGACGCGAACCCCCAGCTCTCGCAGGCGTTCCGTGCCCAATCGATTCCGATGGTCGTCGCGCTGGTCGCGGGTCAGCCGGTGCCGATGTTCACCGGCGCCGTGCCCGAGCAGCAGGTGCGCGAGGTGTTCGCGCAGCTCCTTCAGCTCGCCGCGCAGAACGGCGTGACCGGCTCCGCGTCCGTCGACGGAGAGGCTCCCGAGGAGGCACCCGCCGAGCAGCCGCTCCCGCCGCTGCACGCGGAGGCGTTCGAGGCGATCGAGGAGGGCGACTACGCCCGCGCCGCCACGGCGTACGAGAAGGCCCTCGCTGAGAACCCGCGGGACGCCGAGGCGCGCGCCGGTCTCGGTCAGGTGCGCCTGCTCGACCGTGTGCAGGGCGTCGATCTGCAAGCCGCGCGTGCGGCCGCAGCATCCGCCCCTCAGGATGTGGCCGCGCAGTTCGCTGTCGCCGACCTCGACCTCGCCGGCGGACACGTCGAGGACGCCTACGGGCGCCTGCTGGATCTGTTCGCCCAGCTTCCGGCCGATGAGCGCACCCCGGTGCGCGAGCGCCTGCTCGAGCTGTTCGCGCTCGTCGGCGACGCCGACCCGCGCGTCATCGCCGCGCGCGGCCGTCTGGCGTCACTGCTGTTCTGAGCGATCAGCTCACCTGACGACGGAGAATTCGCTTCGCGCATGAGGGCCCCGGATGCTGCATCCGGGGCCCTCATCGCGCGTCAGAGGATTCTCAGCCCTTCGTGGGCGAGGGGATGTGTGCGTCCGTACGGTGGCGCAGCCACAGGACGCCCAGCGGCGGCAGCACGAGCGATGCGCGTCCGCCCGCGCCCGCGTGGACCACGCCGAGGTTGCCGACGCCCGACCCGCCGTACAGCTGCGCGTCGGTGTTGAGGATCTCGTCCCACACTCCGGTCTCGGGAAGGTCGAGCTCGTAGGACGAGATCGGGTTGCCCGAGAAGTTCGCCGCGACGACGATCGTGTTGCCGTGCCAGTCCCTGCGGGCGAAGGCGATCACATTGGGGTTCCACTTCGGCGCACCCAGGCGCGTGAACGCCGCACCGTCGCTGTCGCGCGCCCACAGTGCGGACTCCTCGCGGTAGACCCGGTTGAGTGCGCCGACGAACTGCTGGAGCTGCGCGTGGGTGGGCTGATCGAGCAGCCACCAGTCGAGCGAGCGGCCTTCCGACCACTCCGAGAGCTGGCCGAACTCCTGGCCCATGAACAGCAGCTGCTTGCCGGGGTGCCCCCACATGTAGGCGAGGAAGGCGCGCATGTTCGCGAGCTTCTGCCAGTGGTCGCCGGGCATCCGTGAGAAGAGGCTGCCCTTTCCGTGGACGACCTCGTCATGGCTGATCGGCAGCACGTAGTTCTCGCTGAACGCGTACACGAACGAGAACGACAGCTCGCCCTCGTGATGCGACCGGTAGATCGGATCGCGCTTGATGTACTGGAGCGAGTCGTTCATCCACCCCATGTTCCACTTGAACCCGAAGCCGAGCCCGGCCTGGCTGGTGGGGGCCGTGACGCCGGGGAAGCTCGTCGACTCCTCGGCGATCATGGCGATGCCGGGGTAACGCTTGTAGGCGGTGGCGTTGACTTCCTGAAGGAAGCGGATCGCCTCGAGGTTCTCGCGTCCGCCATGCACGTTCGGCGCCCATTCGCCGTCCTCGCGGGAGTAGTCGAGGTACAGCATCGACGCGACAGCATCCACGCGCAGGCCGTCGACGTGGAACTCCTCGAACCAGTACAGCGCGTTCGCGACGAGGAAGTTGCGCACCTCGTTGCGGCCGTAGTCGAAGATGTAGGTGCCCCAGTCGCGGTGCTCGCCTCGCCGCGGATCGGCATGCTCGTACAGCGGCTCACCGTCGAAGCGGGCGAGGGCGAAGGAGTCCTTCGGGAAATGTCCCGGGACCCAGTCCATGATCACGCCGATGCCGGTCTGGTGGAGCCGGTCGATGAGGTACCGGAGGTCGTCGGGGTGCCCGAAGCGGCTCGTCGGCGCGTAGTACCCGGTCACCTGGTAGCCCCACGATCCTCCGAAGGGGTGCTCGGCGAGAGGAAGGAATTCGACGTGTGTGAAGCCCTGCGCGCTCACGTAGTCGATGATCTGGTCGGCAGCGTCGCGGTACGACAGCCCCTGACGCCACGAGCCCAGATGGAGCTCGTACACCGACATCGGCCGCGACACCGGGGTCGACTTCGCGCGCTGGGTCAGCCAGGCGGCATCGCCCCACGAGTAGGAGGACTGGACGACGACGGATGCTGTGGCCGGCGGCACCTCGGCGAACCGGGCCATCGGGTCGGCCTTGAGCACCCAGTCGCCGTTGCGGGCGCGTAATTCGAACTTGTAGGTCGCACCCTGGCCGACCCCGGGGATGAACAGCTCCCACACGCCGCTGGCACCCATCGAGCGCATCGCGTGACCCTGGCCGTCCCAGCCGTTGAAGTCGCCCACCACGCGCACGGCGCGGGCGTTGGGCGCCCACACGGTGAATGCGGTGCCCATGGAGCCGTCGTCCTCGCGCTCGTGCGCGCCGAGCACGCGCCACAGCTCCTCGTGGCGCCCTTCGCCGATCAGGTGGAGGTCGAGCTCGCCGATGGTCGGAGCATGGCGATAGGGGTCGTCCGCGATGAAGTCGGGGCCGTCGGGGTAGGTCGTCAGCAGCTCGTACGGGCGTCGGCCGCCGGCGCGTGTGCCCTCCCAGATCCCGGCGTGCACGTGCTCGAGCGGGACGCGGGTGCCGTCGGCGAACACCGCGGTGACACTGCGGGCCAGCGGACGGCGGGCGCGCACGATCCACGTCGCCGTGCCCTCGGCGTCCGTGTCGGGATGGATGCCGAGCACCGAGTGGGGGTCGTGGTGCGAGCCCGTCGCGACGGCATCGAGGATCTGGTCGGAGGGCGTCATCGGGGCTCCTTCACGTGGAGGATGTGGACCGGCTCGGTGAACGCGTCGAGCATCACGTAGTTGTGATCCGACCACGTCCACTGCGCGCCGGTGACGAGGTCCTCGACCTCGTACGGTGTGCCCGGCTCGACGCCCCACACCCGGGTGTCGAGGTGGACCATCGTCTGACGCACCGAGTGGGGATCGGTGTTGACGACCACGATGATCGTGTCGCTGCGGCCGTCGGGAGACAGCGCGGCGTCGAGGTGCTTGGCGTACACCAGGATGGCGTCGTCGTCGCTCCAGTGGACGCTGAGGTTGCGCAGCTGGCGCAGCGCCGGATGCGCGCGCCGGATCTCGTTGAGACGGGTGAGGAAGGGCGCAAGCGAGTCGCCCCGCTCGACCGCCCCCGCCCAGTCGCGGAGCTTGTATTCGTACTTCTCGTTGTCGATGTTCTCTTCGGACCCGGGACGCGCGACGTTCTCGTACAGCTCGTAGCCCGCGTACACGCCGTAGCTGGGGGCGGCGGTCGCCGCGATGGCGGCACGGATGCGGTACGCCGCCCTGCCGCCGAACTGCAGGTACTCCGTGAGGATGTCGGGTGTGTTGACGAAGAGGTTCGGGCGGAGGAAGGCGGAGGTCTCGTGCGCGAGCCCCGAGAGGAATTCCTCGAGCTCCGCCTTCGTGTTGCGCCACGTGAAGTACGTGTAACTCTGCTGGAAGCCTGCGGACGCGAGGCTCTGCAGGGGAGCGGGCCGCGTGAAGGCCTCGGCGAGGAAGACGACGTCCGGCTCGTCGGCGGAGACCGTGGCGATCAGCCACTCCCAGAACTGCAGCGGCTTGGTGTGGGGATTGTCGACCCGGAAGATGCGCACGCCCTGGGCGATCCAGTGGCGCACGACCCGAAGGACCTCGGCGCGGATCCCTGCCGGATCGTTGTCGAAGTTGACCGGATAGATGTCCTGGTACTTCTTGGGCGGGTTCTCGGCGTACGCGATCGAACCGTCGGGGAGGGTCGTGAACCACTCCGGGTGCTCGTCGACCCACGGGTGGTCGGGCGCAGCCTGCAGCGCCAAGTCGAGAGCGATCTCGATGCCCGCCTCCCGCGCCTTGCGCACGAACGAGCGGAAGTCTGCGAGGGAGCCGAGGTCGGGGTGGACGGTGTCGTGGCCGCCCGCCGCCGAGCCGATCGCCCACGGTGAGCCGGGGTCGCCGGGACCTGCGTCGAGCGTGTTGTTCGGGCCCTTGCGGTTCAGGGTGCCGATCGGGTGGATCGGGGGCAGGTAGAGCACCTCGAACCCCATGTCCGCGACTGCCGGGAGCCGCTTGACCGCCGTGCGGAACGTGCCGCTCTTGATGGTGCCGTCCTTGAGACGACGGGCGCCCTCTGATCTGGGGAAGAACTCGTACCAGGCACCGACGCCGGCGCGCTCGCGCTCGACGAGCAGCTCGAGGTCGTCCCCGATGGTGACGAGCGACATGACAGGCCGCTCGTGGAAGTACTGTGCGATCGCCGGGTCCTCGACGATCGACAGCGCCCCGGCATCGTCGACCGCGGTGTCGCGGAGCGCCGCCGCCGCGTCGGCGAGTGCCCGGCGCTCGGCCGCGGGGCGGCCCCTCTCGGCGCCGGCCTGTTCGAACAGGCGCGCACCCATCTCTCGCATGAGAGGGGCATCCACCCCCGCCGCGATCTTCAGCGATGCGGCGTGCTCCCATGTGGCGAAGTCGTCGCCGAACGACTCGAAGCGGAACCGCCAGACGCCCTGCTCGAGCAGGGCCACCTCGGTCCGCCACCGGTCGAAGCCGTCCTCGAGCGGTTCGAGGCGATGCAGCGATTCGTCGCCGGAGGGCGAGAACAGGCGCACCTGCACGCCGATGCGGTCGTGTCCCTCCCGGAACGACGTGACACCGAACGGCACGACCTCACCGGCGAACGCCGTGGGCCGGTAATCGCCCCACGGAACCGCCGGCGTCGGCTGGGCGAGAGGAACGCGCCGCGCTGCGGTATCGCGTTCCGCCTGCCAGGCACGGGTCTTGCGGACAGGGAGGGCCGAGGCGCTCCGCCACGGACGGGAGCGCACGGAGCGCGTCTTCGTGACCACGTCTCGAACCTATCGCGCGCCCGACCGTGATGACAGCGACGTGACGCGGTGCCGCGATTTCGCGACCGGTTCGAAGCTACTCGGCACGGAAGAGACGCATCGATGTGCCGGCGAGCGAGACGGTGTCTCCGGGCGCGAATGTCTCCGCGCTCTCGGACGGCGTCTCATCGGCGCTCGACCACAGCGAGACGTAACGGGTCACGTCCTCCACGTCGGGAAGCGTGACATCGATCGCCCGCTCGGTGCCGTGGACCATGAGCAGCACGCGGTTGAACCCCTCGAACTCGGGCGTCGACGCGGCGACGTACTGCAGCGTGCGGTGCGAGGGATCGGTCCATCGCTCGATCGACATCGTCTCGCCGTTCTCGTCGTACCACTCCATGACGGATGCGGAGGGCGTGCGTTCGCCGAGCCGCGCGAAGCGGCTGGGACGCAGGGCGGGGTTCTCGCGACGCAGGCGCAGCAGGTGGCGCACGTGGGCGTACAGGTCCTGCTGCCACGGTGCGTGCTCCCACGACAGCCACGTCAGGACCGAGTCGTGGCAGTAGGCGTTGTTGTTTCCGCGCTGCGTGCGGGCGAACTCGTCGCCGGCGGTCAGCATCGGCACGCCGGCGGAGAGCAGCAGGGTGCCCATGAGGTTGCGCATCGCCTTGCGCCGCGTCGCGAGGATGCGCTCGTCGTCGGTCGGTCCCTCCGCGCCGTGGTTGAAGGAGCGATTGGTGTCGGCTCCGTCGCGATTCTGCTCTCCGTTGCCGAGGTTGTGCTTGACGTCGTACGACACGAGGTCGCGAAGGGTGAAGCCGTCGTGGGCGGTCACGAAGTTGATGCTCGCGAGCGGACCGCGGACGTCGGCGAAGGTGTTCGCTGAACCGGCGAGTCGGTTGGCGAAGCCGCCGATGCCGACCGGCGAGGTCGATGCCCGGCGCGCGTAGTCCACGTCGCTCAGCCAGAAGTTGCGGACGCGATCGCGGTAGCGGTCGTTCCACTCGCTCCAGCCCTCGCCGAAGTTGCCGGTCTGCCATCCGCCCATGCCGACGTCCCACGGCTCGGCGATCATCTTGACGCCCGCCAGCGCGGGATCTTCGAGGATCGCGCGCAGCAGCGGATGCTCCGGCGTGAACACGTGACCCGCGTCTCGCCCGAGTGTCGCGGCGAGGTCGAACCGGAAGCCGTCGATCTGCACGTCGTTCGCCCAGTAGCGCAGGGAATCCAGCACGAGGCGGGCCGCAGCATCCGTCGACGTGTTCACCGCGTTGCCGCAGCCCGTGACGTCGATGTACGCGCCGTCGTCCTGCTGGCGGTAGTAGGAGCGGTTGTCGATGCCGCGCAGGCTCGAGCGCGGACCGCCGATGCCCTCCTCGGCGGTGTGGTTGTAGACGACGTCGAGGATGACCTCGAGGCCCGCTTCGTGCAGCAGCTTCACCATGCCCTTGAACTCGCGAAGGATGGCTTCGGGGCCTTGCCGACGAGCCTCCTCCGTCGCGTATGCCGCGTGCGGGGAGAAGAAGTTCAGGGAGTTGTAACCCCAGTAGTTGGTGAGGCCGTGCTGGAGGAGCCGCGGTTCGGTGGTGAATGCGTGCACCGGGAGCAGCTCGATGCTCGTGATGCCGAGGTCGATGAAGTGCTGCACCATGGCCGGGTGGGCGAGGCCCGCGTACGTGCCGCGGAGGGCGCCGGGGACATCGGGATGCCGCTTCGACAGCCCCTTGAGATGGCCCTCGTAGAGCACGGTGCGGTCCATCGGGGTGGCGGGCTTCGCGACCCCGCCCCAGTCGAACGCTCCCTCGACGACCTCGGAGCGCCAGCCGTCGTACCCGGTGCGGACGAGTCCTCGGGCGTAGGGGTCCAGCAGCAGCGTGCCGCGATTGAAGGTGTTGCCCGGACCTTGCGGCCCGTCCACGCGGATCGCGTAGCGCGTGCCGGGGCGCAGCAGCGGCGTCGTGATCTCCCACACGCCGCCGCCCACCGCGACGAGCGGCTCGGTCGCCGTGATCCAGTCGAGGTCGGTGTCGTCGAAGACGACGAGGTCGATCGCGTCCGCTGAATCGGACCACACGCGCAGGCGCGCGCGTCCGTCGAGGAGAACGACACCCAGCCCGTCGAGCTCGGGATCGAGCAGACCCGCGGCAGGGGGCGAGATGACGGAGGCCGGGCTGATCATGCGGACTACCATAACCATGGTGCGAGTCGGCGGTGTTACGACACCGGGTGCCACCGGACACGGAACTCCGATGCACCAGCCCGACGCTCCGATCGCGAAGGAGGCCGACCGGTCATGAGCGAGGTGCGGATCTATCTCGATCACGCCGCGACCGCGCCGCTGCGACCCGAGGCGCGCGACGCCTGGATCGATGCCGCGGCGACGGTGGGCAACGCCTCGTCCATCCACGGCGCGGGCCAGCACGCGCGTCGGGTGCTCGAGGAGGCGCGCGAGCGCCTCGCCGCGGTGGTGGGTGCCGATCCGATCGAGGTCGTGTTCACCTCGGGAGGCACCGAGGCCGTCAACCTCGCGGTGAAGGGGCTGTGGTGGGCGCGGCGACCGGACGCCGACGCCGTGGTGCTGCCCGACGGCGAGCACCACGCGACGCTCGACGCGGTC
>JAVBUG010000296.1:0-5571 GCA_031555515.1 Microbacterium sp. | reverse complement strand
CGGACGGCGTGAGCGCCCCGCAGAACGTCGGAGGCAAGCTCCCCAACCTGAACGGCCTGTTCGACACGCTCGGCAACGTATGGGAGTGGACGTGGGACCTGCTCGACCCGGCGAGGTACGCCGACTACCGCGTGTTCCGCGGCGGCGGGTTCGCCGACGACGCGTGGAGCGTACGCGCCTCGACGCGCCGGGGCGGCGGGCCGCGCATGCACCATGATGACGTCGGCTTCCGCGTCGCGCGCGGCGGCTTCGACGCAGTCGACGCGGCTCAAGGCTGGTCCGCGCGGGCCGACGCCGAGCGCGCCGCCTACGACGGCCCGACCCCTCCGGGGTGGACCCCGCTGCGCTGACCCGCGCGCACCTCTGCCACCTCGTTCGCGGGTCGCGACACGCGGGGTGGTTGCGCGCATCCCGCGTGTTGCGCCACCTGAGGCGGGGCGGGCGTGGCGGCGATCACCTTCGGGGGTCGCAACACGCGGGGTGGTTGCGCTGATTCTGCGTGTTGCGCCACCTGAAGCGGGGCGGGCGGAGAGGAAACACGAAGGGGACGGATGCTGCGGGCCGCAGCATCCGTCCCCAGAAAGCGTGACTACCCGAGCAGGGTCTCGAGCGGTCCGCGGGCGAAGTAGAGCACGAAGCCGGCTGCGACGATCCACAGGAGCGGGCTGATCTCGCGGGCCTTGCCCGAGAGCGACCGGACGACGACCCAGGAGATGAAGCCCGCGCCGATGCCGTTCGCGATCGAGTACGTGAGCGGCATGACCGTGACCGCGAGGAACACCGGCAGCAGGATCGAGAAGTCCGAGAAGTCGATGAAGCGGATCTGCGACATCATCAGCGCGCCGACGATGACCAGGGCCGATGCCGCGACCTCGGTGGGCACGATCGACACGAGCGGCGTGAAGAACATGGCGACGAGGAAGAGGCCACCCGTGACGACGTTGGCGAGGCCCGTGCGGGCGCCCTCGCCGATGCCGGCACCCGACTCGATGAACACCGTGTTCGACGAGCTCGACGTGAAGCCACCCGCGACGGCGCCGACGCCCTCGACGATGAGCGCCGACTTGATGCGCGGGAAGTCGCCCTTCTCGTTCGCGAGGCCGGCCTCCTTCGACAGGCCGGTCATGGTGCCCATGGCGTCGAAGAAGTTCGTGAAGACGAGCGTGAAGACGAGCATGAGGGCGGCGAGCACGCCGATGCGCTCGAACGAGCCGAACGACACCTGGCCGACGAGCGACAGGTCGGGCACGCTCACGAGCGACGACGGCAGCTCGGGAACCGAGAGGCCCCAGCCGCCGGGGTTGACGTCGTCGCCGGAGAACTTCGGGCCGATGTTCCAGATCGCCTCGACGATCACCGCGACCACGGTTCCGGTCACGAGGCCGATGAGGATGCCGCCCTTCACCTTGCGGGCCACCAGGATGCCGGTGAGCAGCAGCGTGAAGACGAAGATCAGCGTCGGCACGGTGGCCACCGAGCCGTTGACGCCGAGGCCGACCGGGGGAGAGGACGCGCCGGTCGCGGTGACGAAGCCGGCGTCGACGAAGCCGATGAACGCGATGAAGAGGCCGATGCCGACCGTGATCGCGAGTTTCAGCTGGATCGGCACGGCGTCGAAGATCATGCGCCGGAGGCCCGTCGCCGCCAGCAGCACGATGATCAGACCGTTGATGACGACGAGACCCATCGCCTCGGGCCACGTCACCTGGCCGACGACCGAGACGGCGAGGAACGAGTTGATGCCCAGCCCCGCCGCGAACGCGAACGGCAGGCGGGTCACGAGGCCGAACAGCACCGTCATCACACCGGCGGTGAGGGCGGTGGTCGCCGCGACCTGGGTGAATCCGAGGGTGTCGCCCGCGACATCCGTCCCGCTGGACAGGATGATCGGGTTCAGGATGACGATGTACGCCATCGTCACGAAGGTGACGACACCGCCGCGGATCTCGGCGGGGATCGTCGATCCGCGCCTGGTGATCTCGAAGAACCTGTCGAAGCCGTTCTTCGGCTCCGGGGTCTCGGTGTTCTCGGTGTCGTCGGGGGCGTTGGGCGCCGTGGACTCGGCTGTGCTCATGTGGGGGGACCTCCGATCTGAAACGTTAGTCGCTCCTGCCTCAACCTGAGGATTCGCTGGACGGATGCCTCGGCCCCGCGCGCGGGCGACGGGGCCGACGCGGTGCGTCGAAGTAGGGTCGATGGCGCATGCATCGCCTCATCGTCGCCCTTCTCGCCTCCGTCGACGCCGTCATCGCGGCGGCCGTCGGCCTTGCCGTGACCCTCGCCCCGCTCACCCTGCTGTGGGTGTTCGGCTTCGGCGGCGGAGCGGACTGGGGCGTGCTGTGGCACTCCGCGGTGTCGGTGTGGCAGCTGGGCAATCTGGTGCCGCTCGCCATCACCCTGCCGCCCGACTACCTCGCCGCGACGGGGATCGATGCGGGCGCAGCATCCTTCGTCCTCTCGCTCGCCCCGCTCGCATTCGCCGCGTTCACGGTGATCTTCGCCGCACGCTCGGGCGCCCGCGCCTCGCACGCCGACGCGTGGCTCACGGGCGTGCTGACCTCGAGCGCCGTGTTCGCGATCCTGACCACCGGCGCGGCGCTGACCGGTGCGAACGACGTCGCCCGCGCGGAGCCCTGGCAGGCGATCCTCGTGCCGACGCTGCTGTTCGCGGTGCCCGCCTTCGTGGCGGCTGTCGTCACCGAGTGGTCCGAGGCCGGGTCGGGCGCGATCGCACGGCTGCGCGACAGCGTCGAGGCCGCGCCGCACGGCTGGGGCGAGGTGCCCGCGCTCGTCGCCCGCGGCACGGCCGTCGTCGTGGTCGGGCTCGTCGGCCTCGGCGCCGCCGTCGGGGCCGTCGCCCTGTTCACCCGCGCGGGCCAGATCGTCGCGCTGTTCCAGGCCGGCGACGTCGACCCGCTCGGCGCGATCGTCATCACGCTCGCCCAGCTCGCCTACGTGCCGACCCTCGCGGTGTGGGGGATGAGCTTCGTCGCCGGACCCGGCTTCGCCGTCGGCACCGGCACCTCGGTCTCGCCCGCCGGCACCCAGGTGGGCGTCGTGCCGGGGCTGCCGGCGCTGGGGGCGGTGCCCGAGTCGACGACGTCGTGGCTGCTGCTGCTCGCCCTGCTGCCGATCGCCCTGGGCGCGCTCGCCGGATGGATCGCGCGCTCGCGCCTGCTGCACGCAGGGGGAGCCTCGCACCGCCGGATGCTGCAGCCCGCGGCCCCGGCCGGCGCGGCGTCGTCGCGGTTCGATGCGGGCAAGACCGCGGCGCTCAGCGGGCTGCTGTCGACGACGCCCACGGAGGAGCTCGTCGCGGAGGCGCATGTCGACGACCACGTCGGCGCGCCCGAGGATCCGATCGCGGCCCGTCTCGTCGTGACCGCGGGCATCGCGCTGCTCTCGGGCGGCGCCGCGGCCCTGCTCGCGTGGGCGGCATCCGGTTCGCTCGGGCCGGGACGCCTCGCCGAGTTCGGGCCCGATGCCGGGCCCGTCGCGCTGGCCGTCGGCCTCGAAGTGCTGCTCGGTGCCGCGATCCTGCTGCTGTCGCCGCGGTCGGCAGGCCGGGGCGGGTCGACCGCGCACGATCCCGCGTCCATGCCGGCCGCGGTCGAGGACGCGCCCGCGGACGAGGGCCCGCACCCCGAACCCCCGGAAGCCGCCGCATTCGCCGCGGTCGCGGCTTTCACCGCCCGGCGGGGCGGCACCGTGCCGAACGACGACGGCGGGACGCAGCATCCGTCCCCTCCTGTCGCATCGGAAGCGACGACCGAGCCGATCGAGCTGCCGCGGTCGGCGCCGCCCGGCGCGAGGGATGGTTCCAAGTAGACTGACTTGGTGCTGACGGTCGCTGTTCTCATCTCGGGCACAGGGTCGAACCTGCGCGCTCTGCTCGACGCGGCGGCCGATCCCGAATTCCCCGCCCGCATCGTCGTCGTCGGGGCCGATCGCGAGGCCGACGGATTCGCGCACGCCGAGGAGTACGGCATCCCCACCTTCATGGTGCCGTTCGCGCAGTTCGCGAGCCGCGTGGAGTGGGGCGCCGAGCTCGGCGCCCAGCTCGACGTGTGGCAGCCCGACCTCGTCGTGCTGAGCGGTCTCATGCGCCTGCTGCCGGCCGACTTCGTCGACGCGTGGTCGCCGCGCATCATCAACACCCACCCGGCGTATCTGCCGGAGTTCCCCGGCGCGCACGGCGTGCGCGACGCGCTCGCCGCCGGTGCCGTGCAGACCGGCGCCAGCGTCATCATCGTCGACAACGGGGTCGACTCCGGGCCGATCCTCGCCCAGGAGCGCGTGCCCGTGCTCCCCGGCGACGACGAGCACGCCCTGCACGAGCGCATCAAGCCCGTCGAACGCCGCCTGCTCATCGACGTGGTGCGCCGCGTCGCCACCGGCGACCTCGCCCTCGCGGCCGTGTCCGCGAGCGCCCAGCTCTGACCCCCCCACCCCACCGAGGAGACCCGCATGGCCGGACCGAGCCACGACCCCGCCCTGTACCGCCCCCGCGATGTCGTGCCGGTGCGCCGCGCACTCGTGTCGGTGAGCGACAAGACCGACCTGCTGGCCCTGGGCGCGGCGCTCGCCGAGGCCGGCGTCGAGATCGTGTCGACGGGCGGCTCCGCGACCCTCCTGCGCGAGGCCGGCTACACCGTGTCGGACGTGTCGAGCGTCACCGGGTTCCCCGAGTCGCTCGACGGCCGCGTCAAGACGCTGCACCCGGGCGTGCACGCGGGCCTGCTCGCCGACCTCCGCCTCGAAGACCACGAGAAGCAGCTCGACGAGCTCGGCATCCTTCCCTTCGAACTCGTCGTGGTGAACCTCTACCCGTTCGTCGAGACCGTGCGCTCGGGCGCCCAGGGCGACGACGTCGTCGAGCAGATCGACATCGGCGGCCCTGCCATGGTGCGCGCGTCGGCCAAGAACTACGCCAACGTCGCGATCGTCGTCTCGCCGTCGTCGTACCCCGCGGTCATCGAGGCCGTCCGCGCCGGCGGGACGAGCCTGGTGCAGCGCCGCGAGCTCGCCGCCCGCGCCTTCGCGCACACCGCCGAGTACGACCGCGCCGTCGCGACGTGGTTCACCGAGGGCACGCTCCTCGAAGAGGACCTGCCGGCGCACCTCACGATCAAGGCCGAGCGCCTCGCGACCCTCCGCTACGGCGAGAACTCGCACCAGCGCGCCGCGATCTACACCCGCAACGGCGGTCACGGCATCGCCCAGGCGATCCAGCTCCAGGGCAAGGAGATGTCGTACAACAACTACGTCGACGCCGACGCGGCCCTGCGCGCCGCGTTCGACATGGTCAAGCCCGCCGTCGCGATCATCAAGCACGCGAACCCCTGCGGCATCGCCGTGACGGCGCCCAACGCTCTCGACCCCATCGCGAGCGCCCACCTGCGCGCGCACGAGTGCGACCCGGTTTCGGCATACGGCGGCGTGATCGCCGCCAACGGCACCGTGACCCTCAAGATGGCCGAGAACCTCAAGGACATCTTCACCGAGGTCATCGTCGCGCCGTCGTTCGAGCCGGCCGCGCTCGAGGTCTTCAAGGCGAAGAAGAACCTGCGT
>JAVBUG010000116.1:0-11268 GCA_031555515.1 Microbacterium sp. | reverse complement strand
GCGCATCGGCCGTTCCGTCATCGACCGGCTCGCGGGCTTCGGGCCGCGAGTGCTCGGCGCCGATCCGTGGGTGCCGGCCGACGACCCGCTGTTCGCGCGCATCGAGCGCGCCGAGGTCGAGACGCTGGCGACGGAGTGCGACATGGTCACCCTGCACGCCCCCGGCGGGCAGACCGTCGTCGACGAGCAGTGGCTGGCGGCATCCGATCGCCCTGTCATCATCGTCAACACGGCGCGTGCCGACCTCGTCGACGAGGCCGCGGTGGCCGCGGCGCTGCGGAGCGGACGCGTACTCGCCTATGCGGCCGACACGCTGGCGACCGAGAACCACGGCGAGGGGGCGTCGCCGCTGATGGCCGACGAGCTCGCCGATCGCGTCATCATCACGCCGCACCTGGCCGCGCAGACCCGCGAGGGCGTCGACGGCATGGGCGGAATGGCGACCGAGAACCTTCTGGCCGTGCTGTCGGGCGAGCCGCCCGCGAACCCTGTGGCGGTGCCGTGACCGGATTCGTCCGCACCGTCACGGGCGACGTCGACCCGGCCGAGCTCGGCCGCGTGGACTATCACGAGCACCTCTTCCAGGTCTCTCCGCTGCTGCCCGGCGACGACCTCGACGACGAGGCGGCCAGCGGCGAAGAGGCTCGGCAGCTGCGCGAGTCGGGCTTCGAGGCGATGGTGGATGCCACACCCCTGGGTCTCGGCCGGCGGCCCGAGGCGATTTGCCGCATCTCTTCGGCGGCCGGGCTGCGGGTCGTGATGACGACGGGCGTGCACCGGCGCGAGCACTACGCGCCCGGGCATCCGCTGCTGGAGGCTCGTGCCGACGACTTGGCGGCGGCCTTCGTGCGGGACCTGACCGTCGGGGCGGCTGAGTACGTCGAGGACGCGGCGGACGGCGGTGTGCGAGCCGGAGGGTTGCGGGCCGGTGTGCTGAAGGCGGGGCTCGGGTACTGGCGCATCGACGTGGCGGCGGGCCGGACGATCGAGGCGATCGGGGCCGCTCACCGTGAGACGGGTGCCCCTGTGATGGTGCATCTCGAGCACGGGACGGCGGCCTTCGAGGCGCTGGATGCGCTGGCGGCGGTCGGCGTCCCGGCCGACCGAGTCGCCCTGGCGCATGTCGACCGCAACCCCGACCCCGGCCTGCACGCCGAACTCGCGGCTGCCGGCGCGTACCTCGGCTACGACGGCGCCGCGCGCGCCAAGGACTGGCCCGACTCAGTGCTGCTGGACTGCCTGGTCACGACGGCCGAGGCCGGTGGGGCCGACCGGATCCTGTTGGGCGGCGACGTCGCCCGGCGCACCCGATACCAGGCGTACGGGGGGATGCCGGGACTGCGCTACCTCGGCGAGCGCTTCGTCCCGCGCCTCGTGGCGCAGGGCGGGGCGGAGCTGGCCGACGCGGTGCTGCGGCGCAATCCTGCGACCTGGCTCACATGGCGCGGGTGAGCGCGAGCGAACGATTGCGGTGCGCGATCACCGCGACACCGCACGGGATCGCCACGAGCAGGGCCGCGAGCGCCAGTCGCCGATCGGCGACGCGATCGCCGCAAAGCCGATCGTCGCCGCTCCGATGGTACGCACGGCCACCGAGCGCGAGCGCACGCGTGGGCTCGTCCAGTACGGCACGCGATGGCCGTAATTGGCGCGCGCGAGCATGATCGCCGCGAGCAATTACAACCCGGCACCGACGGCCGCCATCATCACGCCTCCGGCCACCGTCATCTGCACCCGCACATCCGATCACTCCTGCGGCGCGGACGCAACGGGGAATTTGCCCCCGCACCAGTCGTTCCTGGCCGGCTGGAGCTCCCTGTGCACCGCGTCTGTGCCGGCCGCTAGCTAGGCTCGCGGCGTGACGACGCCACCAGCGGGAGTGCAGAAGGGCGTCTGTCGGGGTGCGCGCCTCCCCTTCTGGGTCGTCGCGGCGCTCGGCCCGCTGGCCGCCGCCGTTGCGTGGACCTGGTACGGCTTCGCGCAGTTCGAGGCGGAGAGTGAACAGGGCAAAGCGCTTTCGGCGGGCACGACGATGGCCGGGTTCGCTGAGGTGATCGGCGGCGTTCCTCTCGTGCTCGCCCACGTCATAGGGCTGGCCCTGCTCATGCCGCTCGGCTGGTTCGCCTACCGGGGTCGCGGCGTCGCCGGGGCTGTAGCCGCCGTGGTCGTCGCGTCGATCATCGGGATCAGCATCGCGCAGGTGCTCTGGGGCGGCGAGCTGTTCGAGCTCGGGATCGACAACTACGGCGCGTACGTCCCCTGACCGACGGCGGGCAGCGGCCCCGCTTTCGATGACGTCGTGGGAGCGATCGGGAGTCGGTCGTAGAGCAGATGGCGTGGTGACGATCCGTATACGGGCAGTGCTCGGTAGACGTTGGTCGCGTGCGGTCTGAGCACGTTCGATATCCAGCCTCTTGCGGGCAATGCCGCGCAAGCGGTCCGTCGCGGGCGCGGCTCAGTTCGACCGCCGCTCGGAGCGGCCAGCTCCGCCGACCGGTTAGGCTTACGGGAGCGTCGCGTGCTGGCGGCAGACCGTGCCAGGCATGGAGGCGTCGGACTGAAGGAGTACGTGATGACCGCGTTCCACCCTTCGATCTCGCGTGACTGACGGCGAGACGACCAGGCTGGTCGCCTGGAGCGATGAACTACGCCGAGTCCATACCCGACTTCGAGACGCGCTCGCAGTCGCACGTGCAGCGGTGTCCACGGGTACCGCGGTCCATGACACGGCGAACCTCAACGCGACGGCAGACCTCTTGATCTACTGTCGTGGATTCTGCACCGCGCTGGACGAACACCACCGTGGCGAAGACCGCGCCCTGTTCCCCGCGATCGAGGAGGCGCACCCGGAGCTTGCCGACACTCTCCGCAAACTCACGCAGGACCACTCGATGATCGACTACCTGATCACCGCGCTGACACAGACGATGCGCTCGAACGCGACCCCGGCGGAGCTCGAGCGCCACCTCGACGGCATCGCCGCGATCATGGAGAGCCACTTCGCCTACGAAGAGAGGCAACTCCTCGCGTCCTCGACAGACTCATCCTCGACGCCGACCCAGGGGATGTGCTCGGTGCGCTGTAGCCCGCCTGCGCCCGACCGAGTTCCCACGCCATCCTCTTCCGGGCAGTGCCCGGAAGAGGGACAACAGCGTGCCACCTGGGGGCACCGGAAGCGACTCGCATCCACATTCGACCTGTCTTTCGTCGGAATTTGCGTCGCCGGTACGGCAGACTCAGCTCTCGTCGGCCCGATCGGGGGGCGAGAGCGAAGGGGCTGCAATGACTACGAACCGTAAGACCAGGAATCGGGTGGCGTGAAGGATGCTCGACTTCACGACGATCGACTTTGAGACGGCTAACTCGTATCGAGGGTCTCCGTGCTCTGTGGGCTTGGTCCGTGTGCGAAATGGGCAGATCGTCGAGAGTCGGCATTGGCTGATCCGGCCGCCAGAGGGCGCTGACTGGTTCGATGGCTGGAACATCGCCATCCATGGGATCACCGCCGAGATGGTGGCGGACGCCCCAAGGTGGAAGGACATCCTCCCGGCCATTGTGGACTTCATCGGCGAGGACGTGGTCGTCGCTCACAATGCAGGCTTCGACCTCGGCGTGATCCGGTACGCCTGCGCCCTGGACAACATCGAATGGCCCGACATGCGATTCCTCTGCACCCTGGTCATGGCTCGCCGCGCAATGCCCCTCCCCACCTACCGGCTGCCGTTCCTCGCCGAGACGATGGGCATCCCATTCGATGACCACCACGACGCGCTCGCTGACGCGACAGTGGTCGTGGAGGTTGCCGGGCGTTTGGCTGAGCAGCAGCAAGCAGCCGATCTGCTTGAGTTGGCGAGGTCTCTCGGCATCGGAATCGGACGCATGGGCTCCGGGATCTACCGGGGCAGCGTCGCCGTCTCGAGCGGTGGCCACGGTACTCGCAAGTTCACCCCGATTGAGGTGAACGCAGACGCCGACCCCAGCGGATACCTCTATGGCCGCGTCATCGTTTTCACCGGCACCCTCATGTCGATGACACGAGACACCGCCCGCCAGGAGTGTGCCAAGGTCGGCGCGATTCCAGAACAGACCACCACCAAACGAACCAACGTGCTGGTCGTGGGAGATATCAATCCCGCTGTGCTCCGACCCGGCTCCAACGTCACGGGCAAAGCCCGCAAGGCGTTCGAATTGCAGGACAAGGGCCAAGAGATCGAAGTCATGACCGAGGACGACTTCCTCCGCTGCCTCGACGGCAACACGCTGGAAGGGGCCGAAGTACTACTCGCCGAATCGGAGCGCTCCGCCTGACGCGATCGCTCGATCCCCAAGCGCGCACGGCGCGATGATGGGGCGCTCGTCGAGCATTACGGATGGACGTAATGGCGTGCGGCGACCGAACAGGCGGGATTAGCGTGCGACTTTGCCGCGAACCCGACGGTGAGGCCCGTTGTTCCAGCGTTGGGGCCGTAGCCTGCCTAGGCTTCATTGAGAAGCGTCTCGCAATGGATGTCTCGCGCGGTGCGTTCGACCGTTGGTAGCTCACGGTCGTGTTGTCAGCGAAGCTTGATAGACAGCGGCACCCTCACCCGCACACGAGGACCAATCAGTGTCGATTCGTCGAGACCTGCGGTCGTCTCGAATCACCGAACGATCGCCGCGTCCCCCAACACGAACTGCTCGTGGTTGGTCCCCTCGGACATCTCAATACGGATGCGTGGCTGACCCGCGATGTCGATGTCGACAGGGACCGACTCTGGGTACTCGATCCGTTGTGGTGCAGTGAGTTGATTTCCTGAGGCGTCATAGACCGTGAAATACACGACGCCATCGATCACATCATCGTGCCTTGAGCTATCGCTCAATCCGAAGACGCCCTGCAGTCTGGTGTAGCCAGCCGGGACGATGAACTCCAGAGACTCTGTGCAGCGGCTGCAGTTTTGGAACTCATAGCTGAGGCTGTTCGGATACGTAACCCCGGCTATCGAGTTTGCACCCTCGCTATCCCAAACCCAGTGAGGGTCCCGAACGATGGCGTCCTCGTCCAGATTCATGAGATACAAAGTCTCTGGCTGAGTCGGAACGACAGCGACCGTTGGCTCACTGGACGGCTCGGACTCCGGCTCCTCGCTACTGGACGGAGTACTCGCAGGCGTGTCGGCGGTCGTGGGAGTCGCCGTCGGGTGCGACGTGCCGGGCTGATCGCTTGCAGCAGCCGCGCCAAACGCCGCGACGATAGCCACGATGACAGCCGCCACCGCGAGCAGCAACGCCAGAACAATCAGCGGTATTCGGTGCTGTTGTCGAGCGAACGCCGTGATGCCGACGACGATCGCCGCCACCCCGAGCAGCAGCGTTATCCAAATACCAACGTCCATGACGGGTGTTCCCCCAAGAGCCCCAGATGTTGCACTGATCTAGTGCAGAGAATTTATCGCGAACCTCGCGTGCTACCGAGCAGCGTTTCGGTCCCAACGATCAGCGGACCGCTCCCATCCACAACCGGGCGATGCACGGACGCGGGACCACTGCGTGCTGCTGTAACTAGGGAAACGTATCGACGACTGGCAGCGTCTTCATTTCGATCTCCATAATGGCGCAATGCCTGCCGCTCTTATCGAAGTTTGTCGTCAGTACGCCGTCGACGAGGAGATCGCCGTCATCGATGCGGTCCACAGTGCCCTGGTCGAGGCGTTCCGGATCCCACCGGAGGACCGCAACATCCGACTGATCGTCCACGAGCCGCATCGTTTCGCCTGCTCCGCAGACCTCACCTATCCGGAGTATCGGACGATCGTCACGATCGACTGCTTCGCAGGCCGCTCGCTGGACGCGAAGCGCAAGCTCTACGCCGCGATCGTCGAGCAATTGGGCACGCTCGGCATCCCGGGGGATCACGTTTCGACCATCCTGCACGAGATCGACCGCGACAACTGGGGACTCGGCGGTGGCCACGCCGCCAGCGACGTCGACCTTGGGTTCCTCATCGACGTTTGAGCCCTCGCCGGTCCTGGTGCGGGCGGTCTCCACATTGAGTGAGACCATAACGTCGTGAGCGAAGCAGTCCGATTCGTCGTCGACGGTGAAGAGTTTGACGTGGTCCGAGACGGTAGCTCGATCCATCACACCTGGGTCAGCGGCCCGAACCTGGGCTATGGGTTTTCGATAGGTGGATCGGGCGCAGAGGCGCCGGCAGACGAGCAGGTCCGCTCCGAGATCCGCGCGTTCCTTTCAGACATCGATCCACGCACCGGCTTCCTGGTCGAATGACGGTCGACCGGCGCACCAGCGGAGCGGCTCCGTCACGCCCAAGCAGCGCTCTGCAAAGATCATCCCGGAGACAGTAAGGAGGCCGCGGTGGCCCGCATAGTGACCGCTCGCATCATCGCGGCCAGCACGGTCGTCGTCAGTGCTCTCGCGCTGTCAGCCTGCTCTTCGCAGACTTATGCCTGGGGCCTCGAGGAGGATGACGTGATCGGCACCTGGGTAAACCCGGGCGTGATCGGCACAGAGCTCGAGATCTCCGCTGACGGGACATTCCAGGCAACTTCCTGGCCCAGCAACCTCAACTGCCTCGGTCCCATCGCCGCCGACGCCCAATCACTGACCGAGAGTCCAACCAAAGACCTAGCCGGCACATGGTCATTCTTCGCGGGCGACGACGATGACGCATCTTCTTACGACATTCTGGCTAGCCTGACGCTGCACGTCGACGGCGGGTGCGACCCCGGCTCGCACGGACCGATGGCGTACTTCACTGCGTCGAGTTCGGGCGATCCAAGCATCTGCTTCCCGCTGGACAAAGACCCCGACAGTTTCACGTCTACACGAACGCTCGGGTTTCTCGAGGCATCCGACGACCTCACGTCCGACAACGAGATGTGCCGCGTATACGAATGACGCCGAACGTCCAATAACGGCGTCGCGACGCCAGCACCCGCTCCCTCAAGCTCGTCCACGGGCAGGACTTCATGCGTTGCGGTGGCCAAAGGGAAGCCTCACGACGGGTACCAGTTGGCGGTCCATCAGCGCACGACATCCCGGTCTTCGTGAACCCTTACCTCGAAGGCCAAAGCATCTCGGCTGCGGCTGCGGTTTCGTCGAGCGAGTCGGAGATCGCACGTGTCAATGGATCTTGATTGGCCGAATCGCCATGGAAGGCCTGCCGAGCGAGATCCAACCAGTAGCGCGACAGAGTATCGCTATCTGCGACCATCTGAGCTATCGTCAGATTGAGGTTCAGGATCGTCAGCAGGTTATCGACTCGTACCCCGTACGAGGCGGGCATCTGATCGAGCGGGTAGAGAGTCGCTGCCAACAGTTCCGCGCGAGCTTGTTCAAGGCTCTGAATGCCACGCCCCACGTGGCCCGCATACAGCAGAGCCACCCCGAGCGCGTTCAGCTGACACACGAGCCGATCCCGCTTGTTCCAGTACGAGAAGTCGTTGCTATGCACCATCCGTCGGGTCACCGCGATCTCGTGGTCGAGGATGGCAGGGTCGGACGGGAGTAGCTCGGACGCGCCGAGCGGAGCCGGGATCACAGGGATCGGGGTTCGCATGGGGCGACTCTATCGGCGTGCATGTTGGTCCACGTTTGATGCCTCATCGCCCCGATTAGCCGCTACCCACTGCCCGCTCGCCGGTCCCCCAGCGGGCACGGGTACGTGAAGGGACTCCGGTCGCGCATTTGAGTGGTTCCAGTGCGTGAGCGGATTCGGGTAGTGGGGTTCCCGTTTGCATCCGTCGGGGTGGGTGTGAACGTGCACGGTCCTTGAGCGAGCCGTCATCGATGTGCATCCCGATTGCCGGGTGAGAATCGATGTCATGCAGTACAGGTTCATGAACGACTACGGCGCGCGCTGGCCGTTCTGGGGCGCCGAGGGCCGGTGTGGGGATGACGAACCGGCTTTGCCACCGGCGCTGAGCGCCGAGTGAAGGAGTGGGCGGACTGGTTCGAGCGATCCTTCGACTATCAATCGGGCTGGCCTGATGAGTCGACCGCCTCCGCGCATGAGGCGGAAGGACGCCGTCTCTTCCATGAGATCCAGCGGGTGCGTCCGAACGACACGATCACATTCCGGTACTGGGAGAAGACTTTCCGCTCTGAACGATGACCGGTCCCCCTGCGCGGGATCCGCTCACCCTCTGCGACCTCCGCGACTCACTCCTGCCCGTATACCCCGCCCGCTCGCAACGCCCGCAACGGCACCTCGACCGAGCGCCCGCAGGCCCGGCATCACACCCCAACAACCTCCGGCTCCAGGTCGTTCGCCGACCGCACCACCAGCGGCCCGGCGAACACCTCCGGGTCCAACCCCGCCGGCGCATCCACCCGGAACGAGACCTCCTCGCCGGGCAGCAGGGTCACGAGGCCGCGGTCGACGCGGGCGGCGGCATCCGCTCGATCCACCAGCAGCGTCACGTCCTTCGCGAACGCCGTCGTCCGCAGCCGGACCACATATCCGCCGTCGACCGCCGAGGCGGCTGCGACGACCGGCGCCGGCGACAGCCGCAGCTCGGGGTCTTCCGCGAAGTACCAGAACGCCCGCTCGCCGGTCGACAGCTGCGCCACCGCGAACTCCCCCGCCGGGTCGTCCGACGCGGCGTCGAGTGCCACCGACACTGCCGACCGCGCCGGCACCGAGGCCGCAGCATCCGTCGACGTCCGCTCCTCACCCGCGAACGTGAGCACCCGCACCGACACCGCCGCCTCCCACGACTCGTCCGTGTCGTTGTGCAGCACCAACGCCAGGCCGCCGTCGCGCGGCTGGATCGTCGCGAGGCGGTCGGCGTAGGCGGCGCGCAGCGCGTGCCACAGCGGCTTGCGGATGCCGTGGCCGTCGACGGCGGCCCACGAGATCACCGGCCAGCAGTCGTTGAGCTGCCACACGATCGCGCCCTGGTTGAGCGGGTGCAGCGAGCGGAAGTGCTCGATGCCGAACCGCACCGCGCGCGCCTGGTTGAGCTGCGTCGCCCAGTGCCAGTCGTCGATCGACCTCGGCACGGCGATGTGCGCGCCGAGGCCGCGCTCGAGCTTGCCGTTGCCGTCGTTCGCCTTCTGATGCACCAGCATGAGCGGCCCGTACGGGTCGGCGGGCTCGTCGTGCACCGCCGAGAACAGGGTCGACCACGCCGGCGGGCCCTGGAACCCGAACTCCGACACGAACCGCGGACGGTAGTCGCGGTACACGTCGTAGTCGACGTGGTTCCAGACGTCCCAGATGTGCGTGGTGCCGTGGGCGGGGTCGTTCGGATGCACGAAGCGACTGAACCCGTAGGGGCTCCCGGGCGAGTACGGCGTCGTCGGCGCGAGCTCGGCGACCACGCGCGGGAACAGGTCGAGGTAGTAGCCCTCGCCCCACGTCGCGCCCTCGAGCCGCGACCGCCAGTTCCAGTCGACCCAGCCCCAGATGTTCTCGTTGCCGCCGTTCCACACCACGAGGCTCGGGTGGCTCGACAGGCGCGCCACGTTGTCCCGCGCCTCGGCCTCGAACTCCTCCCACAGCTCTGCGTCTTCGCTGTAGGCGGCGCACGCCAGCAGGAAGTCCTGCCACACCAGCACACCGCGCTCGTCCGCGAGCTCGTAGAAGTCCTCCGACTCGTAGATGCCGCCGCCCCACACCCGCAGCAGGTTCATGCCCGAATCCTCGGCGTCGGTGAACCGCTCGCCCAGACGCGCACGGGTGATGCGTGGGAAGAAGGTGTCTTCGGGAATCCAATTCGCCCCTCGCACGAAGATCGGCTTGCCGTTGACGACCACCGTGAACGGGCTGCCATCGACGTCGGCCTCGACATCGACCTCGGCGGTCCGGAAGCCGATCCGACGGTTCCACTCCGCCTCGCCCGCGGTGACCTTCAGCTTGTACAGCGGCTGCCCGCCATGCCCGCGCGGCCACCACAGCTCGGCATCGGCGGCGGTGAGCGGCAGCACCACAGATGACGTGCCGACGGGTGCCGCAACCCCGACCTGCACGCCCGCCACCTGTGCGACGACCTCGATGCCGGCCGCGCCGCCGCCCCACTCAAGATCGACGTGCACGTCGACGCGGCGAGGATCACCGTCGACACCCACCACCGGACGCACTCCTGCGATGCGCACGCCGCTCCAGCTCTCGAGGCCGATACGGCGCCAGATGCCGCTGGTCACGAGGGCGGGTCCCCAGTCCCACCCGAAGTTGCACGCCGTCTTGCGGATGGTGTTGAACGGGTGCACGTACGAGTGCGGGCGTTCGCCCAGCACGGCCTCGCGCTCCTCGGCGTACGCGATCGGCGAGCGGAACGTCACCTCGAGCCGGTTGGCCTCGGGGCGCAGCAGCGCACCCACGGGCCACCGGTAAGTGCGGTGCTGGTTGCGCGTGGTGGCGACCTCGACGCCGTTGAGCACGACGCGCGCCACGGTGTCGAGGCCTTCGGCGACGAGATCGTGCTTCCGGGCCCCATCGGCGGGGGCGTCGAAGGTCAGCTCGTAGGTCCAGTCGCACCGGCCGATCCACGACAGCAGCGACTCGTTGTCGTCGATGTAGGGATCGGGGATGAGCCCCGCGGTGAGCAGGTCAGTGTGCACGACACCGGGAACGGTCGCCGGGACGGGCTGGGCGCCGATCCTCTCGAAAGCAGAGGGGATGCCGCCGCCGCTGTGCCGCAGGGTCCAACCGTCGTGAAGGGGGCGGAAAGTCATACCCCTAGAAGTAGCACAACTACCGAGAGGCCACGGATTCCTGCACATTCGGCATCCGATTCCTCCTGGGTAGGGTGTTTCATGTAGTCTTACTACCCAACAGGCTTACAACGAAGGGACGCCACATGTGCGCCGCTGCACGAGTCGCGGAACCCGCCTCGCTCCAGGTCGACCCGCTCCGCGGTCTCTTCGCGGGCAGGTCCGAACGGTACGAGAAGCACCTCCCCGACCTCGCGGGCCTCTATCGGGACTCCGCGGCGTTCGACGCGGCCCTCACCGCCGACGACGGCGAGCCCGTCTACTGGGTCGAGAGCAGCACTCCCGAAGACGGCCGCGGCGCCCTCACCATCGGATTGAGCGTGCTGCAGCCCGGCCGCGTCGGCGACGAGTACGCGATGACCCGCGGCCACCTGCACGCGCAGGCCGAGTTCGCCGAGCTGTATTACGGCATCGCCGGCAGCGGCGTCATGCTGCTCGAGAGCGTCTCGGGCGAGTCCCGCGCCGTGCCCATCGCGTCCGGCGTGGCTGTGCACGTGCCAGGCGGCTGGGTGCACCGCAGCGTCAACGTCGGCGCCGACAAGCTGGTCACCC
>JAVBUG010000011.1:0-3529 GCA_031555515.1 Microbacterium sp. | reverse complement strand
GTCCACACCCAAGCTCGTCCTCCTGCCCGCTGTCGATGTGGCCGACGGCAAGGCCGTCCGCCTGACGCAGGGCGAGGCCGGCACCGAGACGAGCTACGGCGACCCCGTCGACGCGGCGCTCGACTTCGCGCGGCAGGGTGCGGAGTGGATCCACCTCGTCGACCTCGACGCCGCCTTCGGCCGCGGCAGCAACGCCGGCGTGCTGCGCAAGGTCATCAAGCAGGTCCGCGGCGTGCAGGTCGAGCTCTCGGGCGGCATCCGCGACGACCGCACGCTGGAGGCTGCCCTCGAGAGCGGCGCGTCGCGCATCAACCTCGGCACCGCGGCGCTCGAGAACCCCGAGTGGGCCGCCGATGTCATCGGCCGCTACGGCGACGCGATCGCCGTGGGCCTGGACGTGCGCGGCACGACGCTCGCCGCGCGCGGCTGGACGCGCGAGGGCGGCGACCTGTGGACCGTGCTCGACCGCCTCGAAGCAGCCGGCTGCAGCCGCTACGTCGTCACCGACGTCACGAAGGACGGCACCCTCAAGGGCCCGAACCTCGATCTCCTGCGCGAGCTGACCACGCGCACCCCGAAGCCGATCGTCGCCTCGGGCGGCGTGTCGAGCCTCGACGACATCGCGGCACTGCGCGACCTCGTCCCGCTCGGCGTCGAGGGCGCGATCGTGGGCAAGGCGCTGTACGCCGGAGCCTTCACGCTCGCCGAGGCGCTGGATGTCGCCGGACACTGACCCCCACGACCACCACGGTCACGCGCACGGCGGCGACTCCGCCGGGGTGCCGTGGGAGGGGCGCAGCTTCCAGGCGAACCCCCACTCCTCCGACGACGGCTCCGCCGACCCGGCGCTGCTCGCCGCGCTCACCGCGTTCCGCGCGGGCACCGGGGGACAGCGCGAGGTCGTCGACGCCTACCGGGCGGCGCGCCTGCTGATCCCGCTCGTCGCCGAGAAGGGCGACCACGGCATCGGGGCGCACGGTCTCGAGGTCGACAAGACGCAGGAGCTCTCCATCGTCACGGTTGCCGCCCCCGACGGCCGTCGCGTGCTCCCGGTGTTCACGTCGGTCGACACGATGAGACGGTGGGATGCCGCGGCCCGGCCGGTCCCCGCCGACGGCGTCCGAACGGCCCTGTCGGCGGCGGCCGACGACACCGACCTCATCGTCGTCGACCCCGCGTCGGAGACCGAGTTCGTCATCCGTCGTCCTGCCGTGTGGGCGATCGGGCAGGGACAGCCGTGGGAGCCGAGCTTCCTGTCACCCGAGGTCTTCGCCGGGCTGCAGGGGAGCATCGGCGGCGAGCTGTCGGTCATCGACCTCGCCGTCGAGGCCGGCGACCCCGACGCGCGGCTTCGCGGCCCCGAACTGGTCGTGCGCCTGCACCTGATGGACGGGCTCGAGAAGGCCGAGCTCGACGCGGTGCTTGCCCGCCTCGCCAAGCGGTGGGCGGCCGACGACAGCATCGCGGTGCTCGTCGACTCCCTCACGGTCAAGCTCGTCCGGGCCTGACGCTCGGGCGGCCCTTGCGGCCTCCGGCCGGCCGGTGGATGATCGGCTCCGCGGAGGTGGCCGGATGGAGCACGGTGCGGGCAGCGAGTACGGGCGGGCGCTTCACACGGCGCACCGTCACGCCATGGCGTGGCTCGACGCGCTCGACGAGCGCCCGATCCGCCCCGAGCTCGATGCCGACGCGATCCTCGGCCGGCTCACCGCCGAACTGCCCGACGAGTCCAGAGACGCGACAGCTGTGGTGGACGAGCTCGTCGCCGCGGCGGCGCCGGGCCTCATGACGATGGGCTCTCCGCGCTTCTACGGACTCGTGACCGGCGGCACCTACCCGGCCGCGCTCGCGGCCGACTGGCTCGTGTCGGCGTGGGACCAGAACACCGGTCCGCGCCAGGTCGCCGGGGCGACGGCAGCGGTCGAGGAGACCGCCGCGCGGTGGCTCCTCGACGTCCTGGGGCTTCCGCCCGACAGCGGAGTCGGCTTCGCGACGGGCGCGACGAACGCGAATCTGGCATGTCTCGTCGCCGCCCGCGACGCCGTCGTCCGCGAACGCGGGGGCGACCCGACGCTCGGACTGCACGACGCGCCGCTCATCCGCTTCCTCGCGGGCGATGCCGTGCACGCCTCGGTCGCGTTGGCGGGACGGATGTCGGGGCTGGGCGCTCCGCGAAACGTCGGCGCGGACGAGCAGGGCCGGATCGACGTCGACGGGCTCGCGCAGGCGCTGCACGATCACGGTGACGCCCCCGCGATCGTCGCGCTGCAGGCGGGCGACGTGCACTCCGGCGCGTTCGACGATTTCGTCGCGGCCGTGGAAGTGGCGCATCTGGCGGGCGCGTGGGTCCACGTCGACGGTGCGTTCGGACTGTGGGCCGCCGCGAGTCCGCGGTCGCGGCACCTGGTGGAGGGGCTCGCGCACGCGGACTCGTGGGCGACCGATGCCCACAAGACGCTCAACGTCCCCTACGACTGCGGCGTTGCGATCGTGCGTGACGAGGCGGCGATGACCGCGGCCCTGGGCGCGCACGCGGCTTACCTCCCCGAGATGGCCGGCGTCGCCGACCCGTACGACCACGTCACGGAGATGTCGCGCCGCGCGCGCGGCGTTCCGGTATGGGCGGCGTTGCGTTCGCTCGGTCGCCAGGGGGTCGCGCGCCTGATCGACGGATTGATGGATGCTGCCACCGCCCTCGCCGCCGGGTTCAGGACGATTCCCGGGCTCGAGGTGCGCAACGACGTCGTCTTCACCCAGGTGTGCCTCGCCGCGCGCGACGACGCGGAGACGGCGGCACTGGGGGAGTGGCTGCGCGCCGAGGGCACCGCGTGGGCCTCGTCCTCGACGTGGCACGGGCGCACGGTCGTGCGGTTCTCGGTGAGCAACCGCGGCACCGATGCCGAAGCCGTCCGCCGCACGGTCGACGCGGTGGCGCGAGGCGCGGCCGCGCTCGGCATCGGGGAGCGATGAGCCGGCGTCGCCGGCGGCGGCGCGACCGGGTCAGGTGACCGGGCCGGTCCACTTCTCGCCGGGGCCCTTGCCGATCGGGTCGGGGATGACCGAGGCCTCGCGGAAGGCCAGCTGCACCGAGCGCAGCCCGTCGCGGAGCGACCGGGCGTGCATGTCGCTGATCTCGGGGGCGCCGGCGGTGATGAGTCCGGCCAAGGCGTTGATGAGCTTGCGAGCCTCGTCGAGGTCTGTCTGCGTCGCGGGGTCGTCGGCCAGGCCGACCTTGACGGCGGCGGCGCTCATCAGGTGCACGGCGGCCGTGGTGATGACCTCGACGGCCGGCACATCGGCGATGTCGCGCGAGGCGGCGGAGGCCGCTCGCTCCTGTTCTTCCCAGCGCGCGTGACGCTCAGCATCCACTGCCGTCGCGCTCGTCGGATCGCCGTCCTGGTCTCGAATCGTGTCCACGCCGTTCTCTCTGATAGACTGCTGCGGTCTCCGGTGCGTTCTGTACCGGATCGGAAAGTGGATCACATCCCACCCGCGCTTGCCGTTCCAGGCTACCGGGTCATGCACTCCG
>JAVBUG010000098.1:0-15954 GCA_031555515.1 Microbacterium sp. | reverse complement strand
CGCCGGTCGCCTCGCCCTCCAGCACGAGCCCCGATGCGGGATCGACGATGCGCACCGAGACATGCGGGTACGGCCGGCCGACTGCGCCTGACGCCTCGGCCGCTTCCTGGGCGGGCAGATGCAGCACGTTGGGCGCCGCCTCCGTGAGCCCGTAGCCCTGCGTCAGCGCGACTCCCCGTGCCGACCAGGCCTCCTGGAGCGACACCGGCATCGTCGCGCCTCCGACCAGCGCGAGACGCAGGGAGGCGGCATCCGTGGTCTGCCATTCCCGGGCGTCCGCCAGCATGGCGTACTGCGTCGGCACGCCCATCATCGCCGTCACCTTGCGGTCGGCGATGAGCTGCAGCACCCGCGGCGGGTGGAACGAGCGCTCGAGCACGACGGTCGCGCCGACCCACCACGCGAGCAGCGGTTGGCAGTTCCACGCGGCGACGTGGAACTGCGGCAGCATCGCGAGCACCACGTCGTCCTGCGTGAGCGGCAGCGCCTGAGCGAGCGCGAGGTTGTTCCAGAAGCAGTTCGCGTGCGTGAGCACGACGCCCTTGGGCGCGGCTTCACTGCCGGACGTGAAGATCACGAGCAGCGGGTCGTCATCGCGCACAGGCCGGCGCGTCACGGGGTTCGCTGCGCCGGGCAGGGACGCTTCGACCCCTGTCGTGCCGAGTACCGAGACCGGCGGGGCGACCGAGGCGATGCGCAGCGCCTCGCCCGCGAGCGCCGCATGCTCGTCCTCGATGAGCACCAGCGCGGGAGCCGACCGGGTGAGCACGTCGGCGAGCTCGCGCGGCGTGAGCCGCCACGACAGCGGCACGAAGGCGATGCCCGCGACGGCGCAGGCGAAGAACGCCACGACATGGTCGGTGGAGTTTCCCGACACTGTCGCGATGCGGTCGCCGGGACCGTAGCCGGCCCGGCGCAGCGCGTCGGCGAGCTCCGTCGCGCGGGCCGCGAGCGTCGCGTAGTCCGTCGTCACGCCGCGGTCGTCGATCGCGATGCGTTCGGGTGAGCGCGTCGCGCGGTCGACGATCCATCGGCCGATCGTGTGCGACCCGTCGTCGATGTCGGGGTCCGCGGTCCACGTCATGCGCGCACCCTGTCGGAAGCGGCGGGGCCGGGGGCCGGCGCGTCGGCGGTCTCGGGCGTCTGCTCGGCGTCGTCGAGCTGCCGCAGCGACCCGCGCACCTTCTCGCCGCGACGGCGGCGCACAGCGGCGTCGATCGTGCCCGCGATGCCGCCCGGAAGGAACATCACCACGACGATGAACAGCACCCCGAGCAGGAAGAGCGGTTCCGACAGCGGAATCCGCAGCACGTCGGGAAGCCCGGCGATCGCCTCGGATCCGGCGAGCACCGTGAGCCGCTGATCGAGCAGCGTGTACAGCACACCGCCCACGATGGCACCCCAGCGGAACCCGACGCCACCCAGCACCACCATCACCAGCACGGTGATCGTGAGGTCGGCCGAGACCGACCGCGGCACCGTGCCCGACTGCAGCAGCATGTACGCCACGCCGGCGAGGCTGGCGAGTCCGGCGGCGATCACGAACACGATGAGCCGCACGCGGTACGGCGACAGCCCGAGCACCCGCACGCGCTGCTCGTTCTCGCGCGTCGCACGGGCGAGGTGCCCGAGGCGCGACGTGTCGACCCACAGCACCACGAGGTACACGACGACGAGCACGACGAGCGTGAACCAGTACAGGTTGCGCGTGTTCACGACCCCGATGAGGAAGTCCGGTACCTGCGAGGTGTTGAGACTCAGTCCCTCTTCACCCCCGGTGACCTGTGAGTTGCGCCGCACCAGCACCGAACCGGCCTGCGCGAACGCGAGTGTCACCATCGCGAACGGGATGCCCGACACGCGCATCGACACCGCACCCGTGACGAGCGCGATCACCATGCCGCCGATGAGGGCGATGAAAACCCCCGGCCACAGCGGAACCCCGAAGTGCTCGAGCGCGATGCCCAGGCCGTACGCGCCGGCGCCGAAGTAGAGGGCGTGGCCGAAGGACAGCATCCCACCCGATCCGAGCAGCAGGTTGTACGACAGCGCGAGCGCGGCGAACACCATGCACAGCGAGAGCAGGGCGAGCGTCCCCGGCATGTACGTCGGCGCGGGCAGGATGCCCGGCAGCGACAGGTTCAGCAGCGGCAGCATCGCCATGAACGCGACGAGCACGACGCCGACGACAGCGGGAAGGAATCGACGGATGCTGCGCTCCGAGGTCGCCGTGACGGTCATGCCTTCCTCCCCAGGAGTCCGGTCGGGCGCACCAGCAGCACGAGCGCCAGCAGGATCACGACGATGAAGTCGCCGGTGCCGCCGAGGTAGAAGTTCGCGAACTGCTGCAGCACGGCCACGAGCACCGATGCGACGGCCGCACCGGTGAGCGAGCCGAGCCCGCCGACGACGGTGACGATGAACGCGAAGATCAGAAGCGTCTGCCCGAGATGCGCCGACACGAAGGTCGAGTAGTGCATCGCGAGCACGCCGCCGATCCCCGCGGCCGCACCGCCGATGGCGAAGACCAGTGTGAACGAGCGCCGCACGTCGATGCCGAGCGCCGTCACCATCGAGCGGTTCTCGACGCCGGCCCGGATGATCATGCCGTAGCGCGTCTTCTGCAGGAACAGCACGAGCGCGGCGAGCACCAGCACTGCGGCGATCATCAGCACCCAGTAGGTGTTGGGGATGCGGGCGCCCAGCACGTCGGTGGTCTGCTTGAGCCACGGCGGCCCGCCGATGTGGATCGGGTCGGTGCCCCAGATGCCCTCGAACAGCGCGACGGCGGCGAACGACAGACCGACGGTGACGAGCACCTGCTCGATGTGCCGCTCGTACAGCGGGCGGATGAGCACGAGTTCGGTGAGGGTCGCGAACACGGCACCCACGCCGGCCCCGACGAGCACGGACAGCAGGAACGATCCCCACGACTCGGTGCCGAGGGCCTGGGCGACCATGAAGCCGATGAAGGCGCTCAGGGTGAGGAACGCGCCGTGCGCGAAGTTGAGCACGTGCATGAGGCCGTAGATGAGGCTGAGCCCGCTGGCGACCAGGAAGTAGAGGGCGCCGAGACCGACGCCGGTGATGAGGGTGAGGACGAGGGTGCTCATTTCGACTCGCTCCGCTCGCTCGATGCATCGGATGCCGCGTGCTCCACGTGGACGCCCAGCAGACGGCGGGTGAGGTCTTCGTCGTCGAGGATGTCGCGCGCCTTGCCGACGTGCGCGACGCGGCCGCCGGCGACGACGACGGCGTCGTCGGCGAGGCGTCGCACGACCTCGAGGTTCTGTTCGACGAGGAGGATGGGGACGGTCTTCGACGCCTCCTGCAGCGCGTCGGCGACCTCGGTGACGATCTTCGGAGCGAGGCCCTTGGTCGGCTCGTCGACGAGCAGCAGGCGGTTGTCGTTGAGGAGAGCCCGCGCGACCGACACCATCTGCTGCTGCCCGCCCGAGAGCGTGCCCGCCGGCTGGTCGCGACGCGCGACGAGGTCGGGGAAGAGCTCCGCGACGAATTCGCGGCGCGGCTTCCGCTGACGCTCGGCCAGCGCGAGGTTCTCTGCGACGGTGAGCTTCGAGAAGACCTCGCGATCCTCGGGTACGTAGCCGACGCCGCGCCGCACGATGCGGTGCGTCGGCAGCCCGTCGATGCGGTCGCCCGCGAGCGTCACCTCGCCGCGCCGGGAGATGAGCCCGAGGATTCCGCGCAGGGACGACGTCTTGCCGACGCCGTTGCGGCCGAGCACCGCCGTGATGCCGGTGGCGGGCACGTCGAACGAGACGTCCTCCACGACCTGCTGGCCGGCGATCGTGCAGCGGAGGTTCCGCACGGTGAGAATCGGCTGCGTCATGCCGCCTCCCCCGCCGATCCGGTGCCGAGGTACGCGCTCTGCACGAGGGGGTTCTCCATGATCCGCTGCGGTGTGTCGTAGGCGATGATCGTGCCGAAGTACATGACCGCGACCTTCTCGACGAGGCCCATGAGCACCTCGATGTGGTGCTCGACCATCAGCAGCGTGCAGCCCTTCTCGCGCTGCATCTCGCGGATGTTCTCCACGAGCCCGGGGACGTCGCCCGAGGCGACGCCCGCCATCGGCTCGTCGAGCAGCACGATGCTCGCCTCCGTCCCCAGCAGCACCGCGATCTCGAGCTTGCGCTTGTCGCCGTGCGAGATGTCGCCCGCGAGCGCCTCGAGCTTGTGGCTGAGCCCGACGGCCTCCAGCTTCTCGAGCGCGAGCTCGGTCGCAGCATCCGTCCGCTTCGGGAAGTGCAGGAGCGAACCCGAGCCGCCGAGCGACACCTGGGCCGCCAGGCGCACGTTCTCGAGCACCGACAGCTTGGGGAACAGGCTCGATGTCTGGAAGGTGCGCCCCAGTCCCGCCCGCGCCCGCGCCGGCACCGACGCCGTCGTGATGTCTCGGTCGTCCAGCACGACGCGCCCGGCGGTGGGCTTCATCAGCCCCGAGATCACATTGAAGAGCGTGGTCGTGCCGGCGCCGTTGGGACCGATGACGCCCACGAGGGAGCCGGCGGCGACGTCGAGCTCGACGTCTTTGAGGATCGTCGCGCCGCCGATCTGCAGGCCGAGGCCCTCGATCTTCAGCGGAGAGCCGCGGCGTGCGGTCTCCGCGACGGGCGCGGACGGGACTGTGGTGCTCATCGTTTCGCGAAGCCCCGGATCACTCGGCTTCGGCGGGAGCGACGTCGTCGGCCGAGACCGTGTCGACGAGCTCGGGCACGAAGGTCCCGCCGTCGGCGACGAGCTTGACCTGGTACATCTCCTGGATGAGGGCGTGATCGCCCTCGCGCACCGTCATGGTGCCCTTCGGGCCCTCGAACTCGAAGCCCTCGAGCGCCGCCACCATGGCGTCGACGTCGCCCTGGCCCTCCTGGATCGCGTGGACGATCATGATCGCCGCGTTGAAGCCGTCGGGGCTGAAGAGGTCCGGCGTGCCGCCGGCGTCTTCGATCGCCTCGACCATCGCGGTGTTGACGTCGTTGTCGGGCGCCTCGGGGAAGTAGTGGTTCAGGAAGTTGATCTTCTCGGAGGCCTCGCCGTAGGCGCCGAACGTCGCCGAGTCGCCGAGACCGGTCACGACCGGGATCTCGTCGAGCACGCCCTGCTGGCTCATCGCCTGCCACATCGCGCCCGACGTCGCGCCGGCCCAGGCCACGAACACGAGGTCGGGAGCGCCCGCGAGCACCTGCTGCGCGAACGGTGTGAACTCGGTCGCGTCCTCGGCCACGAGCACGGAGTTCACCGTGGCGCCCTGGCCGCCGAGGATCGCCTGCACCGCCGCGACATTGCCCTGGCCGAACGCGTTGTCCTGCGCGAACACCGTCACGGTCTTGCCCTCGATGTCGTCGAGGAACGTGCCCGCGGTCGCGACGTCCTGCGCGCTCTGCCGGCCCGAGCGGAACGTGTAGTCGTTGATGCCGGTGATCGCGTCCGCAGCTGCCGGGCCCGAGATGTAGAGCACCTTGTTCTGCTCCGCCTGCTCGGCGACGGCCAGCGCGACGCCCGACGACGCCGTGCCCGCGATGATGTTGACGCCCGAGCCGATGAGCTCCTTGACGGCGGTGACGGCCTTGTCGGGGTCGCCGGCGTCGTCGCGGTACTCGACGTCGATCGTCGTCCCGTCGATCTCGCCGGTGCCGTCGGTGGCGTAGTCGAGCCCCGCCTTGAAGGCGTCGAGGTACTGCTTGCCGTAGCCGGCGAGCGGCCCGGACTCGCTCGTGACGATGCCGACGGTGACCTCGGACAGCCCGCCGTCGGTCGCCTCGCCCGACGGCGTCTCGGCGGTCGGCGCGCAGGCCGCCAGGGCGAGCGCTGCCGTGACGACCACGGAGCCCAGGAGCAACTTCTTCGTAACCCGCATGTGCGTGCCTTTCCCCATTGGAAGGATCTGGTGCGTGAACCGGTGCTTCGATCTCCAACATGAGATCCGATTCAGGTTCTTGCAATCTAGGAAACAGACACCGTGGAGGTCAAGCCGGCGGGCCCGCTCCCCCGCCGTCGTTACCGAATCGCGACGAAGGGGACGCAGCATCCGTTGATTGCATACCTGCGTTATATATCGGAGGTATGCTTCTCTGGTGACACACGATCAGGACATCGAGACCCTCATCGTCGCCGCACACGCGCTGACCCGCGTCGCGGCGCTCGAGACCGCCAACGAGACCCCCGCCGCGCAATGGCGCACGCTCACGATCCTCCGCGACCACGGCGCGCTGCGCATCGGCGAGCTCGCGCGCCTCAGCCGCGTGACGCAGCCCGGCATGACGCGCCTCGTCGGCCAGATGGCCGACCACGGACTGGTCGTGAGGACGACGGATGCCGCAGACTCGCGTGCGACGGTCGTCGAGGTCACGCCGCTCGGCCTCGAAGCGCTCCAGACGTGGCTGCTGCAGCTCACCGCCGCGCTCGCCCCGCACTTCGAGGACCTGGAGCCCGAGGAGTGGGAGGCCCTGCGGACCACGGCATCCGTCCTCACCCGCAAGCTCGACCGCACGCGCACCGCGCCGGCCGCCGACGCTGCGGAGACCACCCGATGACCGCGCACGGCGGCACCACCGGATCGGTGTGGCGCCAGCCCGCGCAGGTGTGGGCTGTCGCGTTCGCGTGCGTCGTCGCATTCATGGGCATCGGGCTCGTCGACCCGATCCTCCCCGCCATCGCCGAGTCGCTGCAGGCGAGCCCGGTGCAGACCGAACTCCTCTTCACCAGCTACCTGCTGGTGACGGGCCTCGCGATGCTCATCACGAGCTGGATCTCGAGCCGGATCGGCGCGAAGGCGACGCTGCTCATCGGCCTCGCCCTCATCGTGGTGTTCGCCCTGCTCTGCTCGCTGAGCGGCAGCGTCGACGCGATCATCGGCTTCCGCGCCGGCTGGGGACTCGGCAACGCCCTCTTCATCTCGACGGCGCTCGCCACCATCGTCGGCGCTGCCTCGGGCGGCAGCGGCGCGGCGATCGTCCTCTACGAGGCGGCTCTGGGTCTCGGCATCGCGATCGGACCGCTCCTGGGCGGCCTGCTCGGCGAGCTCAGCTGGCGCGGCCCGTTCTTCGGCGTCGTCGTGCTGATGACGATCGCGTTCGTCGCTGTGCTCGTGCTGCTGCGCGGACCGAGCGGGAAGCCGGTGCCGGTGCCGCTGTCGGCGCCGTTCAAGGCGCTGCGCATCCCCTCGCTCGCCGTGCTCGCCGTCGCCGCGCTGTTCTACAACATCGGCTTCTTCGTGCTGCTCGCCTTCTCGCCGTTCCCGCTCGGGTTCGGCGCCATGGGGATCGGCTTCACGTTCTTCGGCTGGGGCGTCGCCCTCGCGATCACGAGCGTGTGGGTCGCCCCGCTCCTGACGCGGTTCCTGGCACGCACCACCGTCATGCTCCTGACGCTGCCACTGCTCGCGATCGATCTGGTCGTCGCCGGAATCCTCGTCGACGACGCCGCCGCACTCGTGGTCTGCATCATCGTCGGCGGACTCCTCCTCGGCGTCATGAACACCGTCCTCACGGAGTCCGTCATGGAGGCGACCGATCTCCCCCGCTCCGTCGCGTCCTCGTCGTACTCGGCGGTCCGCTTCCTCGGCGGCGCCGCCGCTCCCCCGCTGGCCGCGCTCCTCTGGCACCTGTACGGGCCGACGGTTCCGTATCTGTTCGCCGCAGCATCCGTCCTCGTCGCCACCGGCACGATCCTCTTCGGCCGGCGCGCGCTCGCCCGCATCGACGAACGAGAAGCGGATGCTGCGGACGAGGCTGCAGCCGTGCTCGTGGGCGACGCGGCCTGAGTCGCCGGGCATAGCAGAAGGGCGGTCCTTTCGGACCGCCCTTCTTGGTGGTGCACCCCCAGGGACTTGAACCCTGAACCCACTGATTAAGAGTCAGTTGCTCTGCCGATTGAGCTAGAGGTGCGTTGTTCACTTACGAGGCGAACGAGGATCAACATTAGCATCACGATCGCGTCTCGTGAAATCGAGGCGGGAACGCCCCGGCTATCCTTGATCCCGTGACCTCCCCCTCCCCCGTTTCGACGTTCGACACGCCGTTCGAGGGAGACCTCCGGGCCGACCTCGATCTCGCTCTGCGGCTGGCGGATGCGGCGGACGCGGCATCCATGTCCCGCTTCGACGCGGCCGATCTCGACGTGCGCCTGAAGGCGGACGCGAGCCATGTCACCGAGGCGGATCTCGCCACCGAGCGCGCCCTGCGCGAACTGCTCGAGACCGAGCGCCCCGGCGACGGCGTGTTCGGCGAGGAGTACGGCGTCACGGGCGATTCGGCGCGGCAGTGGATCATCGACCCGATCGACGGCACCGCGAACTACCTCAAGGGCATCCCCATGTGGACGACCCTCATCGCCCTCGCGATCGACGGCGTGCCCCGCGGGGGCGTGGCGAGCCAGCCCGCCATCGGCCGGCGCTGGTGGGCGGCGACCGGACTCGGCGCCTGGACCAACACGCCGACGGGCGAGACGAAGCGTCTCGCGGTGTCGACGGTCGATGCGATCGCGGACTCGAGCGTGAGCTTCCAGAGCATCGCGCAGTGGCGCGACGCCGGCAAGCTCGAGGCCCTCGAGCGCCTGACCTCGTCAGTCTGGCGCGATCGCGGCTACGGCGACGCGTGGCCGTACATGCTGCTGGCAGAGGGGCGTCTCGAATTCGTCGCCGAGTTCGATGTCAAGGAGTACGACATCGCCGCACTCGTGCCGATCGTGACCGAGGCCGGCGGCAGATTCACGTCGTTCGACGGCCACGACTCGCTCTCCGAGCGCTCATCGCTCGCGACCAACCGCGTGCTCCACGCGGCTTATCTCGACCTGCTCCACTCCGCCTGATCCTGCACCGCCTGACACCCGACCGCCTCCCATCCCCCACGGAGACTCTCTGATGCCTGCCACCCGCATCCTCGGCACTGCTGCCGTCCTCGCCCTCTCCGCAGTGCTCCTGACGGCGTGCGCCGGCGCGCCCGAGGCCGCGCCCGAAGAGACGGGCAACGCGCAGACGCCCACCGCCGCCGCACCCGAGCCTTCGGCGACGGCCGAGCCCGCGCCGGCGTCGACCGAGGACCCGACCTGCACCACGATCATCGGCGAGTCCGTCGTCTCGAACTTCGAGAGCCTCGGCTGGAGCTCGCAGGCGTCGCCGCTGTACATCGGCAGCACCGAGATCGAAGACGGTCTGCAGTGCATGTGGGCGGACTTCGAGGGGCCTGCGGGTGACCACGGCCAGATGTTCGGCTGGGCGCCGCTCACCGACGACGACGCCGTCGACCTGCAGGAAGAGCTCGAGGCCCAGGGCTGGGTGCGCGAAGAGGATTCCACCGGCGTCTACATCACCGAGAGTGCCGACACCGCGATCGCGACGGACGACGACGGCTACGGCATGACATACCTGTTCACGTCCGGCCAGGTGAAGGTCGCCGACACGAAGCAGGGACTCCTGCTGATCGAGTGGCCTCAGAGCTGATCGCGCCGGCCGGCGCGGGTCACCCCGGCAGGGCCTGCTCCTCCCGTGCCCGCGCGGCCTCCTCGAGGAGGATCCGGCCGCCGCGCTCGTAGAGCTCCATCGCGCGCTCGGGCGTGTCGCCGACGGCCGTCATGCCGAGGCGGCCCTGCTCGGTGATCGAGCTGATCATGTGGAACACGATCCCCTCCTGCCGGGACCGGTCGAAGTGCAGGCCGTGGCGTGCCACGACGTCGAAGAGATCTCCCACCGAAAGCGCCCGCAGGTCGTCGCCCTCGAGGTGGTCGGTCGCGACGAGGTGCTTGGGCACGCCCTCCGGCGTGACGAACGCACCCTCCTCCCCGTCGTAGCGGCCGTCGGTGAGGAACTGCAGCGTCAGGAACGGGTGCGTGGTTCCGCCCTTGCGGAGATTCAGCTCGATCGCCCACGACGACCATTCGCCCGCGGCATCCTTCACGACCACGAAATCGAGCGCGAAGCGGCCCCGCACTCCCCTGTCGGCGAGGCGGCGGGCGATCGCGAGCGCCGGCTCGCTGATGAGCCGTGAGTACGCCGGATCCGCGGGGAACACGCAGCCCAGGTAACTCTGCCCGCTCGGGCCGCCGAGCAGCTGGTCGTGCGTCGACAGCAGCTCGATCGTGCGATCGGGCAGCACCCGCAGCTGCACACTCGGGCTCAGGATCTCCTCGCCGACGATGCGCTCCTCGACGATGCCGTGGCGGGTCGCCAGCGCGTCGAGCATGTCGGCGGGCGTCAGCGTCTCGACCTCCGGCTGCATCGAATCGAGGCGCTGGGTGATCGCCGCCCGCCGACGCTCGCCGGAGAGTTCGCCGACCCCCGTGAGGTCCACGAGCGCGTTCCCCGACCCGGACACCCCCTCGTCGAGCTTGAAGATCATCTGCCGCACCCGGGGCTTCTCGTCCAGCACTGTCTCGATCGCCCGCACGGCGTCGTCGCGGCTGCGCAGATCCTCGACGCCGAGCGGATGCTGCACGCCGACGTCGCGGAACAGACGCCGGCAGCCCGTCTTCGTGCCGAGCGGGGCAAGACGGTGGTCCGCGCCGTACATCGGGATGCCGAGCGTCAGTGCCAGATCGCGCTCCCGCTCCGTCGTGTTGTACGGGATGAGGTGGCATCGCTCGCGGTCGGGGATGCTGCGGGCGAGGCGCGCCAGCACCCGCGGGCGCTCCAGCACCTTCTCGCTGAGCGTGCGGTGCGTGCCGTCGCCCACGGAGATCAGCGTCAGGCGCGCGAGCGCATGGCTCGGGATCACCCCGGGCAGGAGTGCGAGGTAGTACTCGATGATGCGCGGATCGATCGGCTGCGACGTGACGTAGGTCATGCGCAGCATCGGCTGGCGCAGCAGCAGGAGGAGGAACAGGAACCTCTCCTCGTACGCCTGCGCCATCGCCGCCGAGGTCGCCCGGCTGCCGACCGTGAGCGACGGCACGACGACGACGGACTCGTCTTCGACGTCGTGCTGCATGGCAGCCCAGATCGGCGGCATCCGTTCCTGCAAGCGGTCGAAGCGCTCATCGCGCTCGGCCTCCGTGAGCGACGAGAGCGTCGTCCGCGACGCCGTGTCTGTGAGGGTCATGGTGCGACTCGATTCTCGGGAGGACGGATGCCGTCGACGGCGTACGCGCGGACGGCCCGGCTGAACCCGCGGACGTCGAGCTCTCCCACCGGATCCGCGGCGATGTGCTCCTCGACGGCGGTGAACGCGCGCTGCGCGACCAGGATCTGGCCGGCGGAGGCCGCCGCGCACAGGCGGGCCGCGAGGTTGGTGACGCTGCCGATGGCCGCGTAGTCGAAGCGCCCCTCGAAGCCGATGCGCCCCAGGGTCGCGTACCCCTGCGCGACCCCGATGCCGATGCCGAGATCGATCGCGCGGCGGTGCCATTGCGCCGTGAGGTCTCCCACGCGGTCGCGGATCTCGATCGCCATCTCGATCGCGCGACGCGCCGGGTTGTCGAGCGGCAGCGGGTCGTTGTAGAACACCATGACGCCGTCGCCGGTGAAGCGCTCGAGCGTTCCCTCGTAACGGTCGATCAGCTCGCCGAGCACCGCGTGGTACTCCGAGAGGACGCCCATGACCTCCTCTGGCTCGCTGGACTCCGCGAATGGGGTGAATCCCCGCAGGTCGCAGAAGACCACCACGATGTCCCGTCGGTGACTCGCCAGCACCGTCTCATCACCGTTGTCGAGCACGACGTCGACGACCTGACGCGACAGGAAGCGGCGCAGCCGGTTCACCCTTTCGAGTTCGTCCACCTGGCTCGCGACGCGCGCCTCGAGCTCGACGTTCCAGCGGGCGAGTTCCGCGGCCTGGCGCTCGATGGTGTCGTGGTAGCGCTTGAGGCGCGCGAGCGATGCGACGCGGGCGGTCAGCTCGGCCTGATCGAACGGCTTGCTCACGAAGTCGTCGGCGCCGGCTTCGAGCGCGTGCCGCTTCTCCTGGTCACCGCTCGCCGTGATCATCACCACCGGCAGGAACCGCCATTGCGGCACGGCGCGGATGCGGCGGCACACCTCGTATCCGTCGATACCGGGCATCATGATGTCGAGGAGGACGAGGTCGACGTCGTGCCGCTCGAGTTGCGCGAGGGCCTCCTCGCCCGACGCCGCGGTCACGACCCGATAGCCGCGAGGACTCAGCACCGCGTCCAGAAGCCGCAGGTTCTGCTCGAGGTCGTCGACGGCGAGCACCACGATCGGTTCATCGGGCATCAGCGCGTCCCCTGCCGATGAAGGCGCCCACCTGCCCCGGCAGGTCGCGGATGCTGATCGGCTTCTCGAGGTACCCGTCGAATCCGGATTCGGTCGCCCGCTCGCGGTCCTCGCGCATCGCGAACGCCGTCACCGCGACGACCGGCACGGCCTGCAGCGCGGGATCCTCACGCAGCCGTCTCAGCGCCTCGTACCCGTCGAAGTCGGGCAGCTGCAGATCCATGAGCACGAGGTCGGGCTCGCACGTCCCCGCGAGCGTGACGCCCTCTTGGCCGGTGACGGCGGGGAACACGTCGTATCCCGACGCCGTGAGCACGTCGCGCACGAGCTTGAGGTTGAGCGGGTTGTCCTCGACGACGAGCACCCGCAGGCCGTCGGTCACGGCGCCTCCCCTCCGGCCGGACCCGCGGCCACCGCGCCGGCGAGCGCTCCGACATCGCGCAGCGCGCCGACCAGCGCGTCCCGGTGGACGGGTTTGACGAGGTAGGCGGATGCGCCCATCGCCAGGCCCCGCGCCCGCTCGTCCACGATCGACACCACGATGACGGGCACCGCGGCGGTCGCAGCATCCGTTCGCACGCTCCTCAGCACCTCCCAGCCGTCGGTCCGCGGCAGACGGATGTCGAGCAGCACCGCAGCCGGAACGTGACGGCGGATCGCCGACAGTCCTTCGTCGCCGTCGCGCGCGACGACGACGTCGACCCCGAGTCCGTCGAGATACGCGGAGATGAGATCGAGCGAGGCGCGGTCGTCCTCGACGACGACGACCGTCGGCCGTCCTGTCCCGTCGCCGGATCCGGAGGCCGCGATCGGCACGCGCCGCGGGATCGTGAACCCGAACGTGCTGCCGACGCCGACCTCGCTCTCGAGCCACATCGTCCCGCCGAGGATCGCCACGATCCGACGGCAGAGGGTGAGGCCCAGGCCCGTGCCCTCTTCGCTCTGCAGGCCGCGCCGGCCCTGCTGGAAGGACTCGAAGATGCGCTCCTGGTCCGCCGGTGCGATGCCGATCCCGGTGTCGGCGACCGCCACGGCGATCTCGTGCTCGCTTCCTCGGGCGGTCACGGTGACGGCGCCGCCGTCCGGCGTGAACTTCACGGCGTTGCTCAACAGGTTCACCAGCACCTGCTTGACGCGCAGCTCGTCGGATTCGACGGTCTCGAGATCGTCGTCGACGTCGAGGGAGAGACGGATGCTGTGCCTCGCCGCCCGCTCGCGCACCATCGACGCGCCGTACTCGAGTGCGGAACGCAGCGAGAACGTCGACGGCTCCAGCTCCATGCGCCCGGCCTCCACCTTCGACAGGTCGAGGATGTCGTTGAGCAGCTGCAGCAGATGGCGCCCCGAGCCGAGGATGTCGCGCAGGTACTCGTCCTGCCGGTCGTTCAGCTCGCCGAACATGCGCTCGAGGAGGACCTCGGAGAACCCGATGACTGCGTTGAGCGGGGTGCGCAGCTCGTGCGACATGCTCGCCAGGAACTCCGACTTGTGGCGGCTCACGACCTCGAGCTCGGCCGATTTCGTCTCGAGCGCGCGGAACAGCTGCGCGTTCCACACGGCGAGGGCCGACTGGCTCGCGAAGTTCTCCAGGAAGTCCATCGTCTCGGCCGAGAACCCGCCGGGCGTGCGCCGGCGCACCACGAGGGCCCCCACGATCCGATCGCCTCGCAGCACCGGCACCGCGACCATCGAGCGCCAGCCGTCCTCGTGCAGCAGGCGCAGGTGGATGTCGAGTTCGACATCGTCGAGGTCGGCTACGGCGATGGGATGCCGCTCCCTCGCGGCACGGCCGACGAGGGTGGTGTCGAGGCCGACCTTGATGCCGCGCAGCCGCTCGAGGAGTCGGTCGCTCGCGTACGCGCTGCGCACCGTGAACGCGCGCTCGTGCTCGACGTACTCCATGATCGAGCCGCCGTCGCAGCCGGCGAAGCGCACCGCGTTCATGATGATCGTGGTCAGCACCTCGTCGAGCACGAGGCTCGAGCTGACCGCCTCGCCGACCTCGCTGAGCGCTTCCAGCTGATCGACCTTGCGCGCGAGCTCGACGCTGCGGTCCTCGAGGGCACGCACCAGATCTATCTGCCGCACCACGACTGCCGCCTGCGCGGCGAACGCCTGCACGGCTGCCTGTGCGCTTGCATCGAACGGCGACACATGGGTGCGCCACAACGAGAGGACGCCCACGACCTCGTCGTCGAGAAGCATCGGCGCAGACATCAAGGTGCGATAGTGGCCGAGCTGCTGCGCGTCTTGCCGACCATACTCGGCATCGCTGAGCACATCCGGAATCTGCTGAAGCTTCCGATCCCGCGCGACGCGCCCGAGAAGGCTGGCCCGATCGATGCGGAAGGGGTGGGCGGTGATGTGCTCGACGAGCACGGAGGGCACCCCCACCCAAGACGACAGCGCGAAGTAGTCTCCGTCGACCAGATAGACCTGGGCCGCATCGCTCCGGCAGAGCCTTCGTGCGCTCTCCACGATGGTGTCGAGGGCCGCGTCCGGGTCGGAAGCCGAGCGGCCGAGCGCGAGCAGCACCTCGTTCATCGCTGCGAACTGCTCGGTGGCGTCGGTGTAGCCACGCTGGAGGGTTTCGAGTTCCCCCTCGCCGGCTCCATCCGAACGCTCCACGAATGGCCTCCTCCCAGTGAGACCGCGCGTTCGCCGCGATGACAGGCCACATTGTCCTCGCGCCCGGGAGCGCTTTCAAGACGAGGCGGCTCAGGCGGGCGAGGCGCCGGGAAGGTTCACCGCGAACACCCGCTCCGCGTAGCCCGCGAGCTTCTCGGTCACGTCTTCGAGTCCCCGCGTCGCCGCTCCCGCGATGTCGAGCTCGACGACATTGCGCCGGCGAAGATCACGATGCCAGCGGCGCAGGCGCTCGAGGCTCTGCTCCTCCTCCTCGAGCTCGCCGAAGGTGAACTTCGCTTTGGCGATCTCGCGGTCGATCTCGTCGGAGAACTTGCCGCAGTCCGCGATGAACTCCGCCCACTCGTCCGTGCGCGCGGCGACGAAGGCGTCGCGCAGCACCGCGATGTCGTCTTCGCCGTGCGAGGCGACGGTGAGCACCGCCAGCGTTCCACCGCCGCGCTCGGCGAGCTCGCGAACCGTCGGCAGCGCATCCGTGAAGGCGGGCAGATCGGGGATGGTCCACGCTCCGGATGCCGCGGGCACGGCGCCGACGCGACGAAGCTCCCGCCAGACCGCCACCCGGTGGCGAGACGGCTCCGCCGGGACCTTCGGGATGACCAGCAGCCACGACACGCTCGCATCAGTCGTCATCCGGACACGGTAACAGGCGTTACATGCGCCGCCACCGCGTAGGCTCGATTCCCATGGCGATCGGCGTGACCATGTACACCTTCGACATCCAGCTGGCCGACGTCGATCGGAGCGTCTACGAGGATCTCTCGGTGCGCGTGGCGCGGCATCCCTCAGAGACCGACGCGTTCATGCTCACGCGCGTGCTCGCGTATGCGCTCGAGTACGAGGACGGCATCGCCTTCAGCGAGGGCATCTCGGCCACCGACGAGCCCGCTGTGCTCGTGCGCGATCTCACCGGCGCGCTGGTGGCTTGGATCGAGGTGGGAGCCCCCGATGCCGCCCGCCTGCACACCGGCAGCCTCGCGGGGGCGCGGGTCGCGGTGTACACACACCGCGATCCGGTGAAGGTGGCCGCACCGTGGGCGGGCAAGAAGATCCACCGCGCCGACCAGGTGAAGCTCTACAGCTTCGATCCGGGCTTCTTCGATGCGGCTACCGCCACC